>CAYQVE010000037.1:0-17999 GCA_964420785.1 uncultured Enterobacteriaceae bacterium | reverse complement strand
GCCCCTTCCGCTTCCGCGCGCGTGCCGAAGAAGCCGAGGCACAGCTGATAGCTGGCTGATTTCTCCGACCTCAGGACCCTCCAGTAAAGCGATTTGCCGCGGAAGGCGGCGGGCAGCGGGGTCGCCGGCCGCTGCGCGATCGTCGCCACCCTCGCCAGCGCGACCACGTAGAGATCTGCCGGCCCCTGCGCCCGCGCCGCGGGCAGCGGCAGCGCGAGGGCAAGCGCGACGAGCGGCGGCAGAAGACCGCGCGCGAGCATGTCAGGGTTCCCGATGCGCCGTTCGCGTCAGGGTTTTTCCCTGACTTTTCGCGGGGGACCCTCCTCCCCTCTGGAAGCAACGGCGAGCAGCAGACTGCGGCGATCCTCGCCCAGCCGGACTCGACAGCGGACCGGGCGCTCGAAACGGATCAGCACGCAAACCGGATTGGGTGCAGGATCGCAGCGCGGATCCAGGCTCACCCTCACCGCGAACCGCGGCACGGCTGGATCCCGCGGCGACAGCCTGACTTCGTCGAAGAACGCCCCCCGCGCAAAGGTCTCCGGCGCCAGGGCCTGCAGCGTCACGTTGACCGTTTCGCCGTCCGCGGAAGCGTAGTCGCGGATGTAGTGCAGCGGACCGGTCAGACGCAGCCGGACCCTCGCCCCGGACCCGTGCCGCTCGATTGCGATGTCGTCGATGACCTCGGCTGGCGCCAGCGGAGCATGCAGCGAGGCGGCGATCGGAATCGCGGCGAGAACCACGCACACGATGCGACGCATGACCGTTCGGCTTGCGGTGCGCCCTACCAACTCCGGTAGGTGGAGCCTTGAGTGCCCAGGGGCCTGTGGCAGCCGGACTGGGAACAGTCCGTGACCCCGGTGGCTTTTTGATGGGTCAGCGATTTCTTCTGCATGTTCCCCAGGTAGCTCGTGCCGCTCAAATGGCAGCCCTTGCACCAGCCCGCGCCGCTACCGGTGCTGTTGTTGTGGTTCATGGTCTCGGTCGTGAAACTGGCCGTGCTCTTGTGGCAGGAGTCGCAGCCCAGGCTTGAGCCGGCAAGCAGCTGGGACTCGTAGGGGATGTGGTTGGCCGGCTTGGCGAGGCCCGGTCCGCCCGGAAAGTGACAGGTCGCGCAGGTTCCCGGCATCACTCCGGCGTGATTGAATGCCGTCACCGGAATCCACGCGGTCGTGCGGTGACACGCATCGCAGGAAGCCGTCGTGACCACGTGACCGGCGGGTTTTCCAGTCGCGGTGACCCCGTGGCAGGTGGCGCAGCTCCCGGGAGCAACGCTCGCATGGTTGAAGGCCGCGGGGATCCATGCAGCGGTGCGATGGCACGTATCACAGGGCGCAGTGGTCATGATGTGACCACTCGGCTTGCCGCTGGCCGTGCTGCCGTTGTGGCACGAGAAGCACGTGCCCGGCGTCACCGTGACGTGCGAGAAGCGGGCTCCGGTCCATGTGGCCGCGGAGCGATGGCAGACATCGCAGGCTTCGGCGGTCTGAACGTGCCGGACGGGCATCACCGTGACGGCGATGCCGCTGCCCGGGCGGTGGCAGAAGGCGCACTGGGTCGGCGTGCCCGCCATGCGTCCGCCGACGTGGCAGGTTTCGCAGGGCGTATTCGCGTGAGCGCCGGTCAGCGGAAATTTCGTGCGCAAGTGGTCGTAAGTGACGCGGCCTTTTTGCTGCGCAACCGAAGGGCCGGCTCGCACCGCGGCCGCGATCGCAATGACGCCGATGAGTGCGGGGAGTACGAAGCGAGCTATGCGCATCGTGTTCATGGCGATTTTCCTTTCAGCGAAACGGACGCCCGGCGCTCCCGGGCTTGAGGGTCTTGAATGAACTCGTGAGATGGCAGGCCTCGCAGAGCCGCCCGAAGCCGCCACGGTGTGCGTCGACATCCTCGTGGCAGCTGACGCAGGTGGTGGCGATGACCGCGCGTCCGCGAACCGGGAACTTGTGGCAGGCGAGGCAGTCGAGGCCCACGTGCTTGCCGTCGAGGATGAATTTCGTGCGCTTGTTGTGATCGAAATCCCATTGCGTCCAGCTGCGTGCGTTGTGGCACTCCTCGCACTGCGTCCCGAGTCGGAGCTTGTGCTTGTCGTCCTTGCGGTGGCACGAGTAGCAGTCCGTCTTGGCGTCCTTGTACTGAGGGGTCGTGTGACAATCCTGGCACTTGACGCCGGCGTGCTTGCCGAGAAGCGGAAAGCGCGTCAGGCCGTGATCGAAGCGCGTCTGCCGCCAGCTCGCTTCGTTGTGGCAGGACTCGCATTTCGGACCGAGCTGGCCCTTGTGCTTGTCGTCTTTCTGGTGACAGGAGAGGCAGGTCGCGCTCAGCGTTTCCTTGTAGAGAATCCCGCTATGGCAGGCGGCGCATCTGACCTGAGCGTGCTTGCCCCTGAGCGGGTACTTCGTTTGACGGTCGTGATCGAAAGTCGAGCTAGCCCAGCTCCGCTCGCTGTGGCAGCTTTCGCACTTCTCGCCGAAGCGGCCCTGGTGCGCGTTCTTCTTCTGGTCGTCTTTCCTGTGGCAGGCAATGCAGGCCGTCTGAAGCTTCTGCTGGTAAAGGATCCCCGTGTGGCAGGACTCGCATGTGGCGAGCTGATGCTTGCCCTTGAGAGGGTATTGAGTATCGCGGTCGTGGTTGAACTTGGTCGTTTTCCAGTTCCTGTCCGAGTGGCAGGACTCGCAGCTTTGCCCGAACTTGCCCTGATGGCCTTTGCGCTGATCGTCCTTCTGGTGACACGCGACGCACGCGAGCGGCGCGCCTTTGAAGTCCTTCGTCTTGTGGCACGAATCGCAGGCAACGTCCGCGTGGCCGTTCCTCAGCGGAAACCGGGTCTTGCTGTGGTCGAAGCGGGTCTGCTGCCAGTTGTTCTCGCCGTGGCAGTCGGCGCACGCCTTGCCGAGCTTGCCCTTGTGCTTGTCGTCCTTCTTGTGGCAACCGTAGCAGTCCGACGGCGCCTCGCGGTATTTCCCGGACAGCACGTGGCAGGCCCGACACTCGACCTTCGGCGACGCGTGGGCACCGTTCAACGCAAAGTCGGTCTGCCGATGGTCGAACGTGCCGGCCTTGATCGGCGCGATGTCCGCGCTTCGTCCCTTGTGATCCGTATGGCAAGTGCGGCATTCCTTCTCTGCAAGCCGCCCGTGGAAGCCACGCCGCCCGGAAATATCCCGCCCGACGTCCTTGTGGCAATCGACGCACAACCCGGTTTGTTTCGAGCGGTTGAACCGCACGTGGCAGTTCTTGCACTCGGCCTCGAGCTTGGCGTGCCCTTGTATAACCTGGCCGGGCATGACTGCCGTCTCAAGGCTCTGCGCGGACGCGCCCGAAGCGAGCATGAAGAGGAGCCATGCAGCGACCATCCGTCGTCTTGGCATGACCGCTCTCAGTACATGTGCACGTAAACCACATGGACGATCGCGCTGAACACCAGCATGAAGACGAAAGGAACGTGCAGAACGTGCCAGAGGGAGAACAGGCGCTCATACGACCGAAACTGCGCAACCTCCTGCAATTCTCTGAGGTATCCCTTCAATACGCGCCGGGCGACTCGGATTCGACGAACCTGTTCCCGCGGTTCCCAGCCGCGCTGCACGGCGGCATGCGCGAGAATGCGCCTCACTTCCCGCATGCTCTTCCAGTACACCCAACGCACCCGCACGGTGACGGCGACCAACCGCCCGACACCCAGAAACCCCCGCTCATCCGCGGCATAAGCCTCCAGAGTCTTGAGGCGCTCCTCGATCAGCGGCGCGAAATGGAACTTTGATTTGAGCGATTCGCCCGACAGTCCGAGGCGCTCCTGGCGCTCCCGCAGCGTGGTCTGACGGCCGTAGAGGCCGTGGTGGATCTTCGTGTAGATGAAGCGTCCGATGATGCCGCTGCCGGCCACGAGCAACATGCTGTAGAAGGCAACCGCCGCGTTGAGCGAGCCGAGCTTGAGGGTCGAGTGATAAATGACCAGCACCGGCCCGGCGATTCCCAGGAACATGTGCAGCTTGAACCATTGGCGCAGCTCGCCCGCCCGCTGCAGGAAGTGAACGCGCTTGCGCAGCGGATAGAGCAGCAGGAGCGCCATGAGGATCGAACCGACGAGCCCCATGTAGTATCCGAAGTCCGAGCCAGGCGTATACAGATTGAACCGCCCCGCGACCCAGGCGCCGCAGGTGAGCACGAGCGCGACCAGCCAGATCGACGCCGCCGACAAGGGGCGTGCACCGTCGCGACGCTCGGCATCCGGGGACGCGCGCGCGGCCGCGCGGCGCTCAACACCGCTGCGACGCTCGCTGCTGTATGAGTCGGCGGCAGGCGATAAGTCGTTGCTCATCGTACGGATGACCTGTGAGAAGAGCCGCTCAGATGACATTGTCATCGCGCGGACATGCCGTTGTCATGACAACTTGTCGAGCTTCCTCGACGAAATCCTGCCGGTCGTGAAAAATTACCGGGAGGAAATACCGAGGGCGCTGTAGGGTTCTCTTTTGTCGAAACGCAGACCTCTCGATCAAGACTGCGTTTGTCGTCCATGCCCGACGCTCTCAGCTCCAACGCCACCGCCATGCTGTTGTACGGCGTGCCGTTCCTGATCTTCTTTGCGTGGCACGTCGCGCGGCGCCGCAGGAACGAACGCAAAAGCACGGCTCGCCTGACGCAAGCGATCGAGTCGGGGCTCAACGAGCCCGCGTCGCTGCACCCGGTCATCGATCCCAGCCGCTGCCTCGACTCCATGGCCTGCGTCGCCGCCTGCCCCGAGAACGCGATCGGCATCATCGGCGGCAAGGCGCAGCTCGTGAACGCGGGCGCTTGCATCGGTCACGGCGCCTGCATGGCGGCGTGCCCGCACGACGCGATTCGGCTCGTGTTCGGCACGTCCAAGCGCGGAATGGATATTCCTCAGGTCAAGCCGAATTTCGAGACCAACGTTCCGGGCATATTCATCGCCGGAGAGCTCGGCGGCATGGGGCTCATCCGCAAGGCCGTCGAACAGGGACGCCAGGCGCTGGAATCAATCGCGAAACTGAAAGGAAGCGCCTTTCCCTATGACGTGGTGATCATCGGCGCGGGGCCGGCCGGGATTTCCGCGTCGCTCGCCGCGAAGGAGAAGAACCTCAAGTCCGTGACGGTCGAACAGGAAGATTCCTTCGGCGGGACCGTCTACCACTATCCGCGCAACAAGATCGGGATGACCGCGCCGGTGCAATTGCCGATCATCGGCAAGATGAAATTCGGCGAAGTGAGCAAGGAAAAGCTACTGGAATTCTGGAAGGGCGTGGTCAAACAGACCGGCCTCAAAATCAATTTCTTCGAGCGCATGGAAACCGTGAAACCGGAGGGCCACGGCTTCGTCGTCCGAACCTCCAGGCAGGAGTACCGGACGCGCTCGATCCTGCTCGCGATGGGAAGGCGCGGCACGCCGCGTAAGCTCGGCGTCAATGGGGAGGAACAGCCAAAGGTGGTCTATCACCTCATCGATCCCGAGCAATACCTCGGACAGCACGTGCTCGTCGTCGGCGGGGGCGATTCCGCGCTCGAGGCTGCGATTGCCTGCGCTCAAGAGCGCGGCACGAGCGTCACGCTCTCGTATCGCAGCGAGGCGTTCTCGCGCGTGAAGCAGAAGAACCGCGAACAGGTGCAAAAGGCCGAGGCGGGTGGCAAGCTGAAGGTGCTGCTCTCGTCGAACGTCGAGGAAATCGGCGCCGAGACCGTCGCGCTCGATCACGGCGGCAAGAAAATCAGGCTCAAGAACGATGTCGTGATCGTCTGTGCCGGAGGAATCCTGCCGACGCCGTTCCTGAAGGAAATCGGCGTGCAGGTCGAAACCAAGTACGGAACCGAGTAGCGCAATCGGAAAGCGCGCTACACCGCCGCGCGCTTGGAAAAGCCTCCGTCGATCGTGACGATGGTTCCGCTCGTATACGAGCAGAGGTCGGAGGCGAGAAACACGACGGTGGCGGCGACCTCGTCCACGCTCGCCGGCCGCCCGAACGGATTTTTCTTCAGCAGCTCGGGATAGCGCTCCTCGTCGCCGAACATCTGCTGCGCGCGCTTCCTGGAAATCTTGACGACGCGGTCGGTGAGCACGGGCCCCGGATTGACACCCAGCACGCGCACGCCGTATTCCGGGCTCGCGGCGCCGAGCGCGGTTGTGAGTGACATGAGGCTCGCGTTTCCCATCGATCCCGCGACGTACGCGGGAATCGGGCGCTCGCCCGCGGTGCCGATGATGTTGATGACGACGCCGCTGCGGCGCGGCTTCATCTTCGCGAGATAGTGCCGCGTCAGCCCGATGTAGCCGAAGACTTTCAGGTCCCAGCCGGCGCGCCAGGCCGTATCGTCGAGCTCGTCGATCGAGCCCGCCGGAATGTCGCCGGCGTTGTTCACGAGGACGTCGACCTCGGGACAGGCGCCGGTCAGGCGCTTCCTGCCCTCCTCCCGCGAAAGGTCGACGGGAAAAACCTGCACCTCGACGCGGGAGTTCTTGCGGATCGCCGCGGCTTCCCGCTCGAGCAGTTCTCTCGAGCGCGCGGCGAGGCGCAGGTTGCAGCCTTCGCGCGCGAACCACTGCGCGATCGCAAGTCCGATCCCCTTCGACGCGCCGGTGACGAGCACCGTGCGTCCGGCAAGCTTCAGATCCATGGTTCTCTCCGCGCTTTCGCCTGAGCGCGCAGCTCGCTCGCTCTGCCGGCGTCGCCCCGCCTGAGCGCGCGGAAAATCTCCTGATAGACGGCGATCACCTCGCGCGGTTGCGCAGCGAGCTTCGCGGCATAGGCCAGCGTCTCCTTTTCCAGTTCAGCTCTCGGACACACGCGGTCGAGAAAGCCCCACGCGAGCAGCGTTCCGGCGTCCAGGGTCTCGCCTTCGTACATCAGGCGCTTCGCGCGCGTCTCTCCGAGTATGAGGACCAGGCGCTCGAGGGCCGATACGGGATAGAAGAGCCTGTTCCTGACCGCCGGAACCGAAACCTTGAGCGCGTCGTCGCCCAGGCGGAAATCGGCCGTTGCGGCGAGATGTACCCCGCCCCCGTGGCAGTGGCCGTGGATCATGGCGATCGTCGGGAAAGGAATCTCGGCCATGTGGCGAGCGAAGGACTCGACTTTTTCCTCGAGCGCGGCGAAGCCCGCCGCGCGCTCGGGGAATTGCTCGACGAACTTGAGATCGATCCCGGAGCAGAACGATTTCGCGCCCGCGCCGCGCAGCACCACGGCCCCGACGTCCCCGCGCGCCTTGAGCTCCCCTGCCGCGGCGGCGAGGCCTTCGGCGACGCCCGCGTCGATCGCGTTCATGCGCGCGGCGTTGTCGAAGCTGACGACCGCGACCGAACCGCGGATCTCGATGGCGACGCTGCCCACGCTACGCGCCCGCGACCGTCACTGCTTCAATGAACGCGAGGCACAGGCGGTTGAATTCGGCCGGCTCCTCCTGGTTCACCGCGTGGCCGGTCCTTGGAACGACGACCAGGCGCGCGTCGGGCAGCACGCGCTCGAGAAACTCGCTCGGCTTGCGGCAGCCCGCGTCCTCGTCTCCCACGACTACGAGCGTCCGCACCTGCAGGGTCGCGAGCCGCTTCTCGTGCGCATAGAGCGGCGGCCGGCGTGCCTGCACGCCGCGCATCGTGTTGGCGTGCCCGACCGGTGACATCCTGGAGAGCTCCTCGAGCGAGCGGCGGAACTCGGCCGGGTTTTTCTCCATCAAGCGGACGCGGTTGGGATTCCGGCCCATCTGCTCGGCGAACGCCCGCATCCCGCCCGATTCGATCTGCTTGGCGTTCGTCTCCGCTGTCTGGCGAAAAAGCGCCGGATCGTCGGAACCGCTGCCGATGCCGACCAGCGTCGCCGAGAGCACGCGCTCAGGCTCCTTGAGCGCGAACTGCAGGGCAGCGGCCGCCCCCATCGACACGCCGACAAGATGCGCTCGCTGGATCGCCAGCCCGTCGAGGACCGCGCCGATGTCGGCGGCCGCGTGATACTGCGAATAGGAGCCGACCGACGCGGGCACCTCCGAGGGCGGATAACCGCGCGCGTTGAAGACCACGCAACGGTGCCGGGCGCGAAAGGCCTCGACCTGCGTGTCGAAGCTGCGGCAGGAACCCCCGTACTCGTGCACGAACAGGACCGCCGGACCCCCGCCGCGCTCCTCGCAATGGAGTTTCACGCCGTCGACCGCGGCAAGAGCGCTCATTCCGCGCGGAACCCGGACGTCTTCACGACCTGTATCCATTTCGCGATTTTTCCTGCGGATGACCACTGGAGAACTGCTCCGCTCAGTTGTCGCCGCTGAAGCCCGATGCGCGGATGATCGGTCCCCAGCGCCCGTAGTCGGCCCTTACGACGCCCGCGAATTCCGCAGGGCTCATCTCGTGCACCTCCAGGTCGAGGTTACGCATTTTGTCCCGGACGGCGCTCGCGCGCATCGCTTGCACGAACGCGCCGTTTAATTTCGCCACCGTTCCGGCAGGCGTGCCCGCGGGCGCGAAAATACCGAACCAGGCCTCCATGGAGAGCGAAGAATAGCCCAGCTCGGCAAAGGTCGGGACGTCGGCCGCGCTCGGCGAGCGCGCCTTCCCCGACATCGCGAGCACGGCGATCTTGCCCGCTCTTGCCTGGGCGAGCAGGGTGCCGAGCGGTTGGATCGTCGCGGGAACGTGCCCGGCGACGACGTCGAGAATCGCGGGCCCCGCGCCCATGTAGGACACCTGGCGCAAAGGCACGCCCAGCGCCTCCCCGGGCAGCAAGCGGAAGAAGTGCGTCGAGCCGCCCGCGCCCGACGACGCGAAGTTCGCGCGCGCCGAATCGGCCTTCACCCAGCTCGCGTAATCGGCGAGAGTCTTCGCCGGCAGGCCGGCGTGGATTGCTAGGGCGAAGGCCCAGTTGCCCGCGTGCGCGACGGGCGCAAAGTCGGCGAGCGGATCGAACGGCGGCTTCGACAGCGTCTGCGGGCGGATGACGATGGTCGCATCCGGCGCGACCATCAGCGTGTTGCCGTCGGGCGCCGCGGCTTTCAGGGCCTCGGCGGCGATCTGTCCGACCGCGCCGGGCCGGTTCTCCACCACGACCGGCCGCCCGACCGCCTCGCTCATGGGCTCGGCGAAAAGCCGCCCGAGCACGTCCACCGCACCTCCGAGGGGATATCCGACGAGCATGCGCCCCGGCACGCGCGAGGCCTGCGCGAACACGCCGCTCCACGCCAGAACCAGCGCGAACGCGCAGCCGATCCGAGCTCGCGTCGTCCCGCGCCGCGATTCGCTCACTGCCGGTCCTTGCCCTGCGACGCGTCCATGATCATGCGCGCGAGCAGGTAGAGGCGCGGCTCGATCGAATCGACCGCGACGTACTCGGCGTCGTTCGAGTGCGCGCCGAAGCCCTGCAAGCCGAAGCGCTCGATGACTGGCGCTTTCGTGTTCAGCGACGCGAAAGCGGCGTCGGTGCCGCCGCCTTCGGCAACCGCGTCGACCACCAGTTTTTTTCCGATCTCGGCGTAGATACGCAGCGCGTGCTCGCCGAGCGCGCGCGACGCGGGCGTCGCCTCGAGCGGCGGGCGGCGGCGCTCGAACGTCATCTCGACCTGCGTGTCGGGGATGAGCTTGTTCCTGATGCGCTCGCGGACTGCCCGCTCGATGCCGTCGTAGTCCGACACGCGCAGCACGCGCACGTCCGCGGTCGCGCTCGCCTCGGCCGGGATTGCGTTGCGGACGCTCCCGCCGCTCGCGAGGGTCCAGTTCATCTTGAGACCCGTCGCCGGATTCGAAAGGTCGCGCGTCTGGAGCATCTGGTGCGCGAGCTCGTAGAGGGCGTTGCGGCCGAGCTCCGGCGCGGAGCCTGCGTGCGATGCGCGGCCCTTCACCGTGAGGATCACCGAGGCGATTCCCGCCGTCGCGAGCGCGAGCTTGTCGCTGTCGACGCGCGAGGCCTCGCAGGAGAATACGGCGTCGTGCTCCGCCCCGAGGCGCGTCAGGAGGTGGCGCGAGCCGGGCGAGCTCATTTCCTCGTCGGCGTTGACGAGCACCGTCACCAGGCCGTAGCCGCGGAAGTCCATCGCCTTCAGCATCGCGAGCACGTGCAGGATCAGCGCGACCCCGTTCTTGTCGTCGGCGATCCCCAGGCCGTAGGCGCGGTCGCCCTCGACGCGGAAGGGCTGCTTCGCGAGCATTCCGCGCAGATACACCGTGTCCATGTGCGCAAGCAGCAGGATCTTCTTCGTTCCCTTGCCCTCGAAGCGCGCGAGGACGACCTTCCCGATCTTCGCCGGCGTGTCCTCCATGCGGTACGCCCCTTCGCTCGTATCCACGAGCTCGACCTTGCCGCCCAGCGCCGACAGGCGCGCGGCGATCAGCTTGGCGCCGCGATCCAGGCCCTCGAGGTCGCGGCTCCCGGTCTCGATCGAGACGAGCTCCTTCAGCGTGTCGAGGAGCGGCTGGCGCTCCTTTTTTGCGAGCGCGAGCACGGGTTCCACCGGCTGCGCGGCGGCGGGACCCGGCAGGGCGCTCGCGAGAAAAGCGGTGGTGCAGAGACGTCGAACGAGCGGGCTCACGGTGCCTCCTTCAGGCGACTGCGGGAAAAGCAGAATTCTATCCGGGGCGAGGCGGCGGCGTACGCGGGGTTCCGGATATCATGCGCCGAGGTTCATCATCGAGGAAGTCGTGATTTCTCCGCACCCGCTCGGCCGGGGCCTGATGGTCCTGTTCACGGTCTCGGTGTTCGCCGGGGCCGGAACGATCCATTACCAGACGCCGATGCTCGCGGCCTTCGCAGCAGAGTTCGGCGCCGATCCGGCGGCGGCGGGATGGGTCGCTACCCTCTCCTTCGGCGGCTTTCTGCTCGGCACGATCTTCTTCGTTCCGCTCGGCGACCGCTTCGACAAGCGGCGCCTGATCCTCGCGGAGCTCTCGCTGCTGATCGTGGGGCTCCTCGCCATGGCCGCGGCGCCTTCGCTCGCGCTGCTCGCCGGCGCGGCGTTCGCGGTGGGCGTCTCGGCGTGCTTTCCGCAGCTCATAATTCCCCTCGCGGCGGAGCTTGCACCGCCCGAGTCGCGCGGCCGCGTTCTCGGGACGATACTCGCGTGCCTGTTTCTGGGCATCCTGTTCGCGCGGCTCGCGGGTGGGTTCGCGGCTTCGTACATCGGCTGGCGCTGGGTCTACCTGATCGCCGCCGCGATGCTCGCGGCGCTCGCGCCCGCGCTCGTTTTGCGTCTGCCGCACACCCGGCCGCGTCCGCAGCTGGGCTACGGCGCGCTCATCGCCTCGCTCTTCGCGCGGCTGCGCGCGAACGCGACGCTGCGCCGCGCTTCGGCGATCCAGTTCCTCCTGGGTATTTCCTACGGCGGCTTCTGGGCGACCGCCGCGCTGATGCTCGCCCAGCTCCACGGATTCGGGCCGGCGCAAACGGGCATGATAGCGATTCCCGGAGCGGCGGGCCTGCTCCTCGCGCGGCCCGCGGGCCGCTGGACCGACCGCCTCGGCGCCTTTCCCGTCGTCACCGCCGGCGTGGGCCTGGTGCTCGCGGCGTATCTCGTATTCGGGTTCGCGCCGCTGTGGACCGGAGCCGTGATCGCCGGCGCGGTGCTCCTCGACTGCGGCCTGCGCGCAGCGCTCGTGGCCAACCAGACCCTCATCACCTCGATCGCACCGGACGCGCGCAGCCGCTTCAACACCGTGTTCGGGGCGCACATCTGGGGCGGCAACGCGACCGGGGCATTTCTCGCGAGCACCGCGCTCGCGCACTCGGGGTGGCTCGCGGTGTGCGCCATCGCAGCGAGCGCATCCTGCCTCGCGCTGCTCGTTCAGTGGCGATCGCGCCCCGACCCGTCCTAGCTCACTGCGGCTGGATATTCGCCTGCTTGGCGATATTCCGGAAAACGACCATCTGCTCGCGCACGAACTTGCCGAACTCGTCGGGCTTCATCGGCACGGACGTGATGCCTATCCTGCCGAACTGCTCGCGCACTTCCTTCCCTTGCAGGATCGCGTTCACCTGGGCGTTCAGCTTCTGGACGGTGGCAGGCGGCGTTCCGGCCCGCGTCCACATGCCGAACCACAGCGACAGGTTGTAGTTCGTCAAGCCCTGCTCGGCCAGCGTGGGAATGTCCGGCACGACCGGGGACCGCTGCGCGGTGGAGACCCCGAACGGCGTGATCTTGCCTTCCTTCAGGTGGCCGATCGAGGCGTCGAGCGGCGCCATGTAGAACGAAGTGCGTCCCGCGATCGTGTCCTGGATCGCCTCGGGCGAGCCCTTGTAGGGGATGTGCAGCATTTTTATGCCGGCAACCTGTGAGACGTATTCCGCCGCCATGTGCGTGGAGGTCCCTACGCCCGCGGACGCGAAGGGAATCTCGCCAGGCTTTGCCTTGGCGGCGTCGATCAACGATCGCAACGTCGGGTAGGCGCCGCCTTTCGCCGCGATCATCACGTAGGGCGTGTTGCCGATGAGCGCGACGTCGACGATGTCCTTCAGCGGATCGTAAGGCAGGTTCTTGTAGATGGCGGGGTTCGCCGCGTGCGAGGCCGACTGCACCATCAGCGTGTAGCCGTCGGCGTCGGCGTTCAGCATCGCCTGCGTGCCGATGATGCCGCCCGCGCCGGGGCGGTTCTCCACCAGCACCGGCTGCTTGAGCGCGTCACCCAGGTACTTCGCCACGATGCGGCCGGCGATGTCGGCGCCCGAGCCGGGCGTGAGTGGGACGATGACCCGGATCGGCTTCGTCGGGTAGTCCTGCGCGATGGCGGCGCCGGCCGCGCAGAGAATTGCGGCGGCGGAAAATCTGGCGATCGAATTCATGATTTCCCCCTATTTGAGAATCCCCGCTTCGCGCATGTATTTCAGCACGCCCGAATGGATCAGGTCCTGCCGTGGCGCCGCAGCGAGCGTGTTGGCGAGCGTGGATTCCTTCGCCTGCTCGAGCTTGGCGCCGAGCGCGGCTTCGCCCTTGTGCAGGGCGCGCGCGAGCTTGTATGCGGCCTCGCCGGGCAGCCCCGGCCGCGCGAGCACGAGAGACCAGGAGCCGAGCGCCGCGACCGGCGCGCTCTGGCCCTGGTAGCTGCCCGCGGGCAGCGTGATCGGCTTGATGAAGGGATATTTCGCAAGGACGCGCTTCAGCTCCTCCGCAGTAGGGGTGATAAAGCGCGCTCCCGCCGGCCCGCCCGATATCGCGACGAAACCCGGCCAGCCCACGCCTCCGCCCCATTGCGCGGCGGCACGGCCATCGAGCACCATCTTAGGTCCGTCGCCCGCGCTCGCCAGATAGATCGGCGAGAAGTCCTTGTCGATGTCCAGGCCCAGCCCGTCGAACACATACCGCGCGAGCACCACGAATCCCGAGCCGCTCGCGCCCCAGGCGATGGACTTGCCCCTCAGGTCGGCGATGGTGCGGTACGGGCTGTCCCCGCGCACCATGAACATGCCCGAGTTCGGATACATCGCGTTGATGATCTTCAGGTTCGCGGGTGGGCGGCCGATTCCTGCAAGCGCCTCGTGGGTGACTTCCCCGGTCGCCAGGCCGATGTCGATCCTGCCCTCGGCGAGGAGCGGCGCGTTCTCGGTGCTGCCCTTGGTGCTGCGCTGCTCGATTGCGAGCGTCGCGTCCATTTCGTTCAGAACCGCTGAATACGCCGCGCCGTATACCTGGAAGCCGCCGCCCGGCGTCGCCGTGCCGAGCACGACGGTGGTTGTTTGCCGCGCCGAAGCTTGGCTCAAGCCGCCGCTCATGATCGCGAATGCGAGCGCGAAGATCGCAGGGGCGACCGGCGCGCGCAGGGCGTCATCACCCGAGTACCTTTTCATGCTCGTCGTCTCCCATTTTCCCCCACGAGTAGCACGCCGCGTTACTTTATCACGGGCATGCAGGCACAATCGTCGGGACGCCTTTTTCTTTTCCCGGAGAGTCGGCGCGTCAGCCGGCCGCGGGCTCTGACGGTGAGCGCGGCGTAGGGAATCCTATCCTCCCGACTACCCCGCTCCGGGCAGGCGTCGCGCGCGGATGCGGAAACGCAGCTCGACGCCGTTCTTCACCGCGATGGCGCCGCCCAGGAGCGCATACGGCGTGATGCCGAAATCGGTCTGGTCGAACGAGAGCCGCCCGGTCACGCTCATTTTCTCCGCGTCGGCCTCGATCTCCGCCGGAACCCGCAGGGTGCGCGTGCGGCCGTGCAGGGTGATCGCGACTGCGATCGTCGCTTTTTCCTCTTTCGCGTGGGCGCCCGCGATTCCGATGAGCGCGAACGGAAACTTCTCCGCTTCCAGAACCCTTTCAAGCATGTTGGCGCGCGTTCCTTCGATGTCGGACTCGCTGGGCTGGGTGTCGAAGCCGGCCTCGGCGCGCAGCGCCGGCTCGTCCACTGCCAGGCGTGCGAGCGCGACATACAGGTCGGCGCGGCCTTCGTGCGGCGCGACGTAGCCGACGACCTCGCGGCTGGCGATGACGTGGTCGTGCCCCAGGCGCGCAAGCGAGCCCGAGCGTCGCACTTCGATCACCACGAGCGACTCGCGGGAGTCGACTCGGAACACGGGCCTCCCCTGCGCTGCGGCTTCCCGGTAGTAGGCTTCCGGAAAATCCGCCGGCGGTGCAGCAGGCGCCTGCGCCGCCTCGCGCAGGAGCGGCGCGCAGCCCGCGAGCATCGTCGCTAAAAGCGCCGCCGCGACGCGAAGAGCTTTCGCGCGCATCTCAGCCGGCCTTGCGCAGCCTTACCCTGAATTTCACTTTCACGTCGGCTCCGATGACATCGGTCGCCTCCCACTCGCCCGTGCCGATGCCGAATGCGCCGCGCTTCACCGTGAGCTCGCCTTCCATCACGGCGCCGTCGGCGGAAGCCGTCCAGCTGAACGGCACCTCGACCGCCTGCTTCACGCCTTTCAAGAGCAGCGTGCCGCGCGCCACGTAACGATTGCCTTCGATGCGGCGCAGGTCGGTCGAGCGGAACTCGGCCTGCGGAAAGGCTGCGTAGTCGAACCAGTCCCTGCCGCGGATTTCCTTGTTCACGTCCGCGACGTTCATGTCGGCGCTCGTGATCTTGACGGTGACATCGAGACGGCTCCCCGCAGGTTTGTCCGGGTCGAAGCGCAGGCGCGCGTGGAACTCCCTGAACTCTCCCGGTGCCGGAGCCTTCTCGAAGGTGGCAATGAACTCGAGCTTGCTGCCGGCCGGATCCATTTTCCAGTCCGCGCCCTGAGCTGGGCGCGGCGCGAAGGCCAAGAAGCCGCACAGCCCGAGCAAAGGGACGATTCTCTTCATGGCGTTCTCCAAGTGCCGGGAAGCATTCGCTCGAGCACGGCATCGCGCTTGATGAAGTGATGCCGCAGCGCCGCGCCGATGTGCGCGACCAGCACGAGCGCAAGCAGCGCGGCGAGCCCCCCGTGCACCTTCGCGAAGAGGTCGGCGGTGGGCTCGTCCGGCGCCACGATCGCAGGCAGCGGGATCAGCCAGAAAATCCGGAACGGAACGTTGGAGGCGGAGTTGACCATCCAGCCGGTCACGGGCATGGCGATCATCAGCGCGTAGAGAAGCAGGTGGCTCAGGTGCGCGGCGGCGCGCTCCCAGGGAGCCATGCCGGGGGGCAGCAAAGGCGCGGGATTGGCAAGCCGCCAAACGAGGCGCAGCGCGACGAGCGCGAGGATCAGCATACCGGTCGATTTGTGCCAGAAAAAAAGCTCGAGCTTCGTCGGCGACACCCGCCAGCTCGCCGCCATCACCCCGAGCGCGATCTGCGCGAGGATCAGCGCCGCCATCAACCAGTGAAACAGCTTGGCCGGGGCGCCCCAGGAATCGGGAGTGTTGCGCAGCATTTCCGTATGGTAGCGGCTGGCCGCGGAGTCGTGCCCACGGGCTGCAGCGCGGCTTCGCGCGCACAGACGGCGGGATGAAACCCTCTTGTCAGCCCGCCGCAAGTTGAAGGGCCGCATGATCTGGCGCACAGGACCCAGGCGCCTTGACTCCGCTGCGGCAACCGACGCTCCTTTTCATGCTGCTCCTCGGCATTGCCTATGTGGTGCCGGGATTGGTCGGGCATGATCCGTGGAAACCCAACGAAGCGTACAGCTTCGGAATCATCTACCACATTTGGGGCGGCGGCGATTGGATCGTTCCGGTGCTCGCGGGGGAGCCGTTCATGGAAAAGCCCCCGCTGTTCTACATTAGCGCCGCCAGTGTGGCCACGCTGTTTTCTTCCTGGCTGCCGCTGCACGATGCGGCGCGCCTCACCTCGGGAATTTATGCAGCAGCGACCCTGGTGCTGGTCGGGATGTCGGCGCGGGCAACATGGGGCGAGGGACGCGGCCTCGTCGCGGTGCTAGCGTTCCTCGGTTGTATCGGAGGGCTGGTCGATTCGCACTTGATGTACACCGACGTCGCCCTGCTCACCGGATTCGCGCTGTCGTACTATGGACTCGCGCTGAGCCGGACCCGCCCTGCCTGGGCGGGTCTCGCCCTCGGCACCGGCGTGGGAATCGGCTTCATGTCCAAGGGGCTGATCGCCCCCGGCATGATGGGTTGCGTGGCCGCATCCCTGCCCGCATTGTTCGGCTCTTGGCGCACGCGCGACTATGTGCGCTGCCTGGCGATCGCCCTCGTTGCCGCGCTGCCCTGGCTGATCATCTGGCCGTTTGCTCTCTACCAACGCTCGCCAGAACTCTTCATGCAATGGCTCTGGATCAACAACTTCGGGCGCTATTTCGGATTCGCCCATCTGGGGGCGGAGTCCGAGCCCTGGTATTACACGCTGACTTTGCCGTGGTTTGCCTGGCCGGCGCTGCCCCTGGCGCTGTGGAGCGCGTGGAAGCTCGGGCCGGAAGCATTGAAACAGCCGGCCCTGCAACTGCCGGTGCTTGCCGCTATCGTGATGCTTGCAGTCCTCGGCGCCTCTGCGTCCGCGGGTGCGCAGTATGCGTTGCCGGTCCTGGTGCCTCTGTCGGTGCTTGCGGCGGGCGGCGCGAACCTGCTTCCGCAGCGCGTCGCTACGACGCTCGACTGGCTGTGCCGCGTCGCGTTCGGCCTGCTCGCCCTCGGGCTATGGTGGGGCTGGATGGAGATGATGTTCCAAGGGCATCCGCCCGAATGGTCCTGGGTGGCTCCCTACTTGCCCATGGATTTCAAGCCGGCGTTCCAAGGATTCGCCTTTGCCGTGGCCGTGGCGCTGACTTTGGCCTGGGCCCTGCTCCTGCCCGGACTGAAGGGATGGGAAATCCGCCCGCTGCTGAGCTGGACGGCTGGAATCACGCTGGTTTGGGGTCTGCTCGCAACACTGTGGTTGCCGTGGATCGACACCGCAAAGAGCTACCGCGGGATGTTTACGTCCATGCAGAGCGCCCTGCCGGTTGACCATGGCTGCCTCGCCAGCCAGAACCTCGGTGAACACGAGCGGGCGATGCTGCAGTACGTGACCGGGATTGTCTCGGAGAGGCGCGAGGTCTCCGATACCCGATGCGGCTTCATCCTCCTTCAAGGCACGGCCGAAGACCGGCGCGTCCCCCTGCAAGGCGGCTGGCAGCTGATTTGGAAGGGCAGCCGGCCCGGTGACGAGAGCGAGCAATTCTCCCTGATCGGGTGCAAGTCCGATGCGGGTATGACCGGGTGCCCTATTTCCGTACCGGGGTGGCTCACCGATCGGGGCCTGAACCCAGGGCTCCGGGGATATCCGTGAGCAGGAACGACCGCCCTGAGTCGAACTCGACTACCCAGATCGGACTACTCGCCGAACGCGCGGGCAATCAGGACCGCGTTGCTGCCGCCGAAAGCGAACGAATTGGACAAGGCGGTACGTACTCCCACGTCTTTGCGCCCACGGTTGGGAACGTAATCAAGATCGCACTCCGGGTCGGCGACACGCAGGTTGGCGGTGGGGGGCACTGCGCGGTGCTTTATCGCCAGGACGGAAGCGATGAATTCCACGGCACCGGTCGCACCCATCAGATGGCCGTGCATCGACTTGGTGGAGCTGACCGGGATACCGGTTGCGGTACAGAACACCCGCTTGATGGCTCACGTCCGATCCCCGTCCCCCTGCACCGTCGCGGTGCCCTTCT
>CAYQVE010000036.1:0-18281 GCA_964420785.1 uncultured Enterobacteriaceae bacterium | reverse complement strand
GCCGTTTCGTCCCGTTTTGGCGTTACCACGGCTTTGGCGAACTCTGCGACCGCGCTGGCCAGACGCCCCGGTTGAGCGCCCTGTTGACGCTCGGAGGCAAGAGCGGGAGCTACGCGCCCTGGGCCTCGCTCACTTTTCTCCCGATGGCCGCCATCATGTTCCTGCCGCGCCAATTCCAGGTGACCGTCGTAGAGAACGTTGACGAGCGTCATCTGACCAAGGCGATCTGGCTGTTCCCGCTTTACCTGTTCGCGATCAATATCTTCGTGTTGCCGATCACTTTCGGCGGGCTGCTGCACTTTCCGGACGGCGCAGTGGACGCCGACACCTTTGTGCTGACGCTGCCGATCGCGGCGCGACAGCCGTGGCTCGCTCTCTTCGCCTTCATCGGCGGGCTTTCGGCTGCGACCGGCATGGTCATCGTCGAAACCATCGCGCTCTCCACCATGGTGTGCAACGACCTCGTGATGCCGGTGCTGCTGCGCTTGAAGGCGCTTCGCCTGACCGAGCGGCGTGACCTCTCCGGGCTGCTGCTCGGCATTCGTCGGGGGGCGATCGTGCTGATCCTGGTGCTGGGCTATCTCTACTTTTATCTGGCCGGAGAAGCCTACGCGCTGGTTTCCATAGGGTTGATCTCGTTCTCGGCGGTGGCGCAGTTTGCGCCGGCCATCATCGGCGGCATCTTCTGGAAGGGTGGTACGCGCACTGGCGCGTTCTGCGGCCTGGCAGCGGGCTTCTTGGTCTGGACTTACACGCTGTTGCTGCCCTCTTTCGCCAAGTCGGGCTGGCTGCCGATCACCTTCCTCTCCCATGGGCTGTTCGGCACCGACCTTCTCAAGCCGCAACAGCTGCTCGGGCTCCAAGGGCTGGACGACATCACTCACTGCCTGTTCTGGAGCATGCTCATCAACATCGGCTGCTACGTCGGCGTATCGCTGATCAAGGGCCCCAATGCGGCCGAGCACGGGCAAGCCACTGTATTCGTCGATGCTCTCAAGCACCCGCCAGCGGCCCCAGGCTCGCGCTTCTGGCGCGGCAGCGCCTCGGTTAACGACTTGCTGCTGCTGGTGGGCCGCTTCCTCGGCCCGGAAAGCGCGCAGGAGGCGTTCACCTCCTACGCTCGCTCTCGCGGCGTGAAATCGCTCGAAGCGCTCTCCGCCGACGCCAATCTGGTGCACCACGCAGAATCGCTCCTCGCTGGTGCCATCGGCAGCGCTTCGGCCCGCGTCATGGTCGCCTCGGCCGTCGAGGAAGAGCCGCTCGGTATCGAAGAGGTGATGAACATTATCGACGAGGCTTCGCAGGTTCTCGCCTACAGCCGGCAGCTGGAGCAGAAGTCGCGCGAGCTGGAGGCGGCGACCAACGAGTTGCGCGGCGCGAACCAGCGGCTGCAGGAGCTCGACCGCCTAAAAGACGACTTCATCTCCACCGTAACGCACGAGCTGCGCACCCCGCTCACTTCGATCCGCGCGTTCTCGGAAATCCTCAGCGACAATCCCCGCCTAGACGAGGGCGAGCGTACGAAGTTTCTCGGGATTATCGTAAAAGAGTCCGAGCGGCTCACCCGCCTCATCAACCAAGTGCTGGACCTCGCCAAGATCGAGTCCGGTGCCGCGGAGTGGCATTCCAGCGAGATCGACATGCGCGAGGTGCTCGAGGACTCGGTCGGCGCGGTGAGCCAACTCTTCAAGGAGCGGAAAATCGATCTCGCGGTCGAGCTGCCACGGGAGATACCGAGCATCGTCGCCGACCGCGACCGGCTGATGCAGGTGATGCTCAATCTGCTATCCAACGCTGCCAAGTTTTCCGAGAGGGCGCCGGGGGCCGTCACCGTATCGCTTGTGCAGCAGAGCGGCTATTTGCGAGTGGAGGTGAGCGACAACGGCATCGGCATCAGCGCCGCCGACCAGGAGGTGATCTTCGAAAAGTTCCGCCAGGGAGGCGACACGCTCACCGGCAAACCACAGGGCAGCGGGCTGGGACTGCACATCAGCCGCCGGATTATCGAGCACTTCGGCGGCCGCATGTGGGTGACAAGCCGCCTTGGCGAAGGCGCCCGGTTCTCGTTCACGCTGCCGCTTGCTCGCGGGCTGGCGCTCGTCAAGGCTGCGTGATGATCCCGTCAGAACCCGTGAGCCGCCGGATTCTCATTGTCGACGACGAACCGAACATCGTCACCTCGCTCGAATTCCTGATGCGTGGAAGCGACTACGAAGTGCGGGTCGCGCGTAACGGGGAGGAGGCCTTGCGGGGCGCTGAGAGTTTCCGGCCGGATTTGGTCCTGCTTGACGTCATGATGCCGCAGAGGAGCGGGTTCGAGGTGTGCCAAAAGATCCGCGAGAATCCGGCCCTCCGAGACGTGAAGATCGTGATGCTCACTGCCAAAGGTCGCGAACTGGAGAAGAACAGGGGTCTGGACTTGGGCGCGAATGCCTACGTCACCAAGCCTTTCTCCACGAAGGAACTCATGAGCACGGTGCGCAGCTTGCTGCACACTCCGGATGAACCGAATCCCGTCCGCCGATGAACGAAATGCAGCACGATCAAGGGCCGACCGCTTAGGTCGTCGACGACGACGAGTCGATCCGCACGCTGTGGCGCTGGCTTATGGAGTCGAATGGAATCGCGGTGAGAACCTACGCCACGGCCGCGGAGTTCATCGAGTCCTATCGGAACGGCGACGCGGGGTGCCTCGTGCTGGATCTCAAGTTGCCCGGCATGAGCGGTCTGGAGCTGCAGGAATACCTGAATCGCCGAGACGTTGAGATCCCGATCGTTTTCGTCACGGGGCACGGCGACGTGCCCGCGGCCGTGAGCGCGATCAAGGGCGGCGCGGTCGACTTCATCGAGAAGCCGTTCAGCCATCGGAAAGTCCTTTCCATCATCGAGAAGGCTTTCCAGCGGGACGCTGAAATTCGCAGAACGCGCGTGCGGCAGCTCGCAGTGTCCGGCCGCCTGGCGGCGCTCACCGAGCGCGAGCGCGCCGTGCTGCGACGCGTCATCGAAGGCAAGCCGAACAAAATCATCGCCGGCGAGCTGGACATCAGCATGAAGACCGTCGAATTTCACCGCGCCAAGGTTATGGAAAAGATGGGCGTGGATTCCGTGGCTGGCCTAGTCCAGCTCACCCTAGGGTTTTCCCTAATGGAAGCGCCTGGACCCGAGGGCTAGCATTAGTCGGTTTTACCGAGAGCGTGTCGGAGAACTCTCGGGCAACCCACTATTAAAACGACAAAGGAGGGGCAGCTATGGCAAGTCAAGTCCCGAAGAACTTCCGGACCGTGATCGTCGCCGCATCAGTCGGAAACGTCATCGAGTGGTACGACTTCTATATTTTCGGCAGCCTGGCTGCGGTCTTGTCGGTCAAGTTCTTTGAAAAGTCCCACCCGGTCGCGGCTCTGCTGAGCACGATCGCGCTGTTCACGGCGGGATTCCTGATCCGTCCGCTGGGCGCATTCCTCTTCGGATGGCTGGGCGACCGGGTCGGCCGCAAGTACACCTTCCTCATCACCTTGACCGGCATGGGCATCGGCACCGGATGTATCGGGTTGATACCGACTTACGAATCGATCGGGCTGACCGCCGCCTTCCTGCTCTTCTTCCTGCGGATGATCCAAGGGCTGTGCCTGGGCGGCGAGTATGGAGGCGCGATCACTTACGTCGCCGAGCATGTCTCGGACGAGCGCCGCGGCTACTACACCGGCTGGCTGCAGACCTCTCCGACTCTCGGGATCGTGGTGTCGCTGGCGGTGATCATCGGGTGCCGCACCTATTTCGGCAACGACGCATTCAATGCCTGGGCGTGGCGCGTTCCGTTCCTGATTTCCTTCCTGCTGGTCGCAATCGCCATCTACATCCGGCTCCGGCTCCAGGAGACGCCGATCTTCCAGGAGATCAAGGCCAAAGGCCAGATGACCAAGAATCCGTGGAAGGAAGCCTTCCTCAGCGCCAACATCAAATTCGTGTTGATCGCGAGCATCGTCGTGATCGGGGAGGGCGTGGTCTGGTACAGCGGACAGTTCTGGGCCCTGTACTACCTGCAGCAGGTCAGTAAAGTGGACCCACTGACCACTGCCTACATCGTGGGGGCCGCGCTGCTGCTCGCATCGCCGACCTTGATCTTCTTCGGCTGGCTGTCCGATCTGATCGGCCGCAAGCCCGTGATCTTGGGAGGTTTCCTGCTCGCGGCGGTCACCTACTACCCGTTGTATTCGTGGCTGGGCACCGTGACGCAGCCGGGAAGAATCAACTACCCGGTCGCGATACTCATCATCTTCATTCTGGTGTCCTACGTGGGCATGGTATACGGGCCGATCGGGGCGTTCCTGGCGGAATACTTTCCCGGCAGGATCCGCTACACGTCGGTGTCCGTCCCGTATCACATCGGCAACGGCTGGGGCGGTGGGCTGGTGCCGTTCATCACTTCCGCCGCCTTTCAGGCCACAGGCAGCCTCGGCAACGCGCTGATCTATCCGATTGCGGTGCCGGCGGTGTGCTTCGTGCTTGGCCTTTTCCTCATGCCGGAAACGCGCAAGCACAGCATCTGGGAAGAGGGGATGATGCCGGCGCGCAGATAGACGCCGCGCCGACCGAATAGAAGCCCGCCTGTGAGGCGGGCTTTTTTTTGGCTCGAGGGGCTGGCTATTTCCCGGTGGGGAGAGTGCTCGAGTGCGGCGCTTCTTGGCGGTGTCAAGACTTTCCCCTTATAATCCGCCCTCCTTTTCCGCGCGCTCCGGCTTCCGGACGCACCGGCCCGGCCAAGTAGCTCAGTTGGTAGAGCAGCGGACTGAAAATCCGTGTGTCGGCGGTTCAATTCCGTCCTTGGCCACCATCCACCCTACGACGTCTATGCGCTCAGCGCTGCTGGGCTTTGGATTCTTCCGCGGCAATGAGGGCATCAAAAAAACTCACGCGGCTCGCGGCCACCGATCGCCGGAACTCTTCGTAACTTGCCTTGCGCTGCTGCTGAAGGGTTTCGATTTCGCGCCTGAATTCTTCGGTTCGGCCGAGCGAGGCTACTTTTTCGAGCACCTCGCTTGCAGTGCCGTAAGGCCGCAGGGAATCGCGGTCGTAACGCTTGAGCAGTAGGTCGAACACGGTTTCGATGCCGGCGGCACGGTCGCAGAGGTCAAAGGACAGGTGCAGGGAATAGTCGCCGACCGTCTCGACCTGGTGCGGCGTGCCGCTGCGCAGGAACAACACGTCTCCTGCGTGCATGACCAGCTCGGCATCGGGCGACCCCATTTCCGATTCCCCCAGCTCGACAAGGTGGGTCCGCCGGGGAGATTGGCGTCGGTGCAGGCGCCACCTTTTCGCGCCCGCAAGATGAATCGCCAGCACGTCATCCGTATCGAGATGACCCCGGTACGCCTCGCTGCCGCGCTGGGAAAAGAACACCACGGCATTGCTGAACGTGCACGTATGCGCCCGGTCAAGACAGGCCGCGAGCAGGTTGATCTGCGGCTCCAGGATGTCGACACCTTCGAGCAGGCAGGCAGCTCCGTTTTCCAGGTGCTTCTGAAGAAAAATTCGATTGACGAATTCGATCTGACGGCGTTGCACGACCTTGAAGCAGCGCGCGGGGCGCAAGTCGACCAGTTGGCCGCGGTCGATGACCTGCACGAAGTCCAGATCCAGGAAGGGATTGTTGAGGTGCTTGCGGAGATCCTCAAGCCGGAAGATCGTCTGGTTCTCAATGAGCTCCGGCTGGTGAAGGTAGGTGCGCTCCGGTGAAAGGGCCAGGGCCTGTTTGAAGAAAAAGTCCCGGACTTGTCTCAGCTGAGGAGGAAGCTCGGTCATATTCGCTGCTACCAACGCAAATGTTTGGGCGGAACACCTTGGCCGCAATCGCTCCCGCGGGCCTCCGAACTTGCTAGCTTATAATAGCAGGTCACGTAGACCGCTCTCGCCATGCAGTTATTCACGCTCGGACTGAATCACCAGACCGCTCCCGTCGCGATACGCGAGCGAGTGGCGTTTCACGCCGAGCGCCTTCGATCGGCGCTTGCGGAGCTGACTTTGCGCGAGCCGGTCAGGGAGGCCGCGATCCTCTCGACCTGCAACCGCACCGAGATTTACTGCGCGCTGGGGGAGCCCCAGGCCGCACTCGAGTGGCTCGCCGGGTATCACCGCGTCCAGCCTCAGGAACTGAAGCCCTACCTCTATACCCTCCCGCAGGGCGAAGCGGTTCGGCACGCGTTCCGCGTCGCCTCCGGCCTCGATTCCATGGTGGTCGGTGAGCCGCAGATCCTCGGGCAGATGAAGGAGGCGGTTCGAGTCGCCGAGTCCGCTGGTACGCTCGGGACGCTTCTCAACAAACTTTTCCAGCGCTCTTTTGCCGTGGCCAAGGAGGTGCGCAGCAATACCGGCATCGGCGCGAACGTCGTCTCGATGGCGGCGGCGGCGGTAAAGCTCGCCGGCCGGATATTTCCGAGTCTCGCCGAGCAGAAGGTGCTGCTGGTGGGTGCGGGTGAGATGATCGAGCTCGCCGCGACTCACTTCGCTGCGCAGCGCCCGCGCGGCATGGCGGTGGCGAGCCGCACGCTGGAGCGGGCCGAATCGCTCGCGCGCCGCTTCAACGCGGAGTCGATCGAACTGCGCGACCTGCCCGAGCGTTTGCCGGAATACGACATCATCGTTTCCTGCACCGCGAGCTCGCTGCCGATCATCGGCAAGGGCACGATGGAGCGCACGATACGCGCCCGCCGCCACCGCCCGGTATTCATGGTCGACCTCGCCGTGCCACGGGACATCGAAGCCGAGGTGGCGGAGATGGACGACGTATTTCTCTATACCATCGATGATCTCGCCGCGACGGTACGCGAGGGCATCGATGCGCGACAATCCGCAGTCGCGCAGGCCGAGGCGATCATTGAGTCCCAGGTCGGCTCTTTCCTGCATTGGATGAAGACCCGCGAAATGGTGCCGCTCATCCGCCAGCTGCGCGAATCCGCGGAGGAAGCGCGGCGCCTCGAGGTCGAGCGTGCGGTGCGCATGCTAGCTCGCGGCGACGACCCCAAGACGGTGCTGGAGGCGCTTTCCCGAGGCCTCACCAACAAGCTGATGCATGCACCCACCGAAGCACTGAACCAGGGCGGCGAGGCGGACGAGTCGCTCAAGGCGCTCGTGGCGCGGTTGTATCAGCTTCGCCGCGCGATTGAGCCGGACGACCGCCCGTGAATCGATGAAGACCAGCATCGCGGCCAAGCTCGATCAGGCGCGCCAGCGGCTCCTCGACATCAACGCGCTACTTTCCTCCGAGAACGCGACCCGCGACCTGGCCCAGTTTCGCAAGCTTTCGCGGGAGCATGCGGAGCTCGAGCCCATCGTCGAGCTGTTCAACAAATACCGCGATACCGAACAGCATGTCGCCGAAGCGCAAGAGCTGCTCGATGATCCCGAGATGAGAAGCTACGCGGAAAGCGAGATCAAGGTGGGCCGCGAGCGGCTTGCTGCGCTTGAATCGGAGCTGCAGAAGTTGCTCCTGCCGAGGGACCCCAACGATGAGCGCAACATCTTCCTCGAGATCCGGGCCGGGACCGGCGGAGACGAATCGGCGCTCTTCGCGGGCGACCTCTTCCGCATGTATTCGCGCTACGCGGAACGCCAGGGCTGGCAGGTGGAGGTGATATCCGAGTCGCCCGGCGATGCCGGCGGGTACAAGGAGATCATCGCTCGCGTGATCGGGCAGGGCGCTTACTCCAAGCTCAAATTCGAGTCCGGCGGCCACCGTGTCCAGAGAGTGCCCGCCACCGAGACGCAGGGCCGCATCCACACTTCGGCCTGCACGGTCGCCGTCCTGCCCGAGGCAAGCGCGATCGGCGACGTCGTGCTGAATCCCTCGGACCTTCGGATCGACACTTTCCGCGCTTCGGGCGCCGGCGGCCAGCACGTCAACAAGACCGACTCCGCCGTGCGCGTCACGCATCTACCGACCGGCATCGTCGTGGAATGCCAGGACGCGCGCTCGCAGCACAAGAACAAGGAAAAGGCGCTCGCGGTGCTCGCGGCGCGCATCAAGGACAAGCAGCGGCGCGAGCAGCAGGCGAAGGAAGCCGCGACGCGCAAATCCCTGATCGGCTCGGGCGACCGTTCCGGGCGCATCCGCACCTACAATTTTCCGCAGGGAAGGGTCACCGACCACCGCATCGGTCTCACCCTCTACAAGATCAATGACATCATGGACGGCGACCTTTCCCAGCTGACGCAGGCGCTGCTCGCAGAGCACCAGACCGAACAGCTCGCCGCGTTCGCCGAAGAGCGCTGAAGGAGGATCCTGGAGTGAATGCGGTCGAGACCGGCGCAACGATAGGCGGCTTGCTGCGCGAGTGCGGGCTGCCGCGATCGGAGGCCGAGCTGTTGCTGGGCTCCATCCTGGGTTGCGAGCGCGCCTGGCTCCTCGCCCACGCCGAAGAAGCGATCGATTCGTCCGATGCGCGCTCTGCGCGCGCTCGGTTCGCGCGGCGACGCGCGGGCGAACCGGTTTCCTACATTACGGGCCGGCGGGAGTTCTACGGCCTTGCGCTGCGGGTGGCCCCGGAGGTCCTGATCCCCCGCCCCGAAACCGAGCGCCTGGTCGAGCTAGCGCTCGAGCGCCTTCCTCTCGGTGCGCCGGCGCGCGTGCTGGAACTCGGAACGGGCAGCGGGGCGATTGCCATCGCTCTTGCGAGCGAGCGGCCGGAGCTAGCGATCGTCGCCACGGATATTTCCGGAGCAGCCCTCGCCCTCGCACGGCGCAACGCGCGCGACCACGGGGCTGAAATCGACTTCGTTCTCGCCGACTGGTTTGACGCGCTCAGGCCGGGGCGATTTGATCTGATCGTGTCCAATCCGCCGTACGTGGCGGCGGGAGACGCTCATCTGGAACAGGGCGACCTGCGCTTCGAGCCGAGCCTCGCGCTGGTCGGCGGCGAGGACGGACTCGCTTTCATCCGAGGGATTGCCGCGCGCGCGCAGAACTGGCTCCGTCCGAACGGCTGGCTGCTCATGGAGCATGGGTACGACCAGGGAGATCGCTGCGTCGAGCTCCTCAGCTCGCTGGGTTACGCCGAGGTCGCCGATTTTCAAGACCTCGCGGGACAGCCGCGTGCGTGCGCGGGTGCTTGGCGCGGTTGACCGCGTTTAGCGCGAGCGGTACAATTCCCGACAATTTTTATCAGGTATTTGAGGACGGGACATGGACGCGCTAGAACGCATCAAGCAGCAAGTCACCGGAAATCCGGTCGTACTCTACATGAAAGGAACGCCGCAATTTCCGCAATGCGGATTCTCCGCCAACGCCGTGGGGATCCTGAAGGCCTGCGGGCTCGAGCAAGTCTTTACGGTCAACGTGCTCGAGGAACCGGAAATCCGCCAGGGCATCAAGGAATACGCGAACTGGCCGACGATCCCCCAGCTCTACGTCAACGGAGCGTTCGTGGGCGGATCCGACATCATGCGCGAGATGTATCAGTCCGGAGAGCTGCAGAAGCTCCTCACCGGAGAGAAGACCACCATTTAGCTGGAAAGCCGATCGCCTTACCGCAGCTCCGAAAGGAGGCGCTCGACCATCCGCTCGGCCTGCGCCGCATAGCCGCCCCCGAACAGATTCGCGTGGTTGAGCACGTGGTACAGGTTATACAGCGTCTTTCTGACCGCGTAACCCCGATCGAGGGGGGCCGCGCGCGCGTAGGCGGAATAAAAAACCTGCGGAAAACCGCCGAACAGCTCGGTCATGGCAAGGTCCGCTTCGCGGTCTCCCCAATAAACGGCCGGATCGAAAAGCACCGGTGTGCCGTCGGCGAGAAAGCCTGCATTTCCACTCCATAGATCGCCATGCAGGAGCGATGCTGCGGGCGCATGCCGAGAAAGCAGTCGGGGCAGCGCTTCGGCAAGCTGCTCTCCCTTCCCCACAAGATTCCTCCCGAGGCCGTTTTTCCTGGCAAGCTCGAGTTGAGGTTCGAGCCGCGCTTCGCGCCAGAAGTCGCTCCAAGTAGGCAATCGCCGGTTGAGCTGCGGCGTCCTTCCAATGTAATTGTCCCGTCGCCACCCGAACGAGTCGCCGCGGATTGAATGGACGATAGCGAGCGAGTGCCCCAGCGCAGCGTAATCGCCGTTTCCGCGCAGTTCAAGGTGTTCGAGCACGAGAAACGCCGCCTCGCCCGCCTGTCCTCGGCACATTGGGGCGGGAACCCGGGCGCCGGCCGCGGCCAGCGCCGCGAGGCCGTCAGCCTCCGCGGCGAAACTGTCGAGTGCCGAGCGGTCGTTTATCTTGGCGAAGTATCTGCGACCGCCGCCCTCGAGTATGAAGCAGTGGTGGATGCAACCTCCCCCGACAGGCGTCGCGCGCTCGATGCGGAAAGCACCTGCGGCATCCGAAACCGAGGTCTCCAGCGCGGTGAGGAGTTCAGGCGATGCGATCATCCGGCTCGGAGGCCTCTGCGCCCTATCCCCGTGGATCACGCCAAGGGGTCGGCCCTCAACGATTTGCGCGCGCGCCTGATCGCGGCATGCACCTGCGCGGGCGCGGTGCCTCCTATGTGCGAGCGGCTCGCGACCGAGCCCTCGGGCGTGAGGACGCGGTAGACCTCGCTTCCGACCTTGGCGGAAAAGCGGCGCATCTCTGCGAGCGGCAACTGCTCCAGGCCGCGCCCCGATTTTTCGGCGAAGCGCACCGCCCGCGCCACCGCTTCATGGGCGTCGCGAAACGCGAGCCCCTTTCTTACCAGGTAGTCGGCAAAGTCCGTCGCCGTGGAGAAGCTCTCTTGCGCCGCGGTTCGCATCGCAGCCGTATTGACCTGGATGCCGGCGATCAACTCGGCGAAAACCGCGAGCGTATCGCGCAGGGTATCCACCGCGTCGAACAGCGGCTCCTTGTCCTCCTGATTGTCCTTGTTGTAAGCAAGAGCTTGTCCCTTCATAAGGGTGAGCAGCGCGACGAGATCGCCTGCGACTCGCCCGGTCTTGCCGCGCGCGAGCTCGGGAACGTCGGGATTCTTCTTCTGGGGCATGATCGACGAGCCGGTGCAAAAGCGATCCGGCAGAGCGACGAATCCGAAGCGCGGGTTGCTCCAGAGAATCAGCTCTTCGGACAGGCGCGAAAGATGGACCATCGCGACCGCCGCACAGGCGCAAAACTCGATCGCGAAATCGCGATCGGAGACAGCGTCCAGGGAGTTTTCGCTCACCGTATCGAACCCAAGCTCGCGCGCGACCTTCGCGCGGTCGATCGGAAAGGAGGTTCCGGCGAGCGCGGCGGCCCCGAGCGGGAGGCAATTCACGCGCCGCCGGCAGTCGGCAAGGCGCGAGCGGTCGCGCTCGAGCATCTCGAAATACGCGAGGAGGTGATGCCCGAAAGTCACCGGTTGAGCGACTTGCAGGTGGGTTAGGCCCGGCATCACGGTGGCGGCATGTTTCTCCGCCTGATCGAGGAGCCCCCGTTGCAGCTTTCGCAGGAGACCCCTGATCTCGTCGATCGCCTCGCGCAGCCACAGACGCAGATCGGTCGCGACCTGATCGTTCCGCGAACGGGCGGTGTGCAGGCGCTTTCCCGCCTCCCCGACGAGAGCGATCAGCCGCCGCTCGATGTTGACGTGGACGTCCTCGGCCGTGAGCGACCAGCGAAACCGTCCCGTTTCGATTTCTCTGGAGATCCTGGAAAGGCCGCGCTCGATCGCCTTGAGATCCGCCGCGGTCAGAACCCCAGCGGCGCGCAGCATGCGCGCGTGCGCTCGGGACGCCCGGATGTCGTGGAGCGCGAGGCGCCGGTCGAAACGGACCGACGCGGTGTAGCGCTTGACGAGATCGGACACCGGTTCGGTGAACCGCCCGGACCAGAGCTTCTTGCCGGGCTTGGGCTTCGCTGCCATGGTTGCCTGTAAAATGCACCGAAGTCGTGAAGCGCGCGGCTCATCGCCGTGAGCGTCGACTTTTGCGTCCGCACAAAAGTGCAAAGTATACGGCAAAACGACCTGCCAGACGCCCTGCCGGACTTCCGCAATCTGGGCGTGATATCGCGCATCCTGCTTTCGGTCAACGCGCTCGCCCTGCTTTTCGCCCTGGCGCGCTCGCGGGAGATCGGCGAGTTCGCCGCAAAAGTCACCGAGATCGCAGGGTCGCTCGAACCCATATTGCTCGTCGTGGTGATTTTGCTTTATGCGGGATCGACGCTGCTTGAGCGGCTCGCGTACGTTCATGGTCTGCTGGCAGTCCTTGCGATCGTGCTTGCAGCAACCGCGGCGCTCTTCCCGTTCCAATCCCTGCTCGGCGGAAGCGGCGAGTGGCGCGAACTCGCGTGGAGCCTCGGCCACGCCGCGCTCGGGACAGTAGCCATCGCCTGGTATTTTCACCTTCGCAACCGGGCATTCTCGCCGGCGATTTCCGAGGCGCGGCTGCAGGCCCTCCAGGCCCGCATCCGGCCGCATTTCTTTTTCAACACCCTGAACGCCGTGCTTTCCCTGATTCGCAAGGATCCGAAACGAGCCGAAAGTGCTCTGGAGGATCTGGCGGAGCTGTTCCGCACGGTCATGGTCGACAACCGTCAGTTGATCGCTCTCGGAGACGAGCTCTCGTTGTGCCGTCAATATCTCAACCTGGAGCAGCTGCGCTTGGGTGAGCGCCTCAAGGTCGATTGGCGGTTGGATCCGGCGATCGAGGAGGCTCTGGTGCCGCCGATGCTCCTGCAGCCCCTGGTCGAAAACGCCGTCTACCACGGAATCGAGCCGGGAATCGCGCCCGGCGTGATCGAGGTGCGGATCGAGCGCCGGGACGACCGCCTGTGGTTGCATTTGGCCAATCCCTACCACGAAGACTATCAACACCGCCAGGGAAATCGCATGGCGCTTGCCAACATCCGCGAGCGCCTGCAGCTCCATTTCGACGTCGAGGCGAGCCTGGACACGCGCATCGCCGACGGCCGCTACGAGATCGGCATCGCGATGCCCTATCGCACCAGCCCATGACCCCGCTCCGAGTGGTCATCATCGACGACGAAGAACCGGCTCGCAACCGCCTGCGTGAGCTTCTCGCGGACTGTCGCGGAGAACTGCCGCATTCCATCGCGGGCGAGGCGGCGAGCGGCATGGAGGGCCTGCAAATCGTCGCCGCGGCGGAAGCGGAAATCGTCCTCGTCGACATCCACATGCCTGAAATGAGCGGAATCAAATTTGCAAGACATCTGCAGGTCCTAGAGCGTCCGCCCGCCGTGATTTTCGTCACTGCGCACGATCGGTACGCGGTCGAGGCGTTCGAGGTCAACGCCGTGGACTACCTAACCAAACCGGTTCGAGCGGTGCGGCTTCTCACCGCTCTGAAGAAGGCCGCAAACGGCGCACGGCTGGCGCGCGGCGTGCTCGAGAGCATCGATCCGGCTCCGCGGCGTTTCTTCAGCGTTGCCGAGCGCGGGCGCATGACTCTCGTCCGGGTCTCGGACGTGATTTACCTCAGAGCCGAGCTCAAATACGTCACCGTAAGGACCCGCAATGGAGAGCACTTGGTAGAGGAGTCGCTTACGCAGCTCGAGCAGGAATTCAGCGGCGTGTTCGTGCGGATTCATCGCAACTGTCTGGTGGCGCGGCGCTGGATACGCGGTGTAGAGCGCGGTGCCGAAAGCGAAGGCGAAATCGGATGGTCGGTGGTCCTGGAGGGTCTCGACGAGAGGCTACCGGTGAGCCGCAGGCAATGGGCGCAGGTCAAAGCACTGGTACGCTAGGGAACAAGAGTTGAGTCGAGGTTCCGAACGAATCGTCATCGCGTCGCGCACGAGCCGGCTCGCGATGTGGCAGTCCGAGCATGTCGCAGGCGAGCTCAGACGCTTGTATCCGTATTGCGAGGTGAGCATCCTCGGAATCACGACGCGAGGCGACCAGATCGTCGATCGGCCGCTCGCCCAGATCGGCGGCAAGGGCCTTTTCGTCAAGGAACTCGAAGCCGCGCTCGAGGATGGGCGGGCCGATCTCGCCGTGCACTCGGCGAAAGACGTACCGATGCGCCTGCCCGAGGGCTTTTGCCTGGCGGCGATCACCGCGAGAGAGGACCCGCGAGACTGCCTCGTGTCGAACCTGAGCGCGAGCCTCGAGGGATTGCCGCCGGGAAGCATCCTTGGAACATCCAGCCTGCGGCGCGAGGCGCAGTTGCGCGAGCGCTATCCGGGCTTGCAGGTGAAACCGCTGCGCGGCAATCTCGACACGCGGCTTGCGAAGCTCGATCGGGGAGAGTGCCAGGCAGTCGTGCTCGCCGCAGCGGGGCTCAAGCGGCTCGGCCTCGCGGCGCGAATCCGAGCGTTGCTCGAGCCCGAGCAGAGCCTCCCCGCGCCCGGGCAGGGCGCGCTCGTGATCGAGTGCCGGGAAGACCGGGGCGACCTGCGGCAGCGACTGGCTCCGCTCGGGGATCTCGACACATCGGCCTGTGTGCTCGCCGAGCGTTCGCTGAGCCGCGCCTTGTCGGGCGATTGCCAGCTGCCGCTCGCGGCATACGCCGTGACAAACGGGGCTGAGACCCGTCTGCGCGGCCTCGTGGCGTTGCCCGACGGCAGCAAGGTGGTGCGCGCGGAATTGAGCGGGCCGATAGCGGCGCCGGAAAAACTGGGTGAAATGCTCGCGGTGAAGCTACGGGCCCTGGGCGCAGACGCGATTCTCGCGTCTTTGTCATGAGCGACGGACCGCTCTCGGGCCGCGGTATCGTGGTCACTCGCCCGCGCGAGCACGCTTCGGCCCTTGCCGAGCGGATCCGCGCGGCAGGCGCAGACCCGATTCTCTTCCCCACGATCGAGATCCTGCCTCCGGAAAATGCAGCGGCGGGCTCAAGTCTGATCGCTCGCCTGGACGGATTTCAGCTCGCGATTTTCGTCAGTCCGACAGCGGCGATGCGGGGGCACGCGATGGTCATGGCGAGCCGGAGCTGGCCGAAGGGCCTGCGCGTGGCTGCAGTGGGAAACGGGACCGCAAGAGCGCTCGAGGAACGAGGGTTCCATGCGGTGACGGCGCCTGCTGGCGGGGCCGACAGCGAGGCGCTCGCCGAACTTCCCGAGTTGCAGGACCTGGAGGGGCGCTCGGTTGTGATCTTCCGCGGGCAGGGCGGGCGCGAATGGCTGCGAACGAGACTCGAAGCCCGGGGCGCGCGAGTCGAGTACGCCGAATGCTACCGCCGTGCGCGGCCCGCCGCCGACACTGGAGCGCTCCTCGCCCGCTGGCAGAGCGGCGGAATCGAAGCGGTCTCGATCACCAGTGCCGAGGGCTTGGCGAATTTCTTCGAGATGCTGGGCCCTACCGGCAGGGGATACTTGCGCGCGACCCCGATGTTCGTGCCGCATCCGCGAATCGCGCTTGCCGCTCGGAAGCTCGACGTGCGGGAGATCGTAGTGACCGGGCGCGGCGATGTTCGCACCGTTGCTGAGATGGCGGCTTTTTTTGCTAAAGTATGATCGCCTCTCATCGGGAGTCGGCTCACGCATGGAAAACGACACCGCACCCGCTTCCGGGACTCGGGGAGCTTCGAAGCTCAAAGCCTGGCGCATTTCGCCGACGGCGACCGCGTTCGGGCTGGTCGCGCTGCTTTTCGCGTGGCAGTGGTACGACGGTCACAACCGGATCGGAGCGCTGCGCGACGAGCTCGCTCAGCGCGTGCGCGAAAGCGAGTCCGACAGCCGCGACGCGCGCCTGAGCGCGAGGCAGGCGCAGGAGACGGCGCGTGAGGCGCAGGCGAAGCTCGCGCAGATCGAGCTGAAGCTCGCGGAATTTCAGGATCAGCAGATCAGCCTCGAGGCGCTCTATCGGGATCTGTCGCGCAGTCGCGACGAATGGGTGATCGCCGAAATCGAGCAGATCCTCACCATAGCCTCGCAGCAACTGCAGCTCACCGGTAGCGTCCAGGTGGCCTTGTCCGCCCTGCGGACCGCCGATGCGCGTCTGGGGCGCTCCGGCCGCCCCCAGTTTCTGCCGCTGCGCAAGGTCTTCGCCCGCGATATCGAACGCCTCAAAACCGCGCCCAGCCTGGATGTTCCGGGACTTGCCGCGAAGCTCGATGAGTTGATCGCGGGCGTGGATTCGCTGCCGCTCGTGCAGGAAGCTCGCCCGCAGGCGACGGCCGCAGCCAAGCGTGACGCCGACGGGTTGTGGGAAAGGCTGGTCGCGGAGCTGCTCGGCGAGCTCAAGCAGCTCGTCAGGATCGAGAACATGGAAGGTTCCGACCCGGCCCTCCTCAGCCCGCCGCAGGCGTTCTTCCTGCGCGAGAACCTGAAACTGCGCCTGCTGAACGCGCGGCTTGCGCTCCTTTCGCGCGACGAAACCGCCTACCGCGGCGACGTGAAGCTCGCGGCAAGCTGGCTCGAGCGATATTTCGACACGCGTGCTCGTGCTGCCGTGGCGATGGGGGTGACGCTGAAGCAACTGGCATTGGACAGTATCGGGGTCTCGCTTCCGACGATCGGCGAAAGCCTTGCGGCGGTGCGCGCTTACAAGCCAGCTCGAAAGCAGGCCGGGAATGGAGGGGCTGGCTTGGGCTCCTTGCCCGGTTGGGGCTCGCCGTAACCCTTTCGCTGGCAAGGCGAGGCCACGGCGCTTACGCGCGGTTCGGGCTGCATCCGTGGCGCGCCGAGATCTCGCTCAACCTGCTCGCCGTTCTTCTGATCGTCGTCCTCGCGGCCGGTTACTTTCTCCTAAGAGTGGTATGGCACGCCGTGAGGCTTCCCTCGCATGTGCGCGCTTTTCGTGAACGACGGCGGAATGAAAAAGGGCGCGCTGCGGCGCTGGGGGCGATCCAGGCGCTCTTCGAGGGTCAATTTGTGCGCGCTGAAAAGCTCGCCTCCGGGGCTGCCGGACTGGGCGCGACGCCGGGTCTCGCGAGTCTTCTTGCAGCGCGTGCGGCCCAGAGGCTGCGGCAGTTCGGCCGGCGCGATCAGTGGCTCGAGCGGGCAAAGGAAGGGGACGGTGAGTGGCGTCTCGCCCGTTTGATGACCACGGCGGAGCTCCTGCTGGAGGAACGACGCTTCCTCGAAGCGCGAGCCGTGCTGCGCGAACTGAACGCCGGCCGGCCCCGGCATGTCGCGGCACTGTTGCTGTCGCTGCGCGCGGAGCAGGGCATGGCAAATTGGGACGAGGTCCTCCGCCTGGCGAACTTGCTCGAGAAACGGGAGGCGATGCCGCCGGAAGCCCTCGATAGCGTGCGCGTCAACGCCCGCGTCGCGATACTGTCGCGCAAGGCCGGTGATCGGGAAGGGCTCGCTCGGCATTGGGAAGACACGCCGCGCTCGGAGCGCTTGCGTCCCAAGATCGCAGCCGCCGCGGCGCGCGCCTTCATCGAGCTTGGGGATTGCCGCAAGGCCCACGGGATCATCGAGGAAGCGCTCGAGAAGGACTGGGACGGCGCGCTCGCCCTGCTCTATGGAGAATGCATCGACGAGGACGCGTTCGAGCGGCTCGAGCGGGCCGAACGATGGCTGCGCGAGCGTCCGGGAGAAGCGGGATTGTTGCTGACGCTCGGCCGCTTATGCGTGCAGCGCGAGTTGTGGGGAAAGGCTCAAAGTTACCTCGAAGCAAGTCTCGCTACGCAGCCGACGCCGGCGGCGCACGTCGCGCTCGCGCGCCTCTTCGAGCGCATCGGGCGAGCCGAAGAAGCCAACCGGCATTTCCGCGCGAGCGCCCACCTGGGGTCGGCGCCAAGGGCATCGCAGTGAAAGCCCGGCCAGGTGAGGTTCAAATGCCGAGTCCGGCGAGCTGCTTCTCCGGATAGCGGGTGCCCGAGGCAACACCGGGAGGAAACGTCTTCGCGAGCTGAGCGATTTCCGCCGCGCTCAAAGCCATACCGGCTGCGGCGGCGTTCTGCTCGAGGTAATTGCGCCGTTTCGTTCCCGGGATGGGCACGACGTCCGGCCCTTGTGCGAGCACCCAGGCGAGCGCCACCTGCGCCGGCGTGACCTTGTGCGCGGTGGCGATCGACTCGAGCGGTTGCAGCAGCGCGACATTGCGCTTGAGGTTTTCGGGATTGAAGCGCGGGTGATCGCGACGTCTATCCTTCGGCTGGAGCGCGTCCAAGGTCTTGATCGTGGCCGTGAGGAACCCGCGCCCGAGGGGAGAATACGCCATGAAGGCGATATCGAGCTCGCGGCAGGCGGGGAGGATGTCCTTTTCCACATCGCGCGACCACAGCGAGTACTCGGTCTCGAGCGCAACGAGCGGATACACCTTGTGCGCGCGCCTGAGCGTAGCCGCGCCCGCCTCGGAAAGCGCGAGATAGCGCACCTTTCCCTGGTCGACCAGCTTTTTCATCGCGCCCACGGTGTCCTCGATCGGCACCTTGGGGTCGACGCG
>CAYQVE010000035.1:9788-18285 GCA_964420785.1 uncultured Enterobacteriaceae bacterium | reverse complement strand
TGTTCCTCGCAATCGTGATCCTGTGCGTCTTCCCGGAGATCGCGACCTGGCTGCCGGACACGCTGATGGGCCCGGTGCGGACTAGGTAGGCGTGCCCCGCAGGCGCTGCCAACCGGCCGAGAGCAGCGGCCAGAAAAGCAGGATCAGCGCGAGCGTGGTGATCGAGCCGACCAGGCCGTTCGACCAGAACACGCGCATGTCTCCGCCGGAGCCTATCATCGACAGGCGGAAGGAGTCCTCGGCGCGGTTGCCGAGAACGAGCGCGAGCGTGAACGGCGCAAGCGGAATGCCGATTTTCTTGAATACGTAGCCGACGACGCCGAAGAGGAGCATCAGCCAGATGTCGAACATGGCGTTCTGGATCGCGTAGGCTCCGATCGCGCAGGACACCACGATCATCGGGGCGATCGCCGAGAACGGCACGCGCAGGACGGCGGCGAAGATCGGCACGGTCGAGAGCACGAGGATGAGGCCGACCACGTTGCCGAGATACATCGAAGCGATCAGGCCCCACACGAAACCCTTGTGCTCGACGAAGAGGAGCGGTCCCGGGTTCAATCCCCACACCATCAGGCCGCCGAGCAGGATCGCCGCCGTGCCCGAGCCCGGGATGCCGAGCGCGAGCATCGGCAGCAGGGCGGAGGTGCCGGAGGCGTGCGCCGCAGTCTCCGGCGCGAACACGCCCTCGATGCGGCCCTTGCCGAACGAATCCTTGTCCCTGGAGAAGCGCTTGGCGAGGTTGTAGCCCATGAAGGACGCCGCGATCGCGCCGCCCGGCGTGATGCCGAGCCAGCAGCCGATCGCCGAGGAGCGCAGCAGCGTCACCCAGTAGCGCGGCATGTCCTTCCACACTTTGAGCACCACGCGCAGGCTGATGCTCGCGGCGTGTCCGCGCAGCGCGAGCCGCTCCTCCATCGTCAGCAGGATCTCGCTGATGCCGAACAGGCCGATCACCGCGACCAGGAAGTTGATGCCGCGCAGCAGCTCGTCGAAGCCGAAGGTCATGCGCAGCTGGCCGGAGACCGTGTCCATGCCCACGCCCGCGAGCAACAGGCCCAGCGCCATGGAGATGATGGTCTTGTGCTTTTCCTCGCGCCCCAGGCCGACGAAGGAGCAGAAGGTGAGGAGATAGACCGCGAAGAATTCCGGCGGCCCGAAGCGCAAGGCGAAGGAGGCGATTCCCGGCGCGAGAAAGGTGATCAGCAGCACCGCGACGAGCGAGCCGATGAAGGACGAGGTGAAAGCCGCGGTCAGCGCCTCCGCCGCCTTGCCCTGCTGCGCCATCGGATAGCCGTCGAAGGTGGTGGCCACCGACCACGGCTCGCCGGGGATGTTGAACAGGATCGAGGTGATCGCGCCGCCGAAGAGCGCCCCCCAGTAGATGCAGGAGAGCATGACGATGGCCGAGGTCGGATCCATCGTGAAGGTGAGCGGCAGCAGGATCGCGACCCCGTTGGGGCCCCCCAGGCCCGGCAGCACGCCGACGAATATGCCGAGCACGAGGCCCACCATCATCAGGGCGAGGATTTTCCAGGTCAGCAGGACGCTGAAGCCGTAGACGAGAAGCCCGAAAGCCTCCATCGCCCTAGCGCCCGAAGAGGGCTTCGAGCGGGCCCTTGGGCATGATCACGTCGAAGGCGATCTCGAAGGTGACGAACATCGCGAGCGAAAAGAGGAACGCGGTGAGAAGCGACTTCCAGGCGGCGATGCGTCCGACGAACACCATGAAGCCGGCGATCAGCAGGAAGCTCGCCACGTAGAGCCCGAGCCATTGCGTGAACAGGCAGAACAGCAGCGTCGGCACGAACACCTGCAGCACGCGGCGCAGCTGCTCGCGCGTGACGAAGGTTGCGCTCGCTTGCCCGCGGGCAAGGAGCTCCTTGGCGAGGCCCCAGAGGCTGGCGGCGGCCAGGATCACCGAGAGATAGAACGGGAAGTAGCCGGCCTGCGGGCCGGTCGCGTCCCACCCCATGCCGGTGCGCCAGTTGTCGAACGCGAGCACCCCGGCGAACGCGAGCAGCAGCAGCGAAACGGCGACGTCGACCGCGCGAGTGCTGGTCACCGCCGGCGAGTCGCTCGCCGGCGCAGCGGGATCCTCGACGACGATTTCGTCTCCGGGTTTTGACACTTAGTTCGCGACGAAGCCCGCTTCGGTCATCAGGCTCTTGTTGAGCGCGTCGTCCTCTTCGAGGAACTTGAGCATGTCGCGCCCGGTGAGGAAGACGGGCTTCAGCGCCTGCTTCTCCATGTAATCCTTGTATTCCGACGTCTGCGTCAGCTTCCTGAACAGATCGACGTAGAACGCGGTCTGCTCGCGCGTCACCTTGCCCGGCAGAAACATCGCGCGCAGCATCAGGTACTGCACGTCGACGCCTTCGTCCTTGCAGGTCGGGATGTCGTTCCAGGATTGTGTGTCGGTGACTTTGGTCTTGTACTGGATGCGCTCCTTGTCGAACACGCACAGCGCGCGCACCTGCCCGGCGCGCCAGACTTCGAGATTCTCCGAAGGATTGTTGACGTTCGACTGCGTGTGGTTGCCGACGAGCTGGGTCGCCGCCTCGCCGCCCGACTTGTACGGCAGGTAGGCGAACCTGGCGCCGGTCCTCTTTTCGAGGAACACCGTGAGCACATGGTCCTCGCGCTTGGAGCCGGTGCCGCCCATCTTGAACGGCGGATTGGCGGCCTTGGCGGCCGCGATGAATTCCTTCACGTTCTTGTAGGGCAGCGTGGTGTTGTCCCACAGCACGAACTGGTCGAGAGCGATGATGGAGATGGGCGTGAGCTCGCGCCAGTTGAACGGGATCTTGGCCGAGAGCGGCAGCATGTAGATGAGCGAATAGGCGATCAGGAACTTGTGCGGGTCGCCCGAGCTCGACTTCATGTAGATCAGCGCCTCCGCGCCCGATGCGCCGCCTTTCAGCGACACGACCATCGGCTGCTTCATCAGGTTGTTCTTCTGGATCGCGGCCTGCATCATCCTCGCCATCTGGTCGGAGGCGCCGCCCGCGCCGGCTGCGACGACGATTTCGACCGGCTTCCCCGGCTCCCACGCGAGAGCGGGTACGGCCGTCAGCGCGAACAATGCAAACGTGCTGCACTTGGCGAATTTCATGATGCCTCCTAGAAAAAAGCTCCGCGGTTTCTGGTCCAACCCGTTCGCGGATGCCGAAGACAAATTGGTGGACTCTAGGCCGCCTTGCGCGGCGCGGCGCGCGCGCTCTCGGCAAGGTGATCGAGCGCCGCGAGCACGCCGCCTTTCCTGTGCGGAACGTTCGCGAGCGCGAGGCCCATCTCGATGCCGGCGAGGGTGCCGGCGAGCATCAGATCGTTGAAGTCGCCGAGGTGTCCGATCCGGAATACCTTCCCCGCGAGCTTCCCCAATCCGGTGCCGAGCGACATGTCGTAGGCTTCGAGAATGATCTTGCGCAGCGCGTCGGCGTCGTGGCCGGCAGGCATCATCACCGCCGTGAGCGAGTTCGAGTATTCCTCGGGCACCGCGCACAGGATCTCCAGGCCCCAGGCGCGCACCGCGCGCCGCGTGCCCTCCGCGTGGCGCGCATGGCGGGCGAAGACGTTTTGCAGGCCTTCCTCCTCGAGCATCGCGAGCGATTCGCGCAGGCCGTAGAGCAGGTTGGTCGCCGGCGTGTACGGGAAGTAGCCGCTCTTGTTGTTGGATAGCATCTCGTCCCAGCCCCAATACGAGCGCGGGAGCTTCGCCGTTCGCGAAGCCTCGCCCGCCTTTTCGCTCACGCAATTGAACGACAGGCCGGGCGGCAGCATCAGGCCTTTCTGCGAGCCGGCGACGGTGACGTCCACGCCCCACTCGTCGTGGCGGTAGTCGATCGAGGCGAGCGAGGAAATCGTGTCGACCATGTAGAGCGCCGGGTGTCCCGCCGCGTCGATCGCCTTGCGTATCGCGCCGATGCGGCTCGTGACACCGGTCGAAGTCTCGTTGTGCACGACGCACACCGCCTTGATCCTGTGCTCGCGGTCTTCCTTGAGCCTGGCCCCGACCGCAGCCGGATCGACGCCGCGGCGCCAGTCGGTGGGGACGAGGTCGACCGAGAGGCCGAGCTTGGTCGCCATCTTGTTCCACAGAGAGGCGAAATGGCCGGTTTCGAACATCAAGACGCGGTCGCCCGGCGAGAGCGTGTTGACGAGCGCCGCCTCCCAGGCGCCGGTGCCCGAGGCGGGATAGATCACCACGGGCGCGTTGGTCTGGAACACGTTCTTCAGGCCTTCGAGGATCTCCAGCCCCATGGGGCCGAACTCGGGGCCGCGGTGGTCCATCGTGGCGCGGTCGATCGCGCGCAGTACCCGGTCGGGCACGTTGGTCGGCCCGGGGATCTGCAGGAAGTGGCGTCCGCTCCGGTGCGGCATGACGTGCTCGATTGTTTGGACGGAGGGCTAGTTTATCGGAAAAGCGCTCGGCTTCCATGACTTGGCTCAAGGCTGCGGTATCATGGAGCCACGCCCGGTTCGAAGGAAATCCCCATGCCGCTCGGCATCGACATCATCTCCGACGTGGTCTGCCCCTGGTGCTATATCGGCAAGAGGAGGATCGAGGCCGCGCTCGAGCTCTATCGAGAGCGCCGTCCCGGCGCCGCGCAGCCGAAAGTCACCTGGCATCCGTTCCAGCTGAATCCCGACATGCCCCCCGAGGGCGTCGACCGCGACGAATACGTGAAGCGCAAGTTCGGCGCCGACCGCGCCGCGCAGGTCTACGGCCGCATCACTGCGATCGGGAGGCAGGTCGGCATTCCGTTCGATTTCACCAAGCTCACGCGCCAGCCCAACACCCTCGCCGCGCACAGCCTGATCGCGCTCGCGATAGACTCGGGACAACAGGACGCGATGGTTGAGGCCTTGTTCCGCGCGTTCTTCCTGGAGGGCAAGGACCTGACTTCCGCCGAAAGGCTCGCCGAAACCGCCGTCGGCGCCGGTCTGGACGCGGGCGACGTGAAGGCGTTCCTCGCGAGCGAGACCGCGCGCGCGCATATCGAGGCCGAGGACAAGCAGGCGCGCAAGATCGGCGTCGAAGGCGTGCCTTTCTTCATCTTCAACAAACGGCTCGCGGTCTCGGGCGCGCAGGAGCCCGAGGTGCTGCTCGAGGCCATGCTCGAAGCGGAGAAGGAGCCCGTGCCTTCCGCGGCGCAGTGAAACCGCGATTCCGATGGATCGCCCGCCGGCCAAGGTCTTACCGGTCTCGTTCCATCCGCGCGCCGGCGACGCCGCGCTAGCACGGCGCCTCTCGCGCGAGATCGAAGGCGAAGTCCTCTTCGATCCGGCGAGCCGCGGCCGCTATTCGACCGACGCCTCGATCTATCAGATCGACCCGGTGGGCGTGGTCGTGCCTAAGACCGAGCAGGACGCGAAAGTCGCGCTGCGGATCGCCGTCGAGGAAGGCGTTCCGGTCCTGCCGCGCGGCGCGGGCAGCTCGCAATGCGGCCAGACGGTGGGCGCCGCGCTCGTCATCGACCACAGCAAATTCCTCAACAAGATCGTTTCCTTCGACAGGGAGGCTGCGACCGCCGTGGTGCAGCCGGGAGTCGTGCTCGACGGCCTCAACGCGCACCTGCGCCCGCACGGCCTGTGGTTCCCGGTGGATGTCTCCACCAGCGCACAGGCGACGATAGGCGGGATGGCGGGAAACAATTCCTGCGGCTCCCGCTCGATCCGCTACGGCAACATGGTGCACAACGTGCTCGGGATCGACGCGCTCCTCGCAGACGGCTCGGAGCTCCACTTCGGCGCAGTCAATCCGGCCGACATCATGGGCCCCTCGCGATACGTCGAGCTCGTGAGAAAGGTCCACGCGATCGCCAAGCGCGAGGCGGAGGAGATCGAAGCGCGCTGGCCCAAGGTCCTGCGGCGTGTGCAGGGCTACAACCTCGATTTGGTCGCCCCGCGCGGCGGGTGGAACTTCGCGCAGCTTCTGGTGGGCTCCGAAGGCACGCTCGCCTACTCGAAACGGATCCATCTCAAGCTCTCCCCGCTGCCGCGGTTCAGGGCGCTGGGCATATGCCACTTCGCCGCTTTCCGGCGCGCGATGGAGGCTCCGCAGCACATCGTGAAGCTCGCGCCAACCGCGGTCGAGCTGGTCGACCGCACCATGATCGGCCTGGCACGCGGGAATCCCGCCTACCGCGGCATAGTGGAAAAATTCATCAAGGGCGATCCTGAGGCCATCCTGCTGGTCGAGTTCGTCGGAGACGATCGCGACGGCCCGGCTGCCAAGCTCCAGGAGCTCTGGGAGCTGATGGGCGATCTCGGCAATCCGGACAGCGTGATCCAGATCAACGACATCGCCCTGCAGCGCGATATCTGGGAGGTGAGAAAAGCGGGCTTGAACATCATGATGTCGATGAAGGGCGACGGCAAACCGGTCTCCTTCATCGAGGCCTGCGCCGTGCCCCTCGAGAACCTCGCCGAATACACGGATGCCCTGACCCGGGTGTTCCGCAAGCACGGCACCGAAGGCACCTGGTACGCCCACGCCTCGGTCGGAACCCTGCACGTACGGCCGATTCTCGACATGAAGAAAGACGGCGCCGGGAAAATGCGGGCGATCGCCGAGGAAGCCTGCGCGCTCGTGAAAAAATACAAGGGCGCCGCCTATTCCGGCGAGCACGGCGACGGCCTGGTGCGCTCGGAGTGGATAGCGCCGATCATCGGTTCGCGCCTTGCCGCGGCGCTCGCCGAGATCAAGGACCTTTTCGATCCGAAGGGCCTCTTGAACCCGGGAAAGATCGTGCGGCCGTCGAAGCAGGACGATCGTACGCTTTTCCGGTTCAAGCCCGGATACGCGGCCGAACGACTGGACACGGTGCTCGACTGGAGCGAGTGGAGCGTGCCGGGCGCGGCGAGCGCTGGTTTCGCGGCGGCGGTCGAGATGTGCAACAACAACGGGCACTGCCGCAAGTTCGACGCCGGAACGATGTGCCCCTCTTTCCGCGCGACCGGTGACGAGCGGCACCTCACGCGCGGGCGCGCAAACTCGCTGCGCCTCGCGCTCTCCGGCCAGCTCGGTCCCGGTGCCTTCACGTCGGACGAGATGTACGAGACGCTGGCTCTGTGCGTGTCGTGCAAGGGCTGCAGGCGCGAATGCCCGACCGGCGTGGACATGGCGAAGATGAAGATCGAATTCCTGCATCACTATCACGCCCGCCACGGCTATTCGCTGAAGGACAAGCTGATCGCCTACCTTCCGCGCTACGGCCCTCTGGCCTCGCGCTTCCCGCGGACGGCGAACGCGGTCCAGCGGATGGGCAAGCGCGCCTTCGGGTTCGCCGCCCAACGCTCCCTGCCGAAGTGGCGCCGCTCGTTCCTGAACTCGCTGCGCCGATCGAGCAGCGACGGCAAGGCCGGCGAGGTCGTGCTCTTCGTCGACACGTTCAACAACTACTTAGAGCCGGAAAACGCACGCGCCGCGCTCGCCGTGCTCGACCGGGCCGGGTTCGGCCTGCATATCACCGGGGCAGGCGACGCCAGCAACGAAAATGAGCGGCCGCTGTGCTGCGGCCGCACTTTCCTCGCGGCGGGAATGGTCGAGCAGGCGAAGGCCGAGGCTCAGCGGGTGCTGGCCGCGCTCGAGCCCTACGTGGGACGCGGCGTCGATGTCGTCGGCCTCGAGCCTTCCTGCCTTCTGACCCTGCGCGATGAATTCAAGGCGATGCTCCCGGGCGGCGAGACCGACGCGCTCGCCGCGCAGGCGCTGCTCTTCGAGGAGTTCCTCGCGCGCGAGCACGAAGCGGGGCGCCTCGCGCTCTCCCTGAAACCGCTCCCCGAAAAGCGCGCGTTCGTGCACGGCCACTGCCACCAGAAGGCCTTCGGCGCGATGCCGGCGGTGCGGCAGACGCTCGCGCTCGTGCCCGAGCTCGAGATCGAAATGATCGAATCCTCCTGCTGTGGCATGGCCGGCAGCTTCGGCTACGAGGCCGCGCATCACGGCATCTCGATGAAGATGGCCGAGGCTGCGCTCCTGCCCAAGGTGCGCGCCGCAGGCTCCGATACCATCGTGGTCGCCGACGGCACCAGTTGCCGCCACCAGATCGCCGACGGCGCGGCGCGGCAAGCCGTGCACGTCGCGCAAGTGCTGGCCCGCGCGCTGGCCTAGGGCGCGCCGCGCGCAATGGCCCTCGAAGGCGCCGAAGCGGCGCTCGCCCTCGCACCGATCGCTTTCGCAGCCGGTTTCATCCAAGGCCTTACGGGCTTCGGCTCGGCCCTCGTCTCGATTCCGCTCGCGACGTTCTTCGTGCCGCTTCCCTTCGCGCTCGCCGTGTTCGCGGTGGTGGATTTCGCGAACGGCCTGCGTCTGGGGCTGGAAAACCCGCGCAACGCGGTGCTCGGGGACGTCGCGCGCATGGTCCCGCTCATGATCGTGGGGATCGTCGCCGGCACCACGCTGCTCGTCAACCTGCCGCGCAACACGTCGCTCATTGCGCTCGGGGCCTTCGTCCTCGGCCGTTCCCACGGAGTCCCCCCGGACTTCGTTCCC
>CAYQVE010000035.1:0-9778 GCA_964420785.1 uncultured Enterobacteriaceae bacterium | reverse complement strand
CCCTTGGGTCTCGGGCCTGTCGTCCCTGGTAACGCTATCTACAGCCTCTCGCGGCGCGGAGCGTCCGCCGCAGTCAGCCGGAACTGGGCCTTCCTCGCCGGATTTTGCGGCGGCCTTTCGGGGACGCTCTTCGGGGCGGGAGGGCCGCCCTACGCGATCTATCTCTCACACCGCACCCTCACCAAGGAGCAGTTCCGCGCAACCATGACCCTCACCACCATCTTCAGCATCGGTCTGCGGCTGGTCGCGTTCGCGGTGACGGGGCTGCTCACGCAGGACGGGGTGTGGCTGACCGCGGCCGCCGCGATCCCCGCGGGGCTTCTGGCCGTCTACATCGCGTCGCGCGTTTTCCGCGTGATCTCGCGCGAGATGGTGATGCGTGCGGTGGGAATCCTGCTGCTCGCGAGCGGCGCGTCGCTCATCGCGCGCGGGCTCGGTTGAAGGCCCTTTTTCAGGCGGGGATGTCTGGATCGAGTTGTCTCTCTATCCAGGAGATCTGGTCTTTCAGGAGAAGCTTGCGCCGTTTCATTCTGGTGAGCGCGAGCTGATCGTGGGAGGGGTCGTCGGCGATCCGGTGAATTGCAGAGTCCAGGTCCCGGTGCTCGAGCTGCAGCTCGTGCAACCGCTGCCTCATCTGCGCCTGCATCTGTTCGTCCCTCGTTTCCACCATCGGGCACCGCTTTTATTTTAGACCTTTTGCGGCCTGCGCCAAGCCCAAACGAGCATCCCGATCCCGAACGCGATCATGGGCGCCGACAGCCACTGGCCCATGGACAGGTTGAGCGCAAGAAGCCCAAGAAAATCATCAGGCTCGCGAAAGTATTCGACCGCGAATCGCAATGTTCCGTAGCCGAGGAGAAACGCACCCGACACCACCGCCGTGGGCCTGGGCTTCGAAGAGTAGATCCACAGGATCCCGAAAAGGAGCACCCCCTCGAGGCCGAACTGGTAGAGCTGCGAGGGGTGGCGCGGGAGAGGCCCTGCGCCGCGGAACAGCATCCCCCAGGGCACGTCGGTGACCCGGCCGTAGAGCTCGCCGTTGATGAAATTGCCCAGGCGCACGGCTGCGAACGCAAGGGGGGCGAGGGGCGCGAAGAAATCCGTCACCTCGATCCAGCGCAGGCCCTGCTTTCGCGCGACCCACCAGATCGCGAGAAGCACGCCGAGGAAGCCTCCGTGAAAGGACATGCCGCCGTGCCAGACCGCGAACACCTCGAGCGGATGGGAGAAGTAATACGCCGGCTTGTAGAAGAGCACGTATCCGAGCCTGCCGCCGAGCACCACGCCGAGCACGCAGAAGAACAGCAGATCATCCAGCGCCGCGACGGTGACGCGCCCCGCCATCGCGCGCGCGATGCGCAAGCGCCCGAGCCAGTAGGACAGCGCGAACCCGACGAGATACGTGATTCCGTACCATCGGATCGCGATCGGGCCGAGCGAGATCGCGATCGGGTCGAAGTTCGGATGGACGAGCATGGAGGGTCGCGGCGCGCTTTCAAGTAAAATGCAGTCGAAGCGTAACTGATTTTCTGCACTCGGAGTTTTTTTCCATGGCGGACAACTGGAGAAGCAGGACGATCACCCAGGGCGCGGCGCGCTCGCCGAACCGCGCGATGCTGCGCGCGGTCGGCTTCGGCGACGGAGATTTCCAGAAAGCGATCGTCGGCGTCGCCAACGGCCATTCGACCATGAATCCATGCAATGCCGGAATCCAGCCGCTCGTCGACAGCGCCGTCGCCGCTGTGAAGTCGGCGGGCGCGATGCCGCAGGTGTTCGGCTTTCCCACGGTGACGGACGGCATCGGCATGGGCACCGACGGCATGAAGTATTCGCTCGTCTCGCGCGAGGTGATCGCCGACTCGATCGAGACCGCGGTGAACGGGCAGCTGATGGACGGCGTCCTCTGCGTCGGCGGCTGCGACAAGAACATGCCGGGCAGCGTGATGGCGATGGCGCGAATCAACGTGCCGGGCATCTTCGTGTACGCGGGCACCATCAAGCCCGGGTTCTGGAAAGGGCAGAAGCTCACCATCGTCTCGCCTTTCGAGGCAGTGGGCGCGCTCGCCGCGGGGAAGATCTCGCAGGAGGATTTCGATGGCATCGAGAAGAACGCCTGCCCTTCGGTGGGCGCCTGCGGCGGCCAGTACACCGCCAATACCATGTCCTCCTCGTTCGAGGCGCTCGGCATGAGCCTGCTGGGATCCTCGCAGATGGCCTCGCCCGATCCCGAGAAGGCTGAATCCGCTGCCGAGTCCGCCAGGGTGCTGGTGAACGCGATCCGAAACAACATCCGGCCGCGCGACATCATCACGCGGAAATCGATCGAGAACGCCGTCACTCTCGTGATGGCCACCGGCGGCTCGACCAACGCCGTGCTGCACTACCTCGCCATCGCCAGCGCAGCGGGGGTGAAGTGGACGATCGACGATTTCGAGCGCGTGCGAAGGAAGGTCCCGGTGTTGTGCAACCTGAAACCCGCGGGTCCGTACGTCGCCACGGATTTTCACGCCGCGGGCGGCGTGCCGCAGGTGCTGAAGATGCTGCTCGCGCACGGCCTGGTCCACGGCCAGTGCATAACGATCACCGGGCGCACTCTCGCCGAAGAGCTCGCGAACGTGCCCGATGAGCCCGGAGCCGGCCAGGACGTCATCCGTCCCTGGAACAGACCCGTGTATGCGCAAGGGCACCTCGCGATCCTCAAGGGGAACCTCGCCACCGAAGGCTGCGTCGCCAAGATCACGGGCCTCAAGCAGACCTCGATCACCGGCCCGGCGCGCGTGTTCGATTCGGAGCCCGCGGCGATGACCGCGATCCTCGCGAGGAAGATCAAGGCGGGCGATGTGATCGTGATCCGCTACGAGGGCCCGAAGGGCGGCCCCGGCATGCAGGAGATGCTGGCGCCCACTTCCGCGCTCATCGGCCAGGGCCTCGGCGAATCGGTAGGCTTGGTCACCGACGGCCGCTTCTCGGGCGGCACTTGGGGCATGGTCGTGGGGCACGTGGCGCCGGAGGCCTACGTGGGCGGAACGATCGCGCTGGTGAAGGAAGGCGACTCGATCACGATAGACGCGAAGAGGCGCCTCATCCAGCTGAACGTCTCCGTGAAAGAGCTCGCCGCGCGAAAGAAGAAATGGAAGCAGCCCAAGCCGCGCTACACGCGCGGCCTCCTCGCGAAGTACATGAAGCTCGTGTCCACCGCGAGCAAGGGCGCCGTCACGGACGGCTGAGCGAGCAGGGGAACCCTACGGTTCCCCCGGTTACTCCCTCCCCAAGCGAAACCCGCTCAGTACCGTACCGGGGAATCCATAAAGCTCTGCGGCGGGCTGCGGCCCACCAGCGACTCGAGCAGGATCAGCTCGCTGTCGGTGTGGTTGGCGACGCTCGCCGGGACGATGGCCCGCTTGCGGCCGTCCCCGTAGATGTAGCGCGGCGATTCGTGGTGACGCGTGCTGTAGGACTCGCGCGCTCCGCCCATCGTCGCTGCGACGTCGGCCGTGCCGTAGCACAGGCAGAAGTAGGTGCGCTGCGGCTCGGCCTCCGTGTAGGCGCCGGTGCCGCGGATTCCTATGCTCGCAGTCGCGGTCACCAGGCGCCGCTCGCCGCCTGAGCCGAAGACCCCGAGCAGCTTGCCGGTGACCAGTTGCAGAGCGCTCACGAGCAAGCCGCTCCCGATCAGCTCCGCGCGGCTGTTTCCCCGCATCAGAAACGCGTCCTGCCCGACGACGAAGGTAGCGACTGCGCCGTCCCCGAGCACGATCACATCGCCGGGGCGCACCAGAGTCCCCGCCCCGGCGGGCTTGCCGTTGATCCTCATGTCCCCCTGAACGGTGCGCACGCCCTGCTTCGCGGATGTTTGCGCGAGCGCGCGCCCAAGCGCCGCGGGCAAGCCGATTCCGGCGGCCAAGGCGAGCAGCGCACGGCGCCGCGCGAGATCGACTTCCATGCGAGTTCTCCCGGTAGTCGGCAGCTAGTTTAAACTGGCGGACCACTCCTGCAGTCCCTAGTCATGCCCAATCGCCTCGCACGGGAAACCAGTCCCTACCTCCAGCAGCACGCGGGGAATCCCGTCGACTGGCACGCCTGGGGAGAAGAAGCGCTCAAACGGGCGCGTGAGGAGGACAAGCCGATCCTCCTCTCGGTCGGATACTCCGCCTGTCACTGGTGCCACGTGATGGCGCACGAGTCCTTCGAGGACCCGGCGGTGGCCGAGGTGATGAATCGCCTGTTCGTCAACGTCAAGGTGGACCGCGAGGAACGTCCGGATCTCGATCAGATCTATCAGCTCGCGCACCAGATGCTCGCCCAGCGGCCGGGCGGCTGGCCGCTCACCATGTTCCTCACGCCCGACGGCGCGCCTTTCTTCGGCGGTACTTATTTTCCCAAGGAGCCGCGCTACAACCTTCCGGGATTCCCGCAGCTCCTCGAGCGCGTCGCGCGGATCTACCGCGAGCAGCGCGATGAAATCGGGCGCCAGAACCGGACGGTTCTCGCCACCTTCGAAAGCATGCAACCCGGCGCGCCCGCGCATCACTCGGAGCTGTCGGCGGCGCCGATAGCGGAGGCCCTGCGCAGTCTCAAGACGAATTTCGATTCGCGTTACGGCGGCTTCGGCGGAGCGCCGAAGTTTCCGCACCCGGCGGATTTCGAGTTCTGCCTGCGGCGCTCCGCCGCGGCGGGCGACGGCTCGGCCGAGCGGGTCGCCACGTATACGCTCGAGCGCATGGCGCTCGGGGGCATCTACGACCAGATCGGGGGCGGATTCTCGCGCTACAGCGTTGATGCGCAGTGGCAGATCCCGCATTTCGAAAAAATGCTGTACGACAACGGCCCCCTGCTGCGCCTGTATTCCGACGCGTGGACCGCGACGAAGAACCCGCTGTTCGCGCGCGTGGCCGAAGAGACCGCGGGCTGGGTGATGCGCGAAATGCAGTCCCCCGAAGGCGGCTACTACTCGTCGCTCGACGCCGACTCCGAGCACGAGGAGGGCAAGTTCTACGTGTGGACGCCCGGGGAAGCGCAGGCGCTCGTTTCACCGGAAGAGTACGCGGTGCTCGCGCCGCATTACGGACTGGACGGCCCTCCCAACTTCGAGAATGCGCACTGGCACCTGAACGTCGCGCGCACCCTCGCCGCCGTCGCCGACACGCTCGGAAAGAGCGAGGACGAATGCGCCCGCCTGCTCGAATCGGGAAGAAAAAAGCTCTTCGCCGCGCGGGAGAAGCGCGTGCGCCCGGGGCGCGACGAGAAGGTCTTGGTCAGCTGGAACGCGCTCATGATCGCCGGGATGGCGCGCGCAGCGGCGGTGTTCGGCCGCGGCGAGTGGCTCGCTTCGGCGAGGCGCGCGCTCGGTTTCATCCGCGGCACGATGTGGAAAAACGGGCGGCTGTTCGCGACGTACAAGGACGGGCAGGCGCACCTCAACGCCTATCTGGACGACTATGCCTATCTCCTTGCCGCGCTCCTGGAGCTGCTGCAGGCGGAATTCGACGCGGGAATGCTCGCTTTGGCCGAGGACCTAGCCGAAGTGCTGCTCGAGCAGTTCGAGGACAAGGCGAACGGCGGGTTCTTCTTCACCAGCCACGATCACGAGCGGCTGATCCACCGCCCCAAGCCCGGCTACGACAACGCCACGCCATCGGGGAACGGCGTGGCGGCGTTCGCCCTGCAGCGCCTGCACTTTCTCGCCGGCGAGTCGCGCTACGCGCTCGCCGCCGAGCGCACGCTCGCGCAGTTTCATTCCTCGGTGAGCGAGCAGCCGGCGGGGCACGCGACGCTGCTCATCGCGCTGGAGGAGCACCAGCGGCCGACGCGCACGGTGATTCTGCGCGGGCCGTCGGCGGAGCTGCGGCGCTGGAAGAACGCGCTCGCGCAACGCTATCTGCCGCACACCATGGTGATCGCGGCCGGAACCGAGCTCCTCGAGCTGCCGCCGGTCCTCGCCAAGCCCGCGGGAATCGCGGTCAACGCCTGGGTGTGCGAGGGCGTTACCTGCCTTGCGCCCCTCGATCGCCTGGAAGACCTGGTCGAACGGGTTTCCAAGCCGGGCGAAATACAGTAGCATTGCGCAGAATTTTTTTACCTTCCCGGAGAATTCATGAAACCCCTGGTGCTATCCGCAGCCGCCGTATTCACATTCGCGAGCGGCCCCTTGCTCGCGGCCGACGCGCAGGAGCTCTTGAAGGAAAAAGCCTGCTTGAGCTGCCATACGGTCGACAAGAAACTGGTGGGCCCCGCGTACAAGGAGGTGGCGGCCAAGTACAAGTCCAGAAAGGACGCCGAGGCCTACCTGGTGAAGAAAATCAAAGAAGGCTCGACCGGCGTGTGGGGTCCCATCCCGATGCCGCCGAACGGGACCGTCGGCGATGACGATGCAAAGACTCTGGCTAAGTACATTCTGACGGTCAAGTAGGCGAAACCCGGCAATCGGGCGTTGCCGGCTTGCCGCCAGCAGCCGGCGAACCACTTCGCCCACGGCGCGTGAAGCGCCGCTGAAAATTGACAGCCCCGCGGGCCGTCCGCATAATCAGCCGACCTTTCGCACTGCGTCTTGAACCGGAGGCTGCCATGATCCGCTCCCATTTCGGCGTTATCGCGATTGCGGTCCTGGCCTGTGTTACCGGCTGCAGCGACGACAAGAAGGCTCAGACCCCCGCAAGGCTCACGATCGCGATCGGCAGCGTCGCACCGCTCACGGGCGGCATCGCCCACCTCGGCAAGGATAACGAGAACGGGGCACGCCTCGCGGTGGAGGAAGCCAACGCGGCAAAAATCAGGATCGACGGCAAGGAAGCCGCGTTCGAGTTGCTGGCGGAGGACGATCAGGAAGACGCCAAGGTCGGGAATACGGTCGCGCAAAAGCTGGTAGACGCGAAAGTCGCCGGTGTAGTCGGTCACCTCAATTCCGGCACCTCGATTCCGGCGTCCAACGTCTATAGCGGCGCGAATATCCCGATGATAACCGGCTCCGCCACCAATCCTCAGCTCACGGAGCGGGGTCTCAAGGGCGTTTTCCGCGTCGTCGGTCGCGACGACCAGCAGGGCCCGGCGGTCGCGAATTACCTGGTTGCCAATGCCAAGCCCAAGGTCGTGGCGATCATCGACGATGCGACCGCCTACGGCAAGGGCCTCGCAAACGAGGTCGAGAAGACGCTCAAGACCGCCGGAGTAAAAGTGCTGGCGCGCGAGCAGGGCACAAACAAGACGGTGGACTGGAAGGCGGTCCTCACGAAGCTGAAGGGCCAACGGCCGGACGCGGTGTTCTACGGCGGAATGGATTCCACCGCCGGTCCCCTGCTCAAGCAGGGGAAGGAGCTCGGTGTCAATGCGGTGTATTCCTTTGGCGACGGCGCCTGCACCGACAAGATGGGTGAGTTCGCCGGCAGCGCCGCCGACGGCTTGTTGTGCTCGCAGGCGGGAATACCGCCGCAAGCGGCCTCGAAGAAATTCCTCGCCGCCTACAAGAAGCGCTTCAATATCGACCCGATCCTCTATGCACCGTTCACGTACGACGCCGCCAACCTGCTGATCGAGGCGATGAAGCAGGCCAACTCGCCCGACCCGGCGAAATATCTGCCGATCCTGCAGAAAATCGATTTTGCAGGTGCCACGGGCAGGATTTCCTTCGACGAAAAAGGCGACCGCAAGGACGCCGAGATGACCATCTTCACCCTTCGAGGCGGAAAACTCTCGCCGATCGCAATCATCAAGGGCGGCAAGACCGTCAACTACGAGGACTTCGTCGCGCAGGCCGCGGCGGCAGCGGCTGTACAGACACCCGGGGACGCGGCCAAGAAGTAGGCGCGCTTGAAGGGAATTTCCGAAGACGGCACCTGCGGGTGCCGTTTTCATTGATGGGTCTCGCCCAAGGCATGGACATTTTCATCCAGCAGGTGATCAACGGCCTGACGCTCGGGGCGGTCTACGCTATGGTCGCGCTCGGCTACACCATGGTGTACGGCATCATCCAGCTCATCAACTTCGCGCACGGCGAGGTCGTGATGATCGGCGCAATGGTGGCGTTCTCGGTCATCGGCGCGCTCGTGCCCTCGGGCCTGCCGCCGCTCGCCATCGTCCTTATTGCAGCCGGGTGCGCGATCCCGGTGTGCATGCTGATCGGCTACGCGATGGAGCGGGCGGCGTACCGGCCCCTGCGCGGTGCGCCGCGCCTGGCGCCCCTGATCACCGCGATCGGCGTGTCGATCATCCTGCAGCACCTCGCGATGATGATCTGGAGCCGCAACCCGCTCGCCTTTCCGCAGATCATCAAGGTGGAGTCGTACCACTTTGCCGGGGCCACCATCACCAGCGTGCAGATCGCGATCCTGTCGATCTCGCTTGCGATGATGGTGGGACTCGCCGCTCTCGTGTATCGCACCCGGCTCGGCACCGCGATGCGGGCGACCGCGCATAACCCGCAGGTGGCGGGACTCATGGGCATCGACTCGAACCGCATCATCGCCGTGACTTTCGTCATCGGCGCGGCCCTCGCGGCGGTGGCGGGAGTCATGGTCGCGAGCTATTACGGCATCGCCCACTACGCGATGGGCTCGCAGCTCGGCCTGAAAGCGTTCTGCGCGGCGGTGCTGGGCGGCATCGGCAACATACCCGGAGCGATGCTCGGCGGGGTGCTGCTCGGCGTGGTGGAAGCGCTCGGCGCCGGTTACATAGGCGACCTGACCGGAAATGTGTTCGGCTCGAATTACCAGGACGTGTTCGCGTTCATCGTGCTGATCGCGGTGCTGGTGTTGCGGCCTTCTGGGCTGCTCGGCGAGCGGGTCGGGGACAGGGCGTGATCGAATCGATCGCACGCCTGAAACGACATCCCGCGGCGCCGTGGGCCGGCGCGGCGGTCGTGGCGCTCGCGCTGCTCGCGCTGCCGTTTGCTCTCGCGGCCGTCGGCACGGCCTGGGTGCGGATCACGAACCTCGCGATCCTTTTCGTATTCCTGTCGCTCGGACTGAACATCGTGGTCGGCTTTGCCGGCCTGCTCGATCTCGGCTATGTCGCCTTCTACGCGGTCGGCGCCTACGTCTACGCGCTCCTCGCCTCGCCGCACTTCGGAATCCACTGGCCGTTCTGGGCGATCCTGCCGATCGGGGCCGCGGTGGCGGCGCTCTTCGGCGTATTGATCGGCGCCCCCACGCTCAAGCTGCGCGGCGACTACCTCGCCATCGTGACGCTCGGCTTCGGCGAGATCGTGCGGATCTTCCTCAACAACCTGTCCCAGCCCATCAACATCACCAACGGCCCGCAGGGGATCGCGCGCATCGATCCGTTCCGGCTGGGAGGAATCGATTTTTCCAAATCGGACAACTTTCTCGGCCTCGCCTTCAGCGGGCCGATCAAGTACTACTACCTGCTGCTCGCGGTGCTGCTCGCGGTGATCTTCATCAACGTGCGGCTCCAGAATTCGCGCATCGGGCGCGCCTGGGAGGCGATCCGCGAAGACGAGATCGCCGCGCGCGCGATGGGCATCGACACCACGCGCGTGAAGCTGCTCGCTTTCGCCATGGGCGCCACCTTCGGCGGCATCGCGGGCGGCATGTTCTCGGCGATACAGGGATTCGTTTCGCCGGAGAGCTTCGTCCTGGTCGAATCCATCATGGTGGTTTCCATGGTCGTCCTCGGCGGCATGGGAAACATCTGGGGCGTGATCCTCGGCGCGGTGCTGCTGTCCTTCGTTCCGGAGATCCTGCGGTTCACCGTCGAGCCCGCGCAAAAACAGCTCTTCGGCCGGATGATCATCGAGCCCGAGGTGATCCGCATGCTGATTTTCGGA
>CAYQVE010000034.1:0-18940 GCA_964420785.1 uncultured Enterobacteriaceae bacterium | reverse complement strand
ACCAACGTGCGCCTGCGCGGCGCCGGCTGAAAGGGAAGCTTCCCTAGCCCGCGGGCGTGCCGACGATGCCGTGCGAGAGGTCCTTGACGGTGAAGAACACCAGATCTTCTTCGGGAAGCGCCTCGACCGAGTGCACGACATTCGGCGGAGCGTAGATCAGCATGCCGGGTGAGACGAGGGTCTCCGGCTGGCCGCCCACCGAGACGCGCGCCCTGCCCTTCAGCACGTAGGTCCATTGCTCGTTCGGGTGCGAATGCGGGCGGGAGCGGGTGCCGCGTCTGATGGTGATCAGGCCGACCTGCATGCGCTCGCCTTCGACCACCGGCCCTTCGGCGGTGGAATAGCCCTCTCCGACGGGCATTCGCGCGAGCTCGGCGAAGTCGAAAAGAAAGCGCCCGTCGCCCGCTCTGGTTGCACCCCGGTTCCGGGTCTTTTGTGCGCTCATTCAGTCCCTCCGCAAAATCGATCGCGCTGCGTGCGCCGTGGGGACATTGTATGCCCGAGCCGGAATAAGCCCCCTCCAGCCGATGTATACGGGAGCCTGTCCCGTTTGCTTTTCACTCATAAGGAGGAGGACTTGCCATGTTGGGGAAGATATCGGCTTCGGTGCTGTTCTTCGGGATCGCGTATCCGCTTTCGGCGGCGGCGGACGACTCCCTCGTCAAATTCAAGGGCGGGATCGGGGTCATCCCCGTGTCGGCGGGGGTGGCCGTCGCCCCGACACCGCCGACGGCGCAGACTGTCGAGAGCGTGAACCGGAACATCGTCCGCGGGGTTCAGCCCCCCGGCCAGATCTGGACGATCGCCGATCTCAGGGCCGACGTGAAGGCGGACGGCAGCATCAAAGTCAGGGGACGCGGCCTGCTGCTCGCTGGCGGCAACAACATCGGCACCAATGCAGGCCAGAGCGTGCGCGCGACGCTGATTTGCGAGGCTACGGCGCCGTTCACGCTGCACAACACGGACCCCGTCGTCCCGCTCGAGCCCAACGGCGATTTTCGGATCGATTCCGTACTGAATCCGCCGCCGCCGGCTGACTGCGCGAGCCCAGTGCTCCTCATCCGCAACCCGAACGGCGCCTGGTTCGCCGCCGGTATCGTCAAGCGGGAGAACGACGACGACTGAGCTCGCGCCGGATGGCGGAAATCAGAAATAGCGGCGGTAGCCTGCCCACAGCAGGCTGCCGCCCGCCTTGATTTTCCCCAGGCCGATGTCGTCGAAGTTCGCGTCGAGCCTGAGCTGGCGGAATTCGACGGCGATCACGTCCTTCGCCCTCAGGCGGTAGTCTGCGCCGATGGCGGCGTGGTAGCCTGTTTCGCGGGAGTGCGAGGTGACCCTGGGACCGGTGTCGGCGCAGTTCTGAAGGCAGGTGGAAGCCTCGCTCGTGGTCCTGAAGCTTGTCGTGTAGCGTCCGACCCCCAAGCCGACATACGGTTCGATTCGATCCAGCCTGAAGTGGAATTTAACGGCGACGTTCAGTCCTCCGGAACCGATGGTCGTTCTGAGAGTGCCGTCCTTGAACGTTCCCGCGGCGGGGGCGGTGCTCCCGGGCGTGTCGATCCTCCGCCCGGCGCCGAGGACGCCGAGCTCGAAAGAGAGAAGCGGCGAAAATCTGAAACCCCCGCCCCCGATCACACCCAGCTCCCCGCGCTCGCCTCGCAGCTGATCGTTCGCGTCAGGACCGAACAAGGCGAAGCCTCCGAAGGCGTAGAACCTGCCGACATCCGGCGAGCCCGCTCCGACCGGCTGTGCCGGGGCGTGCGGCGCGACCAGCATTCCCAGCGCGAGCAAAATCGGGGCTGCGCCGAGGTACTTGCGTCTGGATCGCACATTCATGTCCGGCTCCCGCTCGATTCGTGAGAGCGCCCGTGCAGGGCGCGAGCCCGCGTTATTGTATGCTTGTGCGGTCTGTGTTGAGCGAGAGCCATGAGTTGACCCGGGAGAGCGCTCGATGAGTAATCCAGTCGCTGCAATCGCCCTTGCCGCGGCCCAATGCCTGCTGCCCGGCACGGCCCTTGCGCAGGCCTACCCGTCCAAGCCGGTGCGCTTGATCGTGGGGTTTCCGGCCGGAGGCCCCGCGGATATTTTCGGGCGAAGCTTCGCGCAGGCCTTGAGCGCCGGCCTCGGCCAGACCGTCATCGTCGAGAACAAGAGCGGGGTGGGTGGCGTGCTCGGCATCGACATGGTCGCCAAGGCCTCGCCCGACGGCTACATCCTAGGCTTCAACAACCAGGGCTCGGTGGCGATGGCGCCCTATGCGCTCGCCAAGATGCCCTTCAACCCCAACAAGGATCTCGCGTTCATCACCACCGTGGTGAAGGTGCCCGAGGTCGTGGTGGTGAATCCCTCGCTCCCGGTGGCGAGCCTCGCCGAGCTGATCGCCTACGCCAAGGCCAATCCCGGCAAGATCAACTTCGGCTCCGCCGGTGCGGGCGGCATCACGCATCTCGCCTGCGAGCTGCTCAAGGCCGAGGCGGGCATCGACGTGCTGCACGTACCCTACAAGGGCGCGGCGCCCGCGGTGAGCGACCTGCTGGGCGGCCAGGTGCAGATGGGGATCTTCGACGTGCCGGTGGTGCTGCCGCACATCAAGTCGGGAAAGTTCAAGGCGCTCGCGGTGACAAGCGCAAAGCGCGCGCCGCCTCTTCCCGAGGTGCCGACGACCGCCGAGGTGGGCTATCCCAAGGTGATCTCGGACAACTGGTACGGGCTGGTGGCGCCGGCGGCGACGCCGCCCGCCGTTCTCAGGCGCGTGCACGACGCATCGGTGGCTGCGCTGCGTTCTCCCGCTCTCATCGAGCAGTTCGCCAAGGTGAGCGGGATCCCCGCGCCCTCGACCCCGCAGGAGTACGCGGTCTTCCTCGGCGAGGAGCAGGCGCGCTGGAGCGCGATAATCAAGGCGATCGGCTTCAAGGAAGACTAGAGGCGCGGCAGGATGGCGGAGCCCCAGCCGTCTTTTCTCGCTTCGCCGAGCCGGCCGAAGCTCAAGCTGCCCTCGGGCGCCGCCGATACGCACGTGCACGTGTTCGGGCCGCACAAGATTTTCCCGTTTGCCGACAAGCGGCCGTTCACGCCCGCCGATGCGCCCAAGGAAAGACTGTTCGCATTGCACGCCATGCTCGGCATCCAACACTGCGTGATCGTGCAATCCACCTGCCACGGCTTCGACAACCGCGTGGTCGCCGACGCGATCGCGGCAAAGAACGGCGACTATTGCGGCGTCGCGCTCGTGCCGCCGACGGTGGATGACGCCGAGCTGCGCCGCCTCGACTCGCAAGGGTTCTGCGGCGTGCGCTTCAATTTCATGAGCCATCTCGGCAGGGGACCGGGAATCGAGGATGCGATCGCGCTCACGCCGCGCCTCGCCAAGCTGGGCTGGCACCTGCAGGTGCACTTCGAAGGCACCTTCATCGACGAGCTCGTCCCCTGGCTCAAGCGCTCGGCGGTGCCGGCCGTGATCGATCACATGGGGCGCGTCGACGCGTCGCTCGGCATCGACCAGCCGGCTTTCAGACGCCTGCTCGATCTCATGCGCGATCCGCGCTTTCACGTGAAAGCGAGGGGCCCGGAGCGCATCTCGCGCAGGGCCGCGCCCTGGGAGGACGCGATTCCCTTCGCGCGCAAGCTCGTCGCCGAATTCGGAGACCGCTGCTTCTGGGGCAGCGACTGGCCGCACCCCAATCTCTCAACAATTCCCGACGACGGCGTGCTCGTTGACCTGCTCGCCGAGATCGCGCCTACTGAGAAGGAGCGCAAGGCGCTTCTGGTCGACAACCCGCGGCGCTTCTACCGGTTCAGGCGATGACGCGCCGTCTCGAGGGAAAGGTGGCGATCATCACCGGTGCCGGTTCGGTGGGTCCGGGCTGGGGCAACGGGCGCGCGACCGCGGTACGCTTCGCCGAGGAGGGCGCGAAAATCTTCGCCGTGGATCGCGACGCCGGGCGGCTGCGCGAAACGGTGGAGCGGGTGAAAAAGGCGGGGGGCGCGATCGCGACGCACCTGTGCGACGTCACCCGCTCGGAGGACGTCGGCGGCATGGTCGAGGCATGCCTGGAGACCTACGGCCGGATCGACGTGCTGGTCAACAACGTCGGCGGCTCGGCCGCGGGCGGCCCGGTCGAAATGTCCGAGGAAACCTGGGACGCCCAGGTCGACTCCAATCTCAAGAGCGTGTTTCTCGTGTGCAAGTACGTCATTCCGGTGATGGAGAAACAGGGCGGAGGCGCGATCGTGAACATCGCATCGACTTCGGGCATCCGCTTCACGGGCAACGCCCAGGTCGGCTACGCGGCGACCAAGGCCGGCGTGATCCAGCTCTCGCGCGTCGTAGCGGTCCAATACGCGCCCAAGGGGATCCGTGTGAACACGGTCGTCCCGGGCCAGCTGCACACGCCCATGGTGGAGGCGCGCCTCGCGCGACAGCGCGCGGGCGGCGACGTCACCGAGCTGCTCAAGCAGCGCCAGAAGCGCATTCCGCTCGCAATCGAGGGCGACGGGCGCGACACCGCGAACGCGGCGCTGTTCCTCGCCTCCGACGAAGCGCGCTTCGTCACCGGAACGGAGATCGTGGTCGACGGGGGAATGACCGTCCGCTGCGACTGAGCTATCGCTCCTGAGGCGCGATGTTTCATCCGCGGCGCGGCAGTTCGATCGGCTTGCCGTGCGGGGTCGAGCGCGCGGCGGCGTCCCATTCGTCCACGCGCCGCTCGAGCTCCTGGACCGGCACGAGCTTCTTCACGGCGACGAGCTTCTCCAGCGCTGCGAGCCAGTGCTCGTAGTAATGGGTTCCGTCGTCCGGCTCGCCGCGGGCGCTCGCCGCTGCGAGCTCGGCTGCGAGCGCGTCGGCCCACTCGCGCCAGGCGAAGACGCCGCGCTCGTGCAGCGAAACCGTCATCGCGAAGGCCTGCGCTTCCCACGGCGCCCTGAACACCGGCCCGGCCTCGTCGCGCGGCAGGGCGGGCAGGGCGCGGAGGTCGAGCTCAGGCGGGATCGAGGTGGTCATCCCAGAGATCGAGGTACACACCGTCGCGCGCGGACGCTCGCTGCCCCCAAAGCTCGCGCGCCGCGAAGCGCACGCTGTAGCAATGCTGGGGCTTCTTGTCGCGCGTCATCGCGTGCGTGTCGGGGAAGATGAAGACGCCGTGATCGCGGTCGATGACGCCGCGCTTGGCGCGCGCGTAACGCGGCAGGCGCGTGTGGCCGATGGGGTGATCATTGTGCGTGAGGACGCGATCGCCGGGTCTGAACTTCGGCGGCACCTCGTCGTCCGTTCGCGCGAGCCGGCGGTGGCGCAGGAAGCTCGCCACCTCGGACGCCCGGAGGACGTTCGCTCCGCTCGCCTTCGATTCGGCCCGTCCGCTCTCCAGCTCCTTCGGTGTGACCAGCCCCTGCTCGACGAGCAGCATCTCCAGGCCGCGCAGCCATTTCTCGTAGTAAGTCGCGGCGAGGTATTCGGCGGGGGGGATCCGCTCGCGCGAGTGGCGCCCCATGTCGATGTTCCACTTGCGGTGAAAGCCGCAAGCGAGGTTGAGCGCGTGCACGCGCGCCTCCCACTCGGAATGGAAGACCGGCTCGTCTTTCTCGATCACGACCGGCCCCATGCCGTGCATGCCGCCCATGTCGTGCACGCTGTGCATCGCTTGCTCCGCGCGCGCGCCTTTGCCTGCGCCACGCCGATCATCGCGTCGCGCGTGACGATTTCCGCGAGCTCGTCCTCGCTCCAGCCTTCGGTTCCCTCCGGGCGCTCGGGCAGCACGAGGTAGCGCAGCTCGGCGGTCGAGTCCCACACGCGCACCTCGACGTTCTCCGCGACCTCGCTCCCCAGCTCCTTCAGCACTCCGCGCGGATCGATCACCGCGCGGGCGCGGTACGGCGCCGACTTGTACCAGACGGGCGGCAGCCCGAGCACGGGCCACGGGTAGCAGGAGCACAGCGTGCAAACCACCACATTGCGGACCCTGGGCGTGTTCTCGAGCACGACCATGTCCTCGCCCTGCCGCCCGATGAAGCCGAACTCGGCGATGGCGGCGGTGGCGTCCTCGAGCAGGCGTTTCTTGTAGGCGGGATCGACCCAGGCGCGCGCGACGATACGCGCGCCGTTGCGCGGCCCGACTATCGTCTCGTAGGTGTCGATCAGCTCGTCGAGCGCCTTCGGATCGACGAGGCCCTTCTCGACGAGCAGGGACTCGAGCGCCTTGGCGCGCAGCGCCGGGCCGGAGAGCGGGCGGTCGTGCTCGCGCGCGTGCTCGTCGCCGTGATGGTCGCTCATGACGCTCTAGGCATGAAGTGATGGGCCCAGGCAAGCCCGGGGAGCGCTGCGAACGCAGCTGCGGTGAGTGCTCTCATTGTTCTCTGCATCGGCGCTAGATTGTCGCCCGACAATCTAGCGCGAACATCGGTCAAGCGCAAAGGAGGCCGCAAGGGGGGCTCAGCCCAGGTAGCCGGCCAGCCTCGGGAGGGCGAGAACGAGCGAAGGCACGAACGTGATGAGGAAGAGCACCGCGATCAGCGCCACGATGAACGGCACGAGCTCGCGCACGATCTCCTTCACCGGTGTTCCGGCCAGGCCGCTCAGGACGAAGAGGAGCACACCGTAAGGCGGGGTGAGCAGGCCGATCATCATGTCGAGGACCATGACGACGCCGAAATGGACCAGGTCGAGCCCCAGCGCCCTGGCGACGGGCAGGAGAAGCGGGACCAGCACGAGGAGCAGGGTCGTCGTGTCGAGCAGGCACCCGAGCACGAGAAAGACGAGGTTCGCGACGATGAGAAATCCGAGCGGGCCGAGGTCGAGCGACAGGAACCATTCGGCTAGACGCGCCGGTATCTGCTCGGTCGCGAGCACGTAGTTGAAGAGAAACGCGCCGCAGATGATGATCCCGACCATCGCGGAGGATCGCGCGCTGTCGGCGAGGACCGACACGAGCCCCTTCCAGTCCAGCGCCCGGTACACGAAGAGCGCGAGCGCCAGGGCGTAGAGCGCGGCGACCGCCGCGGCCTCGGTCGGGGTGAACACGCCCGAATAGATTCCGCCGAGGAGCACGACCGGCATGAGCAGAGGGAGCAGCGTGCGCACGAAGATGCGCGGGATCTCCGACCACGGCACCGGCGGCTCCATCGGGAAATTGCGCCGCCGGGCGATCCAGACGATGACGAGCATCATCGCAGCGGCCATGAGCAGGCCGGGCACCACGCCTCCGAGGAAGAGCGCGCCCACCGACGCGCCCGAGACGAGCGCATAAAGCACCATCGGAATCGACGGAGGGATGATCGGCCCGATCGTGGCCGAGGCCGCGCTCACCGCGACGGCGAAGGGCCTCGAGTAGCGGTCGTTCTTGCACATCATCTCGATCTCGACCATTCCCGGCCCGACCGCGTCCGCGATCGCGCTGCCGCTCATGCCCGAGAAGATGACGCTTGCGAGCACGTTGACGTGCGCGAGGCCTCCGCGGAACCGCCCCATGAGCGCGTGGGCGAGCCCGTAGAGGCGCTCGCTCAGGGTGCCTGAGTTCATCACGTTCGCGGCGAAGATGAACATCGGCACGGCGATCAGCACGAAGCTCCCGAAGAGGCTGTTCAGGATCTGCTCGGCCGCGAGGCCCATATCCTGCCCGGTGGCGCCCAGATAGGCGATGCCGCCTGCGATCATCGCGAGGCCGACGGGGCCGCGCAGCAGGGCGATGACGACGAATGTGACCAGCATCAGCCCGAAAGCGGCGCTCATGCCTTGTCGGATGCTTCGGGGCGGACGATCGCGGCAAGGCAGCGCAGCACCACCATGACGGCGGCGGCGAGAAAAACGCTGTAGACGACGCCGTAAGGCCAGTCGAGCACCGGGGTCCGCTCGCGCATCATGAAGCGCAGGTAATCGGCGATGCCGGGCAGCGCCCAGAGAAAGCAGCCCCCGAGCGCGGCAAGGCCCAGCGCGTAAAGCGTACGCTGGACGCGGGGCGCGAAGCGCGGCACCACGAAGTCCACGGCGACGTGAGCCGAGAGCGGCACCGCGAACGCGGTCCCCCAGAAAATCACCCAGACGAAGGCGATCGTCGCGAGCTCCTCGGTCCAGGCCGCGGGCGCGCCGAAGACGAAGCGGCGCACCACCTGCACGACGAGCGCGAGGAAGAGAACCGCGAAAACACCCGCGCCGGTGAGATCGGCCCAGCGCTTGAGCCGCTCGATGCCTTCACTTGACCGCATTGATGCGCTCGAGGAGCCCGTGCGGCCACTTTTCCGCGTACTCGGACTTCAGGTACGCGTCCTGCACGGTCTTCCTGAACGCGGCTACGTCGGGCACCGTGATCTCGATGCCTTTCGCGCGGAAGAATTCGATGAGCTCTCTTTCTTCGCGCATGCGGTTTTCGTCGTTGAATTTCGCGGCCTTCGCGGCCGCCCTTTTCATCTGGACCCTGTGTGCCGCGGAAAGCGCGTGCCAGGTCTTCGAGGAGATCGCGAGCTGGAGCGCGTCCACGAGGTGCCCCGTGAGCACGATTTGCCGCGTCACCTCGTAGAACTTCGCCGACTTCAACGTCGGCAGCGGGTTGTCCTGGCCGTCGATGGTCCCGGTCTTCAAGCCGAGGTAGACCTCGGTGAAAGCGAGCGGCGTCGGATTCGCGCCGAGCGCCTGCCCGAGAAAGAGCCACTCCTTGGAGCCCGGCATGCGCAGCTTCACTCCGGCGAGATCCGCCGGGGTCCTGACCGGCCTCGGCTGGGCGAGGCTCACCTGCCGCGTGCCGAGATAGACCGCTTGCAGCAGCTGGATTCCCATCGCCGCGGCGATCTTTCGGTTCAGCTCGTCGCCGATCGGCCCGCCATAGACTTTCGCGAGATGATCGGGATCGCGGATCAGGTAACCGGCCGTGAAAATCGAGTACTCGGGCATCTGCCGCGCGATGTCCTGCATCGACAGGAGCGCCATCTCGAGATTTCCGCGCTGCATCGCCACCGGTTCCGCGCCCTGGCGAAACAGGGTCCCCGAGTGATGCACCTGCACGTCGAAGCGGCCGGGGGCCGCCTTGTCGAGCTCGTCCCTGAAAACGTAGAGCATCCTGACGTGCCAGTCCTCGGGCACCGCGGGCGTGGAGATGCGCAGCACGGTTTTCACCTGCGCGAACGCGGGCGCGGCCGCGAGCAGGCAGGCGAAGAGAGCCGCCGCCGTTGCATGCTTCGTTGCGGTGTGCGTCACGCGGGCAGTGATCGCTTTTCTTTCCAAGACGGCAAAGTATCACACAAGGAACGGCTGCGGGCGACGGCGGACCGCTCGGGCTTGACCTGCGGCGGTCGGCTGCGCATGATCACCCTGTGAAGCGTTCATTTCTGATCTTGCTGCTCGCGGGGATGGCGCTGCCGGCCATCATGCTGCTGCGCGCGGACAGGTTCGGGATGAGAGTGGAGTACATGTATCTTCGTGGCCGCGCGGCGGACAGCAGCGGGGAAAGAATAGACGCCTCCAGCAGAGGGGTCTTCGTGGGCTTCGGCTTCTTCTTCGGGCGCACATAAACCGGAGATTTCCGGTTGGGAGAGCCGGATGAACTTCGACCTGCGCAACAACAGGGATTTCCTCGCCGGGCTGCTGTTCATCGCCATCGGGCTCGCGGCGGTCACCGTCGCGCGCGACTATCCGTTCGGCACGGCGATGCGCATGGGCTCGGGGTACTTTCCGACGGTCCTGGGCGGCCTTCTCATCGTGCTCGGAGCCTGGGTGATGGGCCGAGGAGTCCGCTCGGGCGAAAAAGTGAAAGGCGAGTGGGGCTGGAAGCCGCTCGCCCTCATCACGCTGGCAATCGTGCTGTTCGGATACGTCATGCCGCGGTTCGGGGTCATCCCCGCGCTCGTCGCGGTGTTGTTCGCGAGCGCGGCAGGCGGCCGCGAGTTTCGCTTCAAGGAGGTCTTCGTCCTCACCGTGGTGATGAGCGCCTTCGTGGTCCTCGTGCTCCTCTACGTGCTCAAGATGCCCTATCCGCTGGTCGCCGGGTACCTATGGATATCCTGAGCAATCTCGCCTTCGGCTTCGGCGTCGCGTTTTCGCTGCAGAACCTCGCTTATTGCTTCATCGGCGTCGTGCTCGGCACGCTGATCGGCGTGCTGCCGGGAATCGGGCCGCTGGTCGCGATCGGGATGCTGTTTCCGCTCACCTTCACGCTTCCGCCGGTCGCGGCGCTCATCATGCTTGCGGGGATCTACTACGGGGCGCAGTACGGCGGCTCGACCACTTCGATCCTCGTCAACCTGCCGGGGGAGACGGCCTCGGCGGTGACCTGTCTGGACGGCTACCAGATGGCGCGCCAGGGGCGCGCGGGGCCCGCGCTGGCCGTCGCGGCGCTCGCGTCTTTTTTCGCGGGTTGCGTCGGGACGCTGCTGATCGCGCTCGCGGGCCCGCCGCTCGCGGAATGGGCGCTCTTGTTCGGCGCGGCCGAATACTTCTCGATGATGCTGATGGCGCTGGTGGCTTCCGCAGTCCTCGCCTCCGGCGACGTCGTCAAGGGCTTGTGCATGGTCGTCGTCGGGCTCCTGCTCGGACTGGTCGGCACCGACGTGAATTCCGGGATGGCACGCTACACCTTCGGGGTCATGGAGCTCTACGACGGGATCGGTTTCACCGTCATCGTGGTGGGCCTTTTCGCGGTGGCGGAAGTGGTGGGCAACCTCGAGTCCAGGGAAGTGCGCGAGGTGTTCACCAAGAAAATCGGGAACCTCATGCCGACGCGGAAAGACGTCGCGGACTCGGCGTGGCCGACGGCGCGCGGGACGGCGGTCGGCTCCATCTTCGGCGTGCTGCCGGGTACGGGGCCCGCGCTTTCGTCCTTCGTGACCTACATGCTCGAGAAGAGGATCGCAAAGGATCCTTCCCGCTTCGGCAGGGGCGCGATCGAGGGCGTGGCCGCGCCCGAGGCGGCCAACAACGCCGCGGCGCAGACCAATTTCATTCCCATGCTGACGCTCGGGATTCCCTCGAGCGCCATCATGGCGCTGATGATGGGCGCGATGATCGTGCAGGGCATCACCCCGGGCCCGCAGGTGATGACCCAGAATCCCGAGCTATTCTGGGGGATCATCGCGAGCATGTGGGTCGGCAATCTGCTGCTCGTCGTCCTCAACCTGCCGCTCGTCGGGATCTGGGTGAGCCTGCTCCGCGTCCCGTACCGCTGGCTTTTCCCCTCGATCATCATGTTCTGCTGCATCGGCAACTACAGCGTGAACAACAGCGCCGTGGACGTGTACCTGTGCGCGCTCATCGGCGTGCTCGGCTACGCGCTCGTCAAGCTCGAATGCGAGCCCGCGCCGCTGATTCTGGGCTACGTGCTCGGGCCGCTCATGGAGGAGTACCTGCGGCGCGCGATGCTGCTCTCGCGCGGCGATCCGACGGTGTTCGTCACGCGCCCCTTGAGCCTCGCGTTCGTGATCGGCACCGTGCTCGTCCTCGCCGTCATGATCGCGCCCGCGGTGCGCAGGAAGAGCGTTGACCACCGAACTCCAGGGCCCGGGTAAAACGGCGAGGTGTCTGCGACCGCCGCCGCCGGGCCGGTCCGGCGTCCTCCCGTCAAACCACCAGGCTGAGCGGCGCGGGCTCGGCGATCCCGAAGCCCTGGGCGAAGTTGACGCCCGCCTTTCGCAGCATCGGGAGGGTGTCGGCATGCTCCACGAACTCGGCGATGGTCTGAAGCCCGAGCTTCTGGCAGTAGCCGTTGAGCTCCAGCAGCTTCGACAGGGCTTCCGGATTCCTGTGGATGTTCCGCACGACGCTTCCCGAGAGCTTGACGATCTGCACGCCGGCGTCCTTGTAGCCGCGGGCGGTCATCTCGACGCTGGAAAAATCCGAGACCGCGATGGCGCAGCCCAACGACTTCAGGCGGGTGATCGTCTGCTTAGCCGCGTCGGGAATCCTCGTCATCTGCTGTGCCGTCATCTCGAACCACAGCCGGTTGGACGGGATTTTCGTCGCCTTGAGCTGGTCGCGCACCTGTCCGCCGAAATCCTTGTCGCGGATCGTGTCGTCCGCGAGGTTGAGGTTGAAGCGCGGAATGTGCCAATTGGGCTGGGAGCTCTGCTTGTCTGCTGTCCACTTGAGGACCTCGCGCACCACCCACCGGTCCAGCAAAGGCGTCAAATGGTTCGCCTCGAGTATCGGAAAAAAAGTGCCCGGCGGCAGCAGCTTGTCCTCCTCTTCGCGAAAGCGCACGAAGATTTCCAGATACTTGTAATCCACTTTCGCCGTTTCTACCGGCACGATCGGCTGGCAAAACAGTGCGAACAGGTTTTTTTTCAGCGCCTCGGTGAAGTGCCCGGCGGTCCGGAACCGCGTTTCGATGTCGTCGGCTTTCTGCATCGCGACGTGGCGATCTAGACTTTCCTGGTGCGCTCTCGCGCGACGCTGATCGGCGGGATCCACGGCTTGTCCGCCCAGGCGACTCCCACGCGCGCCACCTGCGCGTCGATGAGATAGGGCCTGCCCTCAACCGTCGCTTTGCGCGCGCGCGCGAGGGCCGCCCTGAGCTGCTCGGGCGACTCCGCGACTTCCCCGTCCACGCCGAACCCCTTGGCGATCTGCGCCATGTTCATGTCCGGGCTGCCGAGATAGTCGTGCACGAATTGCCGCCTCTGCACCATCTTGCCTCCGGCCGTCTTTTCGATCACGCGGCTGTGCGGACCGCTGTAGGCGTGGTTGTTGTAGACGACGGTGATCACCGGCAGCTCGAGCCGCGCCATGTTCCACAGCGCGGTCGGCCCGAAAACGAACGATCCGTCGCCGACGAGGCAGATCACCTGCTGGTTCGGGCGGGCGAGCTTCACGCCCGCAGCGGTGCCCACCCCCGAGCCGAGGTGCGCGCCGTAGTAGAAGAAGAGCTCGCGCCCGCCCAGCGGATCGAAGTCAAAACCGTGCAGGACGACCGACCCGGCTTCATGGACGATGATGGCATCGCGGTCGGCGAACTGGGCGACCTCGGTGGTGACGCGGTCGGCGAGCATCGGACTGCGGTCCCATTCGGGGTTCTTCGCCACCAGGGCGCGCAGCGCTTTCGCCTTCTCGCTGAAGCGGCGCACTTCCTGCGCGCGCTCCCGCGCCTTCCTGTACATCGCGGAGGTCATGATTCCCTCGACCGCGGCCTTCAAGTCGTCCAGGCCGTGGGCGACGTCGGCGACCAGCGGCACCTCCGTGTTCATCACGTTGCCGATGCTCCAGCTGTCGTTGCGCATGTCGATGAATTTCGCTTCGCGCGCCACGATGGGTTGCGGGCTGTTGTGCTGCAGCTTGTTCCCGACGTTGATGACTACGTCCGGATTTTTCGGGAAATCGAGCGACGCGATTCGCGCCGCGGGCGGGCCGCCGACCCACAGCGGATGCGACTCGGGGAAGTTCGCGTAAATCTGCCGCACCTGGGTCACGGGCATGCCGAGGAGCTCGGCGAACTCCACCGCCTTGGACACGGCCTTGGCGCCGTAGACCTCGTCGCCGACGATCATGAGGGGCATCTTCGCCTCGACAAGAAGCTTCGCTGCGCGCCCGACTTCGGCGGGATTGGGGCGCACGCGCATGCGCGGGTCGACCTTGTCCTGGACGATGATCTCGGCGTACGCTTTTTCATCGTTCAGATCCGAATGCCAGGAAACGTAAGTCGGCCCGTAAGGCGGCGTCCACGCCGCCTTGAAGCCGCGGCGCACGGTCTCGGGGATCATGTCGGCGCGCCGCGCAAGCCACGAATACTTCGTCATCGGCTGGACGATCTGCTCCTGATTGGCCACTTCCTCGAAGCCGTCGCGCCCGGCACGACGCGTCTGGTCGGTGCGGTAGCTGTAGAAAACGAGCGGGGTCTGCTCCTTGTATGCGTTGAACATCTGCCCCATCGCGTTGACGAGGCCCACGACCGCCGCCTGCATCACGATGGTCGGCTCGCCGGAGGCCTTCACGTAGCCCGCGGCCATCGCGGCCCCCGGTCCTTCGTGCGGCGTCAGGATGTACTTGAGCTGCGGCCGGTCGACCAGCGCCTCGTAGAATTGCGCGTCCTCGCTCGCCGAGTTGCCGAAGACGTACTTGACTCCCGAGGCGATCAGCTGCTCGGCGAAGCACTCGGCGCCCGTTCCCTCGACCATCCTGGTCGCTTCGGGTGCGACGCGCCGCGCGTCTTGGGCGTGGGCGATCGGGACGAGCGATTCGAGAATGGCTTGCGCCGAGGCAAGCGAGACTCCGGCGGTGGTCAGGCCTTTTAGGAACCCGCGCCGCGAAATCGAGCGCGACAGATATCGTGCGACGAGCTCTCTCATAAGCTCTCCCTCAAAACGCCGCGTTATTTCGATGCCGCCGCCGGCTGCCGCCCGTACGCCGCGGCGAGGTAGTCGGCCATGGTCCTGATTTCGTCCTCGGTCCAGAGGGCGCCGCGCCCGACCATGCGGTAGAGCACGCTCTCCCAGCCTCTGCGGTCCTGGCTATGGTCCTGCCACATCGTCGGGGCGTGGCACTGAAAGCACTTGCCGATGAGCACTTCCTTTCCCGGCGCGTCGGGGAACCCGGGCGGCTTGGCACGCTGCGCCTGCGTCGCCGGCGCCGAGAGCAGGCTGCAGAAAAGAACCGCAAGGGCGGATTTGCGAGGGAAGTGCATAGCGACTGCCTCCTATCGTTGCCGGCACGATAAGCTGGGCTCCGCGGGAGTGTCAATCGCGCCTCATTGCGCCGCGCGGCTTTGCCTGCCCGCCGCCGCGTCGGGCACGAGCTGGATCCCGATCCAAAGCGCGCGCGGCGCGCCAGGTGCGTAGAAAGTCTCGTTGACCTGCGCGCCCGGCGCTGCGAGATTGCCGCTCGGAAAAAAGTTCTGCTGCAAGGCGCCGGCGGTGGCGTAGCGCCGGCCGAAGACGTTGCTCAGCTTTGCGAACGCCCGCAGGCCGTGATCCAGCTTGTAGTCGAGGTTCAGATTGAAGACCGCGTAGCCGGCGATCTCACCCGGTCCCAGGAAATTCACTCCGTCGGGCTGATGCCGGTTGTTGTCGTTACCGCGCGCGAACTGGCGGGACACCGCGACCGCGCCGGCGCCGACCGTGGTCCTGTCCGTCAGATCGTAGTTCGCTGCGGCATTCAGGTGGTGCCGCGGAATTCCGGGTATGCGGTTGCCGGGGGAGACCTGGATGTCGCCGTTGGCATCGGCGGTGCTGTTCGCCCGGGAGAACAGCGCGGCGGGCGAGCGGTAGGTCGCGTCGATGAGGCTGTAGTTGAGCGCCCAGGAGAATTTTCCCTCCAGGTGTTCGAGAGCCGCCTCCAGACCTTGCCTGCGCGTCTTTCCGAAGTTCGTGAAGAAGCCGGAGCCCACGGAGGAGCTCACGAATAGAATGTCGTCGTAGTTCATGGTTCGAAACAGCGCCGCATTCCACCGGAGTCCCGAGGCCGTCCGCGCGCGCACCCCGAGCTCGATCGTGCGCGCGACGACCTGCTTGAGCGGCGGATCCGACGCCATGGCGTTCGGCAGGCGGCAGGGAGTGTTGCGGTCCGCGCAGCCCAGTTCGACCGGCGAGGGCGGGCGGTTGCCCTGGCTGAAGCCGACGTAGAATCCGGGCGCGCCCTCGGGCGTATACGAGGCACCCACCGCGGGATTCAATTTCGCGAAGGTCAGATCGTTCCCCAATCCCGCCGCTGGCGGAGGCAGAGGCGGCGAGAGCCCGTCCGCCGTGCGCACCCGCGCGACGTTGTAGCGCGCGCTCCCGGTGAGGTGCCATCGCGGGCTGGGCGAATGCGTATCGGTGACGAACAGGCTTGCCGTCGAGGTTCCGCCGTCCAGGTTCACGATCTCGGTCTCGGCGCCGGTGGGCGCCGCGCTGCGATCGGCGTTGAAACCACCGAGCCGGTAGCTCTGGCGGAAGTCGCTCGCGCTGTGGTCGTAGCCGCCGCCCACGATCACGAGATTGCTGGGTCCGGGGGGATTCCCGCTCGTGCGCGCGGCTTGCATGGAAAATCCGTAACTCCGCTGGCTGGTGCGGGTGCGATTGACCGAGGACGCGTTGGGGTCGCCGTCCTCGTAGGGGACGACGCCGTTGCGCGAGTCGCTGATCTCGTTGATGTCGCCGTTAACGGTGCTCTTTTCGCTCTTGCGGTAATACGCCGTGCCCGACCAGAGCAGATCGCGTGCGAGCCACCGCGTGGCGTTGAGAGTGAACAACGTCATCCGGTTGCGGGTATTGTCGCTCAAGGTATAGACCTGCTTCGGGTCGGCTCGGAGCATGCTCTGCGGCAGCAGCCCGTTGCCCGCGAGATCGGAGTCGGCATGGGTGATGCTGAAATCGACGTCGGTCGTCCCGTCTTGCCAGCCGAGCTTGGAAAAGAACTGGCGCACGTCCGAAGGCGAATGCAGGCGCCAGCCGTCCTCGCGAAATGCGCTCGCGCTCGCAAAATAATCGAACTCGCCGTTCGCGCCGCCGTGCTGCACATCGACCGAGCGCCGCCCGAACGATCCGCCGTAGAGCGTTGCGGCCGTTCCCGGATACTGCGCGCCGCTCTTGGTGCGGATCGACAGCGCGCCGCCGAGCGTGTTCAATCCGAACAAGGGATTCGAGCCGGGAATCAGGTTGATCGTCGAGATCGCGGCGGTCGGGATCGAATCCCAGTTCACCGTGTCGCCGAAAGGCTCGTTGATGCGCACGCCGTCCTGGTACACCGACATCCCCTGCGGTGTGCCGAGCAGCGGCGAAGCGGCAAATCCGCGGTAGGTGAGATCGGGCTGAAACGGATTGCCCTGGTTTTCGTTGACGTTCACGCCGGAGAGGCGCTGGCTCATGAATTCGGACAGGCTGAGCGGGTGCTGCCGCATGATCTCCGCCCCGGTGACCGCCTGGACGTTCGCGGGGACCTGCGCGGCCGGAACGCCGAAGCCGGGCAGGGGCGTGACGCCGATCACTTCGACGGTGCGCGTCTCGAGCTGCTCTGCGGGGTTCTCGGCGCAGGCGGCGCCTCGAGCGAGGGCGAAGCCGGCCAGAGACAGGATCAGCGATGCGCCGGTGAAATTCCGCTTTCGCATCGGGTTCCTAATTCAGGCTCGAGATGTAATGCGCGAGATCCTCGATGTCCTGCTCGGTGATGGTCTGGGCGACGCTGGTCATGCTGCCGGCATCGTTGGTGCGCGTTCGCGCCTTGAAGGCTTTGAGCTGCTTGATCACGTACTCCGGGTGCTGGCCTGCAACGCGCGGAATCTCGTTCTGCCCGGAGAGTCCCCCCAGGTGGCACATGGTGCACAAGACCTCTTCGGCCTTCTTCTTGCCGCGGGCGATGCGCGCCGCGTCCGCTTTGAAGGCGATGGGCTTCGGTTTCTGGGCGGCAAAGTATTCGGCGAGGTCGAGCATGTCCTGGGTGGAGAGCTTCGCCACCATCGGCGCCATCGCGGGCTCGCTGCGCCGGCCTTCCTTGAAGTCTTTCAGCTGAAGGTAGAGATAGCGGGCGGTCTGGCCCGCCAGGGCCGGAAAAAGGGCGATCACCGAGTTGCCGTCGGCGCCATGGCAGGCGATGCAGGCTTCGGCCTTGCGCTTGCCGGCCGAGAGATCGGCGTGCGCCGCCGGCAGGAAAGCGAAGAGAAACGCCAGGGCGAGAAACCGTTTCATACGACGCCGGAAAAACAAAAGGCCGCCCTCGGGCGGCCTCTCGGGATTGCTGCGATCAAGGCAGAGCGAATACGACGACGCTGTTGCCGCGCTTGAAGTCGATCTGCGTATTTCCACCTGCGGCAACCGCGACGTACTGCTTGCCCTTCACCGTGTAGGACACCGGAGGCGCGTTGACGCCGGCTCCGGCCTGGTACTGCCACAGCAGTTTTCCGGTCGCCGCGTCCAGCGCCTTGAGAAGCCCGTTGCCTTCGCCGAAGAACACCAGACCTCCGGCCGTGGCGAGCGCGCCGCCGATCAAGGGCTGCTCGGTGTCGTACTTCCACGCGACCTTGCCGGTATCGACGTTGACCGCCGAGAGCCGGCCCCACTGCTTCTCGCTCGGTATGGCTTTGAACGCGCCGCCGAGCCACAGCTTGCTGCCGCCCGGATAGTTCGCGGCCTCGACGTGGTAAGTCATCGGCTGATGCAGGTTGAGCGCGTAGGCGAGGCGCGTCTTCGGATTGAAGGCCATCGGCGACCACTCGACCCCGCCGTTCGCCCCGGGGAGCATGCGCGCGCCCTTCGCCGTCGGCAGCACCCACATGTTTTCCTGCGGGATCATCGCTTCCGAAAAGCGGATCAGCTTGCCGGTGCCGCGCTCGTGCACGTAGATATGGCCGGTCTTTCCGCCGTGGATCACGACGTCGACCGTCTTGCCGTCCTTGTCCTTGGCCTGCGTCAGGATCGGCGGGCTCACGGCGTCGAGGTCCCATACGTCGTGCGCGATGTACTGGAAGTGCCACTTGTACTTGCCGGTGTTGAGGTCGATCGCGACCATCGAGTCGGTGTACAGGTTGTCCCCGGGGCGCTCGGCGCCGTAGAGGTCGGGCGAGGGATTGCCGACGACGAAAAACACCGTCTTGGTCTTGCGGTCGACCGCGGGCGTCATCCACACGCCGCCGCCCAGCGTCTGGTAGAAGCCGCCGCCCTTGCCCGCGAGCTGCTTCTTCTCCGCCGCAATGTCCCGCTTCATGTTGCGGCCGGTGGCGTCGTTCTCCGCCCACACGCCTTCGTGACCCTTGTCGGGAATCGTATAGAACGTCCACACGAGTTTGCCGGTCTTGGCGTCGAACGCCTTCACGAACCCGCGGATTCCGTACTCGCCGCCGTTGGTGCCGATGAGCACCCTGCCCTCCGCCACGGTCGGCGCCATGGTCTCGGAGTAGCCCTTCTCCGGATCGGCGATTTGAACCTCCCAGGCGACCTTGCCCGTCTTGGCGTCGAGCGCCACGAGCTTGGCGTCGAGCGTGCCCATGTAGAGCATGCCCTCGTACGCGGCCACGCCGCGGTTGTTCGGGCCGCAGCAGAAAGTGGTGATCGGCCCCATCTT
>CAYQVE010000033.1:0-19017 GCA_964420785.1 uncultured Enterobacteriaceae bacterium | reverse complement strand
GGGCAGGCCGCGGATCGAGGCGATCGCCTCCTCGTCCAAGGGGATCCGCCCGAGGGGCGTGTCGAACGCGCTCGCCCCCGGCAGCGCGAGGCCGCGCACCGGAACCCGGTGGCAGGGACCGAGGACCACGACGCGCCTGACGATGCCGCGCGCCGGGCGCAGCCGGTCGTACGCGCTCGCCGCGACCGGCCCGGAATAGATGAACCCGGCGTGAGGGACGATCAGCGCCTTGGGGAAACCGGGCGCGAGAGGCGCCCCCTCCGTCTGGTCGAGATAGGAAGAGACTTCTTCAGCGAGCGTGCGCGCGTCCCCGGGATAGAACAGGCTCGCGACCGCAGGCGCGCGCACCTCGGTGTTGCGGATCAGGCTCATGCCCTCAATATAGAGCACGCGCCTCCCGGACCCAAGCCCCGCGCGTGCGCTTTTTCAGCGTGGCGGCGATACGCGGTGCCGGGCAGTCCAGGACCCGCGCTGGTCGCGGGCCCGCACTTCGCCCGTCATGGCGTCCCCTGCCACGGTCCCCTCGAACGCCATCAGCCGACCCTCGTAGAGCAGCCCGAAGCGGACCTGTTCGCCGCGAACAGCAAGATCCCTGAGGGGGAGCTCGGAGCGGCCATCGCGCACGAATCCTCCCACAGCGTCGGGTTCTTGGGTGATCTGCATCACGAGCGGAGCACGCGCAAGCGCTTTGGGCAAATTGAGCTCCCACGCGCCCTGCACGCGCGCCGGGACCACGTAGTAATAGAGCCTCGTCCAGGAAGTGCCGCTGATCATCTCCTTTTCGGGGACGTCCATCGAAAGCTCCTTGTCGGGCGGCCAGGGAGCAAGCGGATAATCGTGGGACACGATGCGCGCTCCGGGACGCAGTTCCGCGCGCAGCCTCGGCACCAGACGCGTGACGTACCGCGGCAGCAGATACAGCATGACCACGCTCGCCGGCCGGATATCGGCCTGGAACAGGTCGCCCTGCATGAACTTGACGCGGTCCGCAACGCCCTCCTGTTTCGCGCCGATTCTCGCCATTTCGACGAGCTCCGTCTGCAGCTCGATGCCGACCCCGCGCGCGCCGAAGCGCTTGGCCGCCCTGATCACCAGCCTCCCGTCTCCCGAACCGAGGTCGTAGACTACGTCTTCGCCGCGGATGTCGGCGAGCTTGAGCATCTCCTCCACGATCACCCACGGGGTCGGAACGTAGGGGCCGGCGACGTTGTCCTTCGAGTCATCGAGGTCCTGCGCGGGGACGGGCGCGGCGGCGCAGAGCGCGAGCACGGCTGCAGCACGGCGAAAAGACGAACTCATCCCGGTTCCCCCAGTCTTTCAAGCAAGCCTTTCAGCGCGAACACCACCGACTGCCGGCGCACCCTCTCCCGGCCGCCCCGGAAACGCCGGGTGACGCTCTCCATCGCGCCCCGTTTCCGCGACCACGCGAAACACACCGTGCCGACCGGGTTCGCCTTCGTGCCGCCGGTCGGCCCCGCGACGCCCGCCACGGCCATCGAACCTTGGGCGCGCCTGCGCTCGAGCGGGCCTGCAGCCATCTCCTGCGCGGTTTCCCGGCTCACCGCGCCGTGCCGCGAGAGGGTCCGCTCGCGCACGCCGAGCAGCTCCTTCTTGGCTTCGTCGGAGTAGGTCACGAAGCCGCGGTCGAACCACCCGGAGCTTCCCGAAACGGAAGTCACGGCCTGGGCGACCCAGCCGCCGGTGCAGGACTCGGCCGTCGCGAGCTTCAGATTGCGTTTCTTCAGGCGGGCGCCGATCCGTCCCGCGAGCAGCTCGAGCGCATCGCGAGGCATCAGCCAAGGACTCGCTTCACGACCGCGATGAGAAGCAGGGTGTAGAACGCCGCGACGGTGTCGTCGAACATCACGCCCAGGCCCCCTTTCATCGCCCGGTCGATGTGGCGTATCGGCGGCGGCTTGACCACGTCGAAGAAGCGGAACGCGAGGAACGCAAAGGCCCACCAAGCCCAATCCGAAGGCGTGAACAGCAGGATCAGCAGCATCGCGACCACCTCGTCCCAGTTCATTGCGCTGTGATCGGCGATGCCCAGATCGCGCCCGGTGCGCGCGCACGCCCAGATCCCGATCCCGAAGAAGACGACGATGACACCGAAGAGGGCGAGCGGCGGAAGCCACGAGTCGAGCAGTATGAAAAGCGGGAACGCGAGCAGCGTGCCCGCGGTGCCCGGTGCGAGCGGCGCGAGCCCCGTTCCGAAGCCGAGCGCGACGAAGTGGGCCGGGTGGGCGAAGACGAAACCGGGGGCGGGCCGCAGGATCATGCGAAGTGATCGAAGCCCTTGCGCGGACTGGAAACGAGCCTGCCCCGGGCGTCGCGCAGCCTCGCCACCGGATCGCCCGGAACGGCTGCGCCGATGAGGGCAAGCGGGATTTCGAGGTCTCTCCCAACGGCTTCGAGCTGCGCGCGCTTGAGCCTCGGCGCGGTGAACACCAGCTCGTAATCATCGCCGCCCGCGAGCAGGCAATCGTCGGCGAGCGCCTTGTCCGGGCAGCCGGCGATCGCCCTCGCCCGCGGGAGGCTGTCCCAGAGGAGCTCCGCGCCGACTCGGGACGCTTCCAGGATATGGCCGAGATCGGCGAGCAGGCCGTCCGAGACGTCGATCGCGCTGCGCGCAAGGCCGCGCAGCCGCACGCCGAGATCGATGCGCGGCTCGGGCGTGTGCAGCCGGGCAAGGCAGGATTCGAGCGCCGCGCCTTCCAGCTTCACGCGCCCCTCCAGGTGGGCGAGCGCGAGCGCTGCTTCTCCGGTCGCGCCCGAGAGCCAGATATCGTCCCCGGCGAGCGCCGCGGCGCGCCGCAGCGCGAGCTCGGCCGGCACCTCGCCCATCACGGTGACCGAGATCGTGAGGGGTCCCCTCGTTGTGTCCCCGCCGACGAGCTCGGTTCTCCAGCGGCCGGCGAGCCGGAAGAACCCTTGCGCGAACGCGGCGATCCACTTCTCGTCGGCCTCGGGCAACGCGATCGCAAGCGTCGCCCAGCGCGGGTCGGCGCCCATCGCGGCGAGATCCGAGAGGTTGACCGCCAGCGCCTTGTGCCCGAGCTTCCCCGGTTCGGCGTCCGGGAAGAAATGGTTTCCGGCCGCCAGCATGTCGGTCGAAACTGCGAGCAGCATTCCGGGGTCGGGCCGCAGCAGCGCGCAGTCGTCGCCCACCCCCAGCACCGCCGTCGGCGCCTCCCGGGTGAAGTATTTTCGGATGATGTCGAACTCGGAGGACACGTCTTCAGGCTTTTCTCTCCTGCGGCCGAAGTTCGGGGACGAGCTTGTCGAGCACGCCGTTCACGTACTTGTGGCCGTCGGTGCCGCCGAAGTCCTTGGCGAGCTCGATCGCCTCGTTGATCACCACCTTGTAGGGGACATCGGTCGCGTTTTTCAGCTCGAACGCCGCGAGCAGCAGGATGCCGCGCTCCACCGGCGAGAGCTCCTTGAGCTTGCGATCGAGCATGGGCGCGATCAGGCGCTCGAGCGAGGCGGCATGGGCTATCGTGCCCTGCAGGAGCCGCGCGAAATACTCGGCGTCGGCCTTGCCAAACCCCTTCGATTCGGCGAGCTGGGACTGAAGGTCGGCCGCGTTGTCGCCCGCAAGCTGCCACGCGTACAGGCCCTGCAGCGCAAGCTCGCGCGAACGGCGCCGCGCTGATTTCATTTGTGGCTCTTCGCGATGCTCTTGCCGAGGTTCGCCATTTCCACGGCGACCTCGGCGCAGTCCCGGCCTTTTTGCACGGCGCGCGCCTTCGCCTGTTCCTCGGTGTCGGTGGTGAGAATTCCGTTTGCGACCGGGATGCCGCTGTCGAGCTGCACCTGCATGAGCCCCGATGCGGATTCGTTCGCGACGGTCTCGAAATGACGGGTTTCGCCGCGGATCACCGCGCCCAGCGCGATCAGCGCGTCGTACTTTTCCGTGTTGGCGAGTTTCTGCAGGGCCAGCGGCGCTTCGAGCGCGCCCGGCACGCTGACCACCGTGAGGGCGGTCACGCGCAATTCCCCAAGGCGCTTGCGGCAGGCTTCCAGCATCGCGACGCCGATGCGTTCGTTGAAGCGCGAGCGCACGATCCCGACGCGCAGGCCCCCCCCGCTCGAGTCGGGCTCGATCTCCATCATCAACCGTCCCGCGCCCTGGCGGCCTTTTCGACGTAGCCCGCGATCTCCAGCTCCCACCCGGCCATGCTCGGCATCTTGCGGGGCGAGGCCATGAGGCGCATCTTGCCGACCCTGAGATCGCGCAGGATCTGCGCTCCGATTCCGTACGTGAGGAAATCCATCTTGGACGGCCCTTCGGGCCGCTCGGACGATGCGACGCGCTCGATCAGCTGCGACGCGCTCTCCGCGCAGTTGAGGAGCACCATGACGCCTTTGCCCTCGGCGGCGATACGCTCGAGCGCATCGGCCACCGACCAGGAGTGCGCCCGCGGGCCGGCCTCGATCAGGTCGAGCACTGAGAGCGGCGCGTGCACGCGCACCAGCGTCTCCTTGTCGGGCGCGATCTCGCCGCGGACGAGCGCAGGCTGGGTCTCTCCGCTGATCTTCTCGAGGTAGGCGACGAGCCGGAACGGCCCGAAGCGCGTCTCGATCACGCGCTCCGTCACGCGCTTGATGAGCGATTCGTTCTGGCTCCGGAAGTGGATGAGATCGGCGATCGAGCCGATCTTGAGCGCGTGGTGCTTCGAGAACTCGACCAGATCGGGCAGCCGAGCCATGCTCCCGTCGTCTTTCATGATCTCACACAGCACCCCCGCCGGATGGAGCCCGGCGAGCTGCACCAGGTCGCAGCAGGCCTCGGTGTGCCCGGCGCGCACCAGCACCCCGCCTGCTTGCGCGATGAGCGGGAATACGTGGCCCGGCTGGACGATGTCCGCGGGCGCCGCCTTCGAGGAAGCCGCCACTTTGATGGTGTGCGCCCGGTCGGCCGCCGATATTCCCGTGGTCACGCCGGAGGCCGCTTCGATGGACACAGTGAAATTGGTGCCGTGCACCGAGCGGTTGCGCGCCACCATCGGCAGAAGGCTCAGGCGCTCGGCGTGCGCCTCGGTGATCGGCATGCAGACGAGGCCGCGGCCGAACTTCGCCATGAAATTGATTTTTTCCGCGGTGACGAACTGCGCGGCGAAGATGAGATCGCCCTCGTTCTCGCGATCCTCGTCGTCGACGAGCACGGCCATGCGGCCGGATTTCAGCTCGGCGATGATTTCCTGGATCGAGTTGAGGCTCATGGCGTCATCTGTCCGAGCGCGAATTTTACGCCTATCAAACAAAAAGGGGCGCTCGCGCGCCCCTCGCGTTCCGGCGGGCGGTCAGGCTCTACTGCTCGCCGCCCTGGTCGTGGCCCTCGATTTTTTCGCGGATGCGCGCGCCCTTGCCGGAACGCGCTCGCATGTAATAGAGCTTGGCGCGGCGCACGTCGCCTTTCCTCTTCAGCTCGATCGAATCGATCGTCGGGGAATAGGTCTGGAAAGTGCGCTCGACGCCCTCGCCCGAGGACACCTTGCGCACGGTGAACGAGGAATTGATCCCGCGGTTCTTCTTGGCGATCACCACGCCCTCGTAGGCCTGCACGCGCTTGCGCTCGCCTTCGACGACGCCGACGTTGACGATCACCGTGTCGCCCGGCGAGAACTCGGGGAGCTTCTTCCCCATGCGCTTGATTTCTTCCTCTTCGAGCTTTTGAATGATGTTCATCGCTTCGCTCCTTGGTCCCATTCCTGCCTGAACTCTTCAAGCAGTTTGCGTTCGCCCTCGCTCATCCCGCGCCGCTCGAGCAGCTCGGGCCTCCTCAGCCAGGTGCGGCCGAGCGACTGCTTCAGCCGCCAGCGCTCGATCTGCGCGTGGTGGCCCGAAAGCAGGACCGGCGGCACCGGCTCGCCCGCGTACGTTTCCGGCCGCGTGTACTGCGGGCAGTCGAGGAGCCCGTTCACGAACGAGTCCTGCTCGGCCGACAGCCCGTCCCCGAGCGCGCCGGGCAGCTGCCGCACCACCGCGTCGATCAGCACCATCGCCGCGAGCTCGCCGCCCGAGAGGACATAGTCGCCGATCGACAGCTCCTCGTCCACGCTGCGGCGAATCAGGCGCTCGTCCACGCCTTCGTAGCGTCCCGCGAGCAACACCCAACGCGGCCCGTCCGCAAGCTGCATCACCTTGCGGTGGTCCATCACCCGCCCTTGAGGCGAGAGATAGATCACTTTCGCCTCGCCTGGCGCCGCGGCCTTTGCCGACGCGATCGCCTTCTCCAGCGGCTCGGCGAGCATCACCATGCCGGGCCCGCCCCCGTACGGCCGGTCGTCGACCGTGCGGTGATTGTCCGTCGTGAAATCCCGCGGATTCCACAGCGAGAGGCTCCACAGCCCCTGTTCCAGCGCACGGCGCGTCACGCCCGAGTCCGTGACCGCCGCGAACGCCTCGGGAAACAGGGTCACGCAATCGAAGCGGATCACCAGTCCGCCCCCCAGTCGACTTCGACCGTGCCCGCGGCGAGGTCGATCCTGCGGATCACCTCCGCAGTCGCCGGCACGAGGCGCTCCCCGGATTCGTGCGCGACTCGCATGACATCGTTCGCGCCGCCGGCGCTGAAAAATCCCGTCACCTTGCCCAGGCGCTCGCCCTGGGCGTTCACCACCGCCAGGCCGATCAGATCGGCCTGATAGAACTCGTGCGCCGCGGGCTCGGGCAGATCCTCGCGCTTCAACGCCACCTCGGCTCCGCGGTACGCTCCGGCCTGCTCGGGGCTGGAGCATCCCTCGAAGCGCGCCACCAGATAGGCGCCGTGCGCGCGGCACTCCGCCACGACGACTCGCGCGAGCTTCCCCGGCTTGCCGACCCACCACGCGGAATGCTTGCAGAGATTTCCGCCTGCGCCCAGGGACTGGACTTTGAGCGCGCCCTTCACGCCCCAGGGCGCCAGCACGCGCCCCATCACGATCATCCTGGTCGGCGTCGCCAGCCCCTCTTCACTTCGCCGCGGCTTCGGCGGGCGCCTTGTAGCCCTTCAGAAGCCGGGCCACCGTCGGGCTCAACTGCGCGCCCTTGCCGCGCCAGTACGTGAGGCGGTCAGTCGCGAAACGCAGCGACTCCTTGCCTTCAGGCGCCTTCGGATCGTAGAAACCGACGCGCTCGATGAAGAGCTTGCCGGCCGCGCGGCGCGAATCGGCGACCACCACGTTGAAAAAAGGCCGCTTCTTGGCGCCGCCGCGGGAAAGACGAATCACCACCATGACGAATCGACCGGAGCCGAAAAGGGCGTGATTTTACGCGAGCGGGCCGCTGATTGGCAAGGAAAAACGGGTTTGGCGATCGGCTGCGGCGGGGTCGTTCGCGACCGCGTCGACACCCTTGCGGCTCGCGGAGTAAGCTCCGTTGCTTACGTTTCGGTTCCAAAGAGGAATCTCATGGTCAGCCTGACCCTCAAGAAGATCCCCGAAGACTTGCACGCCAAGCTGAAGGAGAGCGCCGCCCGAAACCGGCGCAGCTTGAACAGCGAGATGCTGGCGCGGCTGGAGGGCGACTTCGCGGCCCCCGTCGTCGATCGCGCGAAGCTCGCGCGCGATCTGAAAGCCTTCACCGACAGGCTGCCTCGGGTCGATCACCGCCTCGTCAGCAGATTCAGGCGGCAGGGCCGACCGCGGACAAGGCGCTCATCCAGGAGTTTCCCGGCGTCGCAGTCGGGATGAAAGACTTTCTGCGGCGTTGAAAGAGACCCGGCGAGGAGAGGACATGGCATCGCCTTGGGATTTCCGGAAAACAATCCTTGCGCTTGCCCTGACCGGCTGCGCCGGAATCGTCTCGAACCTCGACACCACGCCGACCAACGACCTGCCCAATCCCTATCGCACGGTCGCGCCCTGGGGCAAGCTCCCCGAGGGGCGCGCCTGGGGGGCGCTGAACGGCGTCTGGGTGGACAACGACGGGCAGTCGCTCTGGGTCGTCGACCGCTGCGGCGCGAACCCGGACCTGCCGCCGGGCGAGTCGGCGTTCCAGTACGACTCCTGCGCGGGCTCGGACTGGGCGCCGGTGCACAAGCTCGATCCCGCGGGGAACATCGTGAAGAGCTTCGGCGCGGGGCTGTTCGTCTTCCCGCACAAGATCACCCAGGACAGGGAAGGCAACGTCTGGGTGGTGGACATGCGCGGGATGAACGCGCGCGAGCGAGCGAAGCATCCGAAGGCGAAGCCGCTCGGCCACACGGTGGTGAAGTTCTCCCCCGAAGGAAAAGTGCTGATGACCCTCGGCTGGCCCGGCGTCGCGGGCGACCCGCCCGCCGCGCTGAACGAGCCCTGCGCGATCGCGGTCGCGCCGAACGGCGACATCTTCATCTCCGAGGGCCACTCCGGCCAGCAGCCCAAGCCGCCGGAGGGAACGGTGGGCCGCATCTCGCGCTTCACCGCGGACGGCAAGTACATCCGCTCCTTCGGCAGGCTCGGCTCCGGCCCCGGGGAATTCAAGACCCCGCACGACCTCTTCATCGACGACCAAGGCCGCCTCTTCGTCGCCGACCGCGGCAACTACCGCATCCAGGTGCTCGACCTCGAGGGGAAGCTCCTCGCTACGTGGAAACAGTACGGCCGCCCGAGCGGCGTCGCGCTCAGGAACGGCCTCGTCTACGTCGCCGACTCCGAGTCGAACGGCGTCGCCCCCAACCCGGGGTGGAAGCGCGGCATCCGCGTCGGCGAGCTCGCGACCGGCAAATTGCTCTACCGCATCCCCGATCCGATGGAAATGAAAGGCACCAGCGCCGCCGAAGGCGTGGCCGTGGACGCGGCGGGGAACGTGTACGGCGGGGAAGTGGGGCCGAGGAGGTTGGTGAAGTATTTTTAGGGAGTGAACTGCCTCTCAAGTAAGTCGAACGCTGGACCGGCACCTTGGGTTTAGAGCGCCGGAAACTTGAACCAATTTGGAAGCGCCGTGCATAGAGCAACGTGTGATCAGATACCTCTTCTCTGGAGAGCGGCGCCGAGGCGCTGGGGGCACCCCTGGCATTCCATGTGCTCGTACATGGCGATGTTTCCGCCATCGATCCCTCACGTATTCATAAAATGGTTGACCGATCCGGACGATGTCGTCTATGACCCGTTCTGCGGCCGAGGCACCACGGTCCTTGAAGCCTGCTTACTTGGCCGCACCGGGCTGGGAGCGGACGCCAATCCGCTGGCTTGGACCTTGACATCTGCAAAGGCGAAGCCACCTAGCGCCCACGCACTGCGCAGACGAATCGCGCAACTACGAAGGGCTCACAGCCGACTAAATATCGACAACGAGCCTAAAGTTATACGAAAGATTTTTCATCCGGACGTACTAGCGCAGCTGTTGTGGCTCCGCTCCGAGCTGTCCTCGCGCTCGCATGTGGACAGATTTCTTCTGGCGACACTGCTTGGAGTTCTGCACGCCAATGCTGGCACAAGTGGGGTGCCAAGAGGACTGACGATTGCAATGCCTAATACATTTTCCATGGCCCCACAGTACGTACTACGGTACAAGGCACGTCATAAGCTCATCGCCCCGAAAAAGGATGTCATCGACTTCCTCGAAGCGAGGGTCAACTACTTGGGCCATGTTCCGCGCACATTTCGCCCCGGATTTGCTTGGCGGCAGAGTGCAACGGATTATCATCGGTACCCTCAAAGCCAAAAACCAGCTCGCTTAATCTTTAGTTCCCCGCCTTATATGAGCGTTATGAAATACGGAAAACTTAATTGGCTCCGTCTATGGATGCTTGGCCATAAACCGTCACCTGTCGACTCAGAGCTTTTTTCGTCTGGATCGCTCGAACTATATCTCGACTTTATGAGGCTGGTGATTGAACGAAGTAATGAAGTACTGGCTGACGATGGATTCATGTGTTTCGTAGTCGGAGATGTGCGTCGGAGCGGCGGCGAATTGAATCTCGCAGCTGCGGTTGCGGATTCGTGCGTTAGCCGCACCGGCCTCCGGATTGCCGCCGTGATCGAGGACAAAGTTCCGATTCGACATAAGGTCAGTCGAATTTGGAAGGATCGTCGCGGGCGGGCGACTAAAACCGATCGAATTCTAATCCTCGCGGGTCGGAGAGCGCGTAGGTTGCCTCGCGCACCTAGCGTAGATTGGGAAGCGATTTAATAGAGGGAGAGGGAATGAGCGACATTGCGCAAAAGCTCAAGGAGCTCGCTTCCACAGACATCTTTAGACACGGGCGAGATCCGGAAACTTTTGTTGGGCGTCCGTTCTACTTCGACTATGAAACGATAAAGATTCTCGTGAATGACAAGTGGAAGCACAAAGTCGGAGGAATCCCAGCAGGTGCATTTCTTCTCTGCTCCTATGACGGAGAGGAAGGTGTCGAGGAAATGGTCCTGGTTAGGGTTATTGGACCGACAGTCCTTCCGACCGACTCAGACGTCATCGCGTCAATGGTGGACTACTACAAGGAAGGCTCGGCCCCAGGTCCTGGGAGCGAGAAGAAGTTGGATAGCTTCACCCGATACGAGTTCATGTTCTCCGGGATCGAGTGCCGCGTGCTTGGCACCTACTATAAGCAGAACGGAAAACCTTGCTTTGGGGCAGATGTCGAGAACTTCTTCAGCGCTCACAACTATTCAGTTTATAAACCGAAGGGCAAAGCCCTCGAGTATGTGGTCAACTTCCGGGAGGGTGACGGCATTCCAGGTGGGAAAGACCAAGTTAGACTCGGGTGCGTACGCTACAGCGCATCCCGTCGGGTCGACCAAGGACCCGAAGTGCCGATATACGTATCGGCCCTCGATTTTGTCGGAAAGAGAACTGCTCTGTTCGGAATGACGCGGACTGGAAAATCCAACACAGTTAAGAAGATTCTTGAATCTGTGAAGGACTTGTCAGACCAAGGGCTTTCGCTGAACGACAAACCATTAAAGCCCATCGGGCAGATCATCTTTGATGTGAACGGCGAGTACGCCAACGCTAACCAGCAAGACGAGGGAACCGCGATCTTTGAGATGTTCAAGAAGGATACAACGCGGTATTCCCTAATGGAAAAGCCTGGCTTTCAGGTTATGAAACTCAACTTCTACAGCGATTTGGTTGCAGGCTTCGGTTTGCTTCAGAGCTTCCTCGCAGATGAATCTGGAGATTACGTAAGGAGCTTCCTATCCGTTGACTTGACTGAAGTCGAGGATGACGACGAATCTGCTAAGACAAGACGCGCTAGAGTGCAAGCCGCGTATAAGGCTTGCCTATACAAGGCCGGGTTTGCCAGCGATGGCCACAAAGTGAAGTTCCAGGGAAACAAAGACGTCAACGCAATCGCCGGCGATGTGGACCCCTCAAGGGGTCTCAGCTACTCCGAAGCCGCAGATTGGTTTTCGGCGGTGTGGGATGCGTACGAGACTAACCCCTTCTTCGTCCAGTATCGCCAAAAGCACGGCGGGCGAGAATGGGCGGATGATGATCTCAAGGCTGTGTTAGTAATGCTCACGAGGAAACGCGCTGCCGGTGGAAGCGCAAACGTTTCTGGATATCGAAAACTAGATCCTTTCCGCTCCTACCACTCAGCTACGAACGTTACATCGTTCGAAGAGGAAATTGTCGGGAAACTTCGACGCGGAGAAATCGTCATTATCGATTTGTCGCAGGGCGACCCAAAGCTGCAGGCGACATATTCCGAGCGGATCTGTAGGAAGATCTTTGCAGATGCAATGCAGCGCTTTATCGCTAACGAAGATTCCAACTACGTCCAGCTCTATTTCGAAGAAGCGCACAATCTCTTTCCCAAGAAGGACGACAAGGACTTGAGCCAGATCTATAACCGGTTGGCGAAGGAGGGCGCAAAGCTGCGGCTCGGGCTGATTTACGCTACCCAAGAAGTGAGCTCGATTTCTAGCAACGTTCTCAAGAACACACAAAATTGGTTCGTATCTCATCTCAACAATCAAGATGAATTACGAGAAGTGGAAAAGTTCTATGACTTTGAGGACTTTGTCGAAAGCCTTCGCAGAGCACCGGATCGTGGGTTTATTCGAATGAAGACGTATTCCAATGCATTTATCGTTCCCGTGCAGATTGACCGGTTCTCTGCGAGGAAGGTTTCGTAATGGCGTACGGGCAGGTTAAGGGCCGTAAGCCGTTTGAGCGTGCGAGCAAGATTGCGCACACCCATATTCTTAACAATCCTGAAGTCCAGCAGTTTGTGCAAAGCTGCTCGCTTCCAGATGCGCCTGCAAAGGCAAACTTGGAATCGCTTCAAAAACCGCTCCCACCATCGCCCAGCAGGATTGAACATGTAATCGCTGTCGACGGCGGGATGACTGAAGCATCCGTGCGCAAAGAATTTCCGAGTGCGGCGATCTCATTCATGACCTTTGGGCCGCTAACGCTGTCACTTAGAGATCTCGAGTACCTCGATGTCACGCCGTTCCTCGGGCCGGAAGATATGGCTCGCCTAAAGAACCTTCAACGGTATAGCCTTTCCGTTCCCGCAAAAGCTGTGCTTGCGCCAGGTGCAAAGACGTTCTCCGAGGGCGTCCGCAGAGCGATTCATGGGTTTCTTGGAAATTCTCAGCACCCGGAGCTGCTCGAAGCGCTTAGATGGTTATTGTTTCGCGGTTGGTTGTCAGAGTCGGAACGGACTCCCTGGGCGGTCCCGCGATGTCCCTCCCGTGACTGCGACGGTAAGGGCCCAATCTTCGAACCCGGTGGAGCCAGCGAGCTGAAATGCGCAACGTGTGGGCAATCTGCATTTCTCTCGGATGCGCTACGACTCTACGAAAGAATCGACGACGAGCAAGGTGCGGGCGGGATTATGTCGTACCTGCTGACCACCCTTGAGCAGTTAGTGATTGTGCATGTTATTCGCACGCTACTCGATTACAAACCGTCAGTGCTACGTGAGATCCTGCTAATAAAGGATGGGCCCCTGGCTTTCTTCGGCGTCGTTGCTCCGCTCCGCAAGCCTATGCAAGAACTAATGGCCTACCTTTCAGATAAGGACAGCGGTAAGCCACTGATCTGCCTTGCTGGACTAGAAAAGAGCGGAACATTCGTAGAGCACGCAGTGCTCATCGAGCCGAATATCAAACCAGATCATTATCTGCTGCTCGACAATTATTACATCTACAAGTACATCCAACCAGGTGCTCAGGAGGGCTCAGCCTTTGGGGGAAATACGTACTACGGCGCGAAACTCATTTATAAGAGTCCTCGTGGCGACGTATTCGTGGTTACGATACCTACCAAGGAACCTAAGGCCACGCTGAAATTCGACGACTTGTTGAATGGCGCCGAGATTCTCCGAGTTCTTGGGAAGCTACGCTGTTCCATGTACGACCACGCTCTCCTTCCTATCGTGTTAGCGAACCGATTGGTCTCGCTTGCGGATGTACCGAGCTCCGAGATTCTGAAGCGATTCGTGAAATCGGCCGTTGCTCACTAGACGAGCGACGAGCAAGACGATGCAGCTCTACGTCGGCTCATCGAAGGATTTTGTTGCCGAGGTCACTCGTTACGCCATAGCGGGAAAACTGGAAGCGGCGTTTTTCGACTACTACCGCTACCGGCCCTCTGTCCAAGAAGTTCAGTCTTGGCAGAACTCCCTTCTGCAAATGGGCAACGCGCTGAGCGCAGGCGAATTGCTCGAGCAAGGCATCATTCTGGAATATCAGCTCCCACTCACCAGCCGTAGACTTGATTGCATGGTCTTAGGGCGAGATGAAAGGAAGATATCCAATGCCGTCATTGTCGAACTCAAGCAATGGGGTGACACTGAATCGAGCGAGGCTGAGGATTGCGTTGTAGCGTATGTAGGCGGGCGGCGGCGCGATGTACTTCACCCATCGAGGCAGGTTGGTCAGTACGAGCAATATCTTAGAGACGTTCATACTACATTCGCAAGCGGCGAAGTGGGATTGCGGTCCTGTGCTTATCTGCACAACTTTCACTTTGATGGTTCCAATGAAATCTTTGGTGAGAGGCACAAAGATCTTCTGACGTATTTTCCTGTCTTCGCAGGTGACCAACAGAAGGAGTTAATCAATTTTGTTCGGACACGTGTAGGTACTGGAGATGGCGAAAGGGTTGTTGATATAGTGCTGGCCGGGAAATATAGGCCGAGTAAGAAACTCCTTGAACACACGGCCGAAGTCATAAAGAGGCAGCCCACCTATGTGCTGCTTGATTCGCAACAAGTCGTATTTAACCGAGTATTGGCGCGCGTAAGAGCCGCAACGACCAAACCAGCTAGGAAGTCGATCTTCCTGATCCAAGGTGGCCCGGGAACCGGCAAGTCGGTAATTGCACTCCACCTAGTTGGGGCTCTCTCAGGTGAGAAATTTAGCGTACTTCACGTAACGGGTTCGAAGGCATTTACCGAGAACATCAGACGAGTTGTTGGAGTCCGCGCCGCAGCGCAGTTTTCGTACACACACTTCAATATGCGGGGTGACGTACCGTTCAACCAGTTCGACGCGGTTATCGTCGACGAGGCTCACAGGGTACGTAGCGTAAGTTCAACCCGATTTACTGCAAGTCGCTATCGGACTGGCAAGCCGCAGATCGACGAAATCGTAGAAGCAGCCAAGGTCTCCATCTTTTTTATTGATGACCTGCAGGTCGTTCGTCCGGGCGAGGTGGGGAGTGCCCAATTGGTAAGAGATACGGCTCAGCGTTGCGGAGCGGATTTGTTCGAGTACGAGCTCGAAGCACAGTTTCGTTGCAACGGTTCGGAGGCCTTCGTTGCATGGATAGAGAACACTCTAAGTATCCAACGCACAGCAAATATTCTGTGGAGGAAAGATGATCCATTTGAGTTTAGGATATTTAATTCTCTTGTCGAGCTCGAGAAGGCTATCCGCGACAAGAATGAGACCGGAAGAATTACGGCTCGACTTACAGCAGGTTTCTGTTGGCCATGGTCAGATCCTAACCCTGACGGTTCCTTACCCTCGGACATCAAGGTTAGTGCTTGGTCAATGCCGTGGAATGCAAAGCCAGAAGCTGGCCGGTTAGGAACTGGGATACCGAAGTCTAACTTCTGGGCCTCAGATCCTAGAGGGCTGAATCAGGTCGGTTGTATCTATACGGCCCAAGGATTCGAGTTTGATTATGTAGGTGTCGTCTTTGGTGCTGACCTTCGGTATGACTGGGAGAGGAACGATTGGGTCGGAGATCCAAGCAAGTCGGCTGATTCGAAAGTGAAGCGGTCGGCAAGAATTTCGTCAGCCTCGTAAAGAATACATATCGCGTATTACTCACCCGCGGTATGAAGGGGTGTTATGTTTATTTCCTGGACGAAGGGACCAGACGTTTTTTCCTTAGTCGAATGGAAGGATCGTAGGTCTTGCAGACTAGTCATGCGTAAGGTCCTTGACGACGAGCGTATCCACCCCGCCATCCGCGACAAGATCTCCCGCGTCGGCGCCGAGATCATCGCCGAGGTGGAGGCTGCGATCGCCGCGAACGAGATCGTGGTCGTCGGGATGAAGCACAATCCGTTTCCGAAGCGGGCGCGCAAGGCGCTCGATTCGACCGGGCTCGCGTACAGGTATCTCGAGTACGGCAGTTACCTGAGCCAGTACCGCAGGCGGCTGCCGCTGAAGCTCTGGACGGGCTGGACGACGTTCCCGATGGTGTTCGTGAAGGGCGTCTTTATCGGCGGGGCGGAGGATCTGGAGCGGCTGCTCGCGAGCGGGGAGTTGAAGGGCGCTCGCTGATGCGCCGGGACCCTGCCCCCTACCGCATCCCCGGCATGAACCGTTTCATCCCGCGCATCATGCGCGCGAGCTTGCCGCCTTTCATCATCTTCATCATTTCCTGCATCTGCTCGAGCTGCTTGAGCAGGCGATTGACTTTCTGCACCGGCACGCCCGCTCCCGCGGCGATGCGGCGCTTGCGCGAGGCCTTGATGATCTCCGGCCGGACGCGCTCCGCAGGAGTCATGGAATTGATGATGCCCTCGACGCGGCCACCAGGAGAAGCGTAACGCACGACAAAGAAAAACCCCGCCGGGAGCAGGGCTCCCCGCGGGGTCTGTCAGGCGCTATCGCGCAGTGAGTGCGATAGCTGAACCCTGCGCGCTACCGCGTCTTGAATATGTTGATTCCGCCCCCGGGGAACGCCGATCCCCCGCCGGTCGCGCTGGTGTTCGTGAACGGCGTGATCACTTTGCCCAACGCCGAATCCACGGCAACCGAGTGCGAGTTGTTGCCGTTGGGTATCATGGCCACGATGGCATGCGTCGTTCCGTCGACGACGCCGAGCTTCGGCGTCAGAGGACACCCGGCGCTACCCCCACCGCAAGAAGTCCGGGCCGGCGTCGAACGGCTGTCCGCGAGGTACCACTTGTTCGAGGTCGGATCGTAGATGATCTGGTCTCCGCCGCCTGCCCCCACCACCGTCTGGATGATCGCCCCGGTAGTCTTGTTCATGATTACGAAGTCCATGCTCTGGCCTATCGTTCCCGGCCTGCACATGGCCCCAAGGCTACCCTCTGCTGCCGGTCCAGGGGAAATCCCGGTGGGATCACACAGTGCGGGGAGCGCGAACGGGGCCAACGCCCCGACAAGTGTTCCGGGGCCGAATTGAACGCGAACTACCGGGCCCGGCTTGAGCGCGACGATAGCCGCCGCGGGAATCCGCCATACTTCGCCGTTCGCATTGATATTCGACCCGTCGTTGTTGCCGAAGAAATTCCCGGTCGTCGCATCGAAGAAGCACGCCTCGAGTCCGGCCGAGGCCGAGCCGTCGGTTCCGTTCATGATCACCGTGGCGATGAGGGTGGGATTGCTCTGATTCGTCGTATCGAAGAACGTCATGAACGGGTTGTTGGCGCCCGGCGTGGCGATCGCATAAATGTTGTCGACCGGATCCCAGCAGCCCTCGTCCGCGCGCAGCCCCCCAGGGACGGACGGGATGACGAGTTTCTTGACGAGCGCCCCTGTCCCTTTATTGAGAACGTACAGCGCGTTGACGTCTCCGACGTAGAGGTTCGGTCCGACGATATCCAGGCCATCGGGACCCGAGGTGTCGTTGTTGACGACCTGCGTGCCCGCGGGCGAGGGGATGTTGACGCAACCGGGCATCGGGGTGACGGTCAACGGATCGGTTACCGGGTTGAAGCTCGTCGAACCGCAGCCGGCGAAGGCCACTCCGGTCGGCTTGAACTGGAACACCGCATTGGTGTTGAGATTGACCGCGGTGACGGCTTTGTTGGTCCGGTCCGTCACGTAGTAGATGTGTGTCGCCGGATCCACTGCACCCAGGTCGAACGAAAAAGTGACCGCGCTGCTGATACCCGGCACCGTTATGGTCGATTGCGCTTGGCTGATGAAGTTGGGGTTGCTCTGATCGTCGACGCTGCCGCTGCTGCAATTGACCAGGATGAGCGCCGCGGAAACGGCCGCAGAGACACCCGCAGCGTACTGTAAGTTTCGTTTTTGCATTTGTGTTGCCTCCTTTGAATGAGTCGCGCAGACTTCGTACCGGATTAATTTTTGTCAGTCACCTCTCGGCGTTCGCACGCCGCAACACGGCAGTTTTAGAATACGTTGCCCGTGCTTGCAGTGAAGCTTGAAGCCGGACAAGCTGATTTTGTCCGAGTAATTATGCTTCAGCGAAGTGTGGCGGTAGCTGACAGGAACCTTACGAAACGGTCAGGTGCCAAGCTGACAAATAGCTTGCGCGAAGCTGACAACTCAACAGGGAAACCCGGCAACAAGGCAACGAAGTGTGATCGTTGAGTGTTGGTGCTGCTCCTACCTTACCCCCGGCATGAACCCCTTCATCCCGCGCATCATGCGCGCGAGCTTGCCGCCTTTCATCATCTTCATCGTTTTCTGCATCTGATCGAACTGCTTGAGCAGGCGATTCACTTCCTGCACCGGCACGCCCGCCCCCGCGGCGATGCGGCGCTTGCGCGAAGCCTTGAGGATCTCCGGCCGCATTCGCTCCGCAGGAGTCATGGAATTGATGATGCCCTCGACGCGGCGCAGTTGCTTTTCGTCCATCTGCATCCGCGAGGACTGCGCCGCTCGGGCGAGCTGCGCGGGCAGCTTGTCGACCAGGGCCGAAACCCCGCCCATCTTGCGCATCTGGCCGATCTGCTGCCTGTAGTCCTCCAGGTCGAAGCCTTGGCCTTTCTTCACCTTCTCGGCGATTTTTTTCGCTTCCTCGACGTCGACCTTCTTTCTCGCCTCTTCGACGAGCGAGAGCATGTCGCCCATGCCGAGGATGCGCGCGGCCATGCGCTCGGGGTGAAAAAGCTCCAGGCCGTCCGGCTTCTCGCTCACGCCCGCGAACTTGATCGGCTTCCCCGTGACCTGCCGCACCGAGAGCGCAGCGCCGCCGCGCGCGTCGCCGTCGAGCTTGGTGAGGACGATCCCGGTGAGCGGCAGCGCGTCGCCGAAAGCCTTCGCGACTTTGACCGAGTCCTGGCCCTGCATGGAATCGACGACGAAGAGCGTCTCGACGGGCTTCAGCGCCGCATGCAGCTCGGCGATTTCCCGCATCATCGGCTCGTCGATCGCAAGGCGTCCCGCCGTATCGGCGAGCAGGACGTCGTGATAGTGCTTTTTCGCGTGGTCGAGCGCGGCGAGCGCGATGTCGACCGGCTTCTGTCCGGCGTCGGCGGGGAAAAAATCGACTCCGATCTGAGCCGCGAGCGTCTCTAGCTGCGCGATCGCTGCGGGCCGGTAGACATCGCAGGAGACGAGCAGCGGCTTTTTCCGGCGTTCCGTCACGAGCATTTTCGCGAGCTTCGCGGCGGTGGTCGTCTTGCCCGAGCCCTGCAGGCCGGCGAGGAGCACGACCGCGAGCGCCGCGACCGCGAGATCGAGCGCGGCATCCGCCCCGCCCATGAGCGCGGTCAGCTCGCGGTGCACGACGCCCACGAGCGCCTGGCCGGGGGCGAGGCTGCCGGCGACTTCCGTTCCCAGCGCGGCCTCGCGCACGCGCTCGACGAAGGTTTTCACCACGGGAAGTGCCACGTCCGCCTCGAGGAGCGCCATGCGCACTTCGCGCAGCGCCCCCTGGATGTTCGCCTCGGTGAGGCGCGCCTCGCCGCGGATCGTCCTC
>CAYQVE010000032.1:9124-19047 GCA_964420785.1 uncultured Enterobacteriaceae bacterium | reverse complement strand
AAGCTGCTCGAGCAGTCCAACCGGTCGGCCCGGGCGCTGGCCGGGGACAGGGGTTTCGCACCGGGCAACCGCGGGCTCCTTCGCGGCGCGAACAGTCCCTGGATGGCCGCGTGCTGGTTCGCGGTGATGAAAGCGGGCGGAATCGCGGTAGCGACCATGCCGCTTCTGCGGGCGAAGGAGCTGACCGAGATCATCGTCAAGGCGGGCGTCACTCACGCCCTGTGCGACAGGCGCCTGGACGCCGAGCTGAAGGCCGCGTTGCCCGCGTGTTCGATGCTGAAAACCGCCGTGTACTGGCGCGACGGCGCGCCCGATTCGCTCGAAGCGCTCGCTGCACGGAAGCCGGGCAGCTTCACGAACGCGGACACTGCCGCGGAGGACGTGGCCTTGATCGCCTTCACTTCCGGGACCACGGGCAAGCCCAAAGGCACGGTGCATTTTCATCGCGACGTAATCGCCATGTGCGACTGCTTTCCGCGCTCCTGCCTCATGCCGGCTGCGGACGATATTTTCTGCGGCACGCCGCCCCTCGCCTTCACCTTCGGCCTGGGCGGGATGCTGTGCTTCCCAATGCGCTTCGGCGCGTCCGTGGTGCTCGTGGAGAAGCCGACGCCGGACCTGCTGCTGGAGACGATCGCGAAGCACAGGGCGACGATCTGCTTCACCGCGCCGACGTTCTACCGGCAGATGGCACAGCTCGCGCCGGGCCGTGATCTGGCCTCGCTGAAGAAATGCGTCTCCGCGGGCGAAGCGCTGCCGGACGCGACGCGGCGGCTCTTCAAGGAGGCGACCGGCATCGAGATCATCGACGGCATCGGCTCGACCGAGATGATCCACATCTTCATTTCTCATACGCCGGAAAGAGTGCGCCGCGGCGCGACCGGCTATGCATTGCCCGGGTACCGGGCCGCGGTGCTCGACGACGAGGGACGCCCCTGCGCCGCGGGCGCGATCGGCCGCCTCGCGGTGAAAGGGCCCACCGGCTGCCGGTATCTCGCCGACGAGCGCCAGCGCGACTACGTGCAAGGCGGATGGAACATCACCGGCGACGCCTACGCCGCGGACAAGGACGGCTACTTCTTCTACCAGGCGCGCACCGACGACATGATCATCTCGGCCGGCTACAACATCGCCGGCCCCGAAGTCGAAGGCGCGCTGCTCGCTCACGAGGCGGTATCCGAGTGCGGGGTGGTCGGCGTGCCCGACGAAGACCGCGGACAAGTCGTGAAGGCGTATATCGTTCTCAAGGCCGGCTACGCAAAATCGGACGCGCTCGCGAAGAGCTTGCAGGACCACGTGAAAGGCGCAATCGCGCCGTACAAGTACCCGCGGCGGGTCGAGTTCATCGACGCCCTGCCGCGCACCGAAACCGGAAAGCTGCAGAGGTTCAAATTGAGGGAGCGCGCATGATGCAAATCCTCCAGCCGCCGGAATGGGCCGAGCCGCGCGGCTTTGCCAACGGCATCGCGGTCAGGGGCGGAACCACCGTGTACGTCGCGGGGCAGGTCGGATGGACGGGGTCGGGGGTGTGGCAGGCGAGCGACTTCGCCGGGCAATTTCGTCAGGCGATGCGCAATATTCTCGACGTGCTCACGCAGGCGGGCGGCCGGGCCGAGCATATCGTGCGTCTCACGTGGTACGTGATCGACCGCGACGAGTATCTCGCTTCGCTGAAGGCAATCGGACCGGCGTATCGCGAGCTGATGGGAAAGCACTACCCGGCGATGGCGGTCGTCCAGGTGAGCGGCCTCGTGGAGGGCCCCGCGCGCCTGGAAATCGAGGCGATCGCGGTGATCCCCGAGTGACGGCGAGGCGATGAAGATCGGCATTATCGGCGGCGGGCCGGGCGGACTGTACTTCGCGCTGCTCGCGAAGAAGCGATGGCCGCGCTGGGAGATCGCGGTCCACGAGCGCAACCGTGCCGACGATACCTTCGGCTTCGGCGTGGTGTTCTCCGACGCGACACTCGGGACGTTCCGCGACTACGACCCGCCTTCGTACGAGTCTATCCGCCGCAGCTTCGCCTACTGGGACGACGTTGAAATCGTCTACAAGGGCCGCGCCCTGCGCTGCGGAGGAAACGGCCTCTGCGGCTGCTCGCGCGTCACGCTGCTCAAGCTCCTGCAGGCGCGTTGCCGCGAGCTGGGCGTTGATTTGCGCTTCCAGACCGAGGCGAGCGTCGAAGACTTTCCGGACAGCGACCTCATCGTCGCCGCGGACGGCATCAATTCGCGCACGCGCGAGGCGTACAGCGAGCACTTCAAGCCCTCGGTCGATCTGCGGGCGAACAAGTTCGTGTGGCTGGGCTCGACCAGGCCGCTCGATGCCTTCAAGTATTTCTTCAAGGAGACCGAGCACGGCATCCTGCTTGCGCACTGCTATCAATACGAAAAAGACGCGAGCACCTGGATCATCGAGACCAGCGCGGAGACTTGGGAGCGCTCGGGCTTCGACAGGATGGACGAGCCGCAGATGTTGCGCGCGCTGGAGCTCCTGTTCGCCGACGAGCTCGGCGGCCACAGGCTCATCGCCAACCGCTCGCTGTGGCGCAATTTCCCCAACATCCGCAATACCACCTGGGTCATGGACGGGGTGGTGCTGGTGGGCGACGCCAAGGCCACCGCGCACTTCTCCATCGGCTCGGGCACCAAGCTCGCGATGGAGGACGCGATCGCGCTCTTCGACTCGCTGCGTACCGAGGGCGGCGTCAAGGGTGCGCTCGCGCTTTACGATTCGCAGCGACGCGAGGACGTCGAAAAGACGCAGCACGCGGCGGACGTGTCGCTTGCGTGGTTCGAAAACATGCGCCGCTACTGGGGCATGGACCCGCCGCAGTTCGCTTTCGGCGTCATCTCGCGTTCCAAGCAGATCACCTACGAGAACGTGCGGCTGCGCGATCCGGGGTTTCTCGAAGGCGTCACGCGCTGGTTCGCGGACACGGTCCTGCCGCCGGGATTCGAGATCCATATGCGCAACCCGCCGCCGCCGATGTTCACCCCCTTCGCCCTGCGCGGCATGCGCCTTGAGAACCGCGTCGTCGTCTCGCCGATGGACCAGTACATGGCGGTGGACGGGATGCCCAACGACTGGCACCTGGTGCATCTCGGCGGCCGCGCCGTCGGCGGCGCGGGCCTGGTTTTCGTCGAGATGACCTGCACTTCGCCCGAAGCGCGCATCTCGCCGGGATGCACCGGCCTGTGGAACGAAGCGCAGCGCGATGCGTTCAAGCGCATCGTCGATTTCTGCCACGCGCAATCCGCCGCCAAGCTGTGCATGCAGCTCGGCCATGCGGGGCGCAAGGGCTCGACCCAGCTCGGCTGGGAACGTATCGACCACCCGCTCGAGTCGGGCAACTGGGATCTCGTCGCGCCCTCGTCACTGCCCTATGAACCGTACTCTCAGAGCCCGCGCGAGATGACGCGCGCCGACATGGACGGGATCCGGGACGATTTCGTGCGCTCCGCCCGATACGCCGACGCGGCCGGCTTCGACATGCTCGAGCTGCACATGGCGCACGGGTACCTGCTCTCGTCGTTCGTCTCGCCCCTCACGAACCTGCGCACGGACGAATACGGCGGGCCGATTGCGAACCGGCTTCGCTATCCGCTGGAAGTATTCCGCGCGGTACGCGCGGCCTGGCCCGGGGAGAAGCCCATGTCGATCCGGATCTCGGCCACCGACTGGGCGCCGGGCGGCCTTTCGGAGGAGGACCTGCTCGCGCTCGCGCGCGCCTTCAAGGAAGCCGGCGTCGATCTGATCGACGTCTCGACCGGCCAGGTCGTCCCGCACCAGAATCCGGTATACGGACGCATGTACCAGACGCCCTTCGCCGACAAGATACGCAACGAAATCGGGCTCGCCACGATGGCCGTGGGCAACATCACCAGCGCCGACCAGGTGAACACCATCGTTCTATCCGGCAGAGCCGATCTCGTCGCGCTCGCGCGCCCGCACCTCGCGGACCCGTATTTCACTCTGCACGCGGCCGCCTGGTACCAGCACACGGGCCAGTTCTGGCCCAAGCCGTACTGGCCAGGCCGCGATCAGGCGTACCGGCTCGCGGTCCGCGACCGCGAGGAATGGACCGCAGGGCGGATCGCGACGCGGCCGCCGAGCCACGAGGTGAAGGACGAGCCCGCGCAGGACGAGCGCCGGGGCGCCGCGACGAGCGGCGGCCCCGGCAAGAAGGCCGCGTAGAGGTCTTTTTCGCGCCTGCTGCGTCAGTCGTCGCGCGGCACCAGCGCGAAAGCACGCAGCGCGGAGCCCGTACCGCCGAGGATTCTCAAAGTCGGCACGACGACGGCGAATTCGTACGCCTTTGCCTGCGCCAGCCCCTCCAGGTTCAGGTTTTCGATGATGTAGATCCCCGAATCGGCGATGACGCGCATGTGCACCGGAAAGACCTGGAACTTCGGGCTCGTTACGATCGGCGGGCGCTGTTCGAAGGTCAGCGTGTCGTCGCCGACCACGCGCGCGCCGTGCTTGATCAGGAATTCGGCGCCGTCGAGGCTCGGCCCGGGCGAGCTTGCTCCCGCGTAGAGGCTTGGGTTCGCCTTGAAGTACTGGCCCCAGCCCGTGCGGATGAAGACCGTGTCGCCCCTCTTCAGTTTGACGTGCTGGCGCTTCGCCGCCTGCTCGAGGTGCGCCGCCGTGATCTCAAAGGTCGCGGGCAGTGGGCTCGAGTCGCCTTGAATCAAGGTCGCGACGTCGAGCAGAATGCCGCGGTTGACCAGCAGATCGGCGGGGAACTTGTCGATCGCGAGATTGGCGCCGACGCCGCTCGCGCCGATGCCATCCGGGTTGCTGGTCGCCGCCGCGGCGTCCAGGCCGCCGAAAAGCTTCCCGTCGCGGCCGATGTGCCCGATCGCGTCGATGCTCGGGGCGCCGTGCTGGCCGCTGAAATGCTGCACCTCGGCGGTGAACGAGAGCTGGCCGCCGTCGCCGAAGGTGCCGCGCGTGTTGGCGTGTGTGCGACTGAGGGTAAACGAATAGAACGGATTAACCGATGCGACTGGAGAGGTGATCTCCCAGTCGTGGGAGAGGTCTATCAGGCGCGCTCTCTTGAGCGTGCTCAGAAACGATTGAATTTGCCCCGAATCGTCGTCGGCAAGCGCCGGCGCGAGCTGGGTCAGGCAGAATGCGGCGCAGGCGCCCGCGAGTATCGCGCGGGAACGAAGGGTGCGGAACGTTGGCTCGGACACGGTTTTCTCCTCCTTTAGGTTTATGTCGGGCGGGACGTAGAAGAATAGCCGACGGCCTTGGTTTGTCAATCGCCCGCGGCGGATGCTCTGATTCGATGCGATAATCCCCCGTCAATCCCTCTCTTCGATCTCCCGACCATGACCGCTCCGAAACGACTCTCAGGCGTCCTCGCCCCGGTGGTGACGCCGTTCAAGCGCGATCTCTCGCCCGACCGCGAGCGCTACGTGCGCCACTGCAAGTGGCTGCTCGCGAACGGCTGCCACGGGCTCGCCGTGTTCGGAACGAACAGCGAGGCGAACTCGCTTTCCGTCGACGAGCGCATGGTGCTGCTCGAGACGCTGATCCAGGAGGGCGTTCCGGCAGCGGCGCTCATGCCGGGAACCGGCTGCTGCGCGCTCAGCGACTCGGTGCGGCTCACGGCGCACGCGACCGCGCTCGGCTGCGCCGGCGTGCTGATGCTGCCGCCCTTCTACTACAAGGGCGTGTCGGACGAAGGCCTGTTCCGGAATTTCGCCGAGGTGATCGAGCGCGTCGGCGATGCGCGCCTGCAGGTCTACCTCTACCACATCCCTCCGGTGTCGCAGGTGCCGATCACGCTCGCGCTCATCGAGCGGCTGCTGAGGAGCTTTCCGGGAACCGTCGCGGGGGTGAAGGATTCCTCCGGCGACTGGAGCAATACCAAAGCCATGCTCGACGCCTTCGCGAAATCGGGCTTCGACGTGTTCGCGGGTAGCGAGGTGTTTCTGCTCGAGAACATGCGGGGGGGCGGCGTGGGCTGCATCACCGCGACGGGCAACATCAATCCCGCGGCGATCAACAAGGTCTTCGAGGGCTGGCGCGGGCCGAACGCGGACGCGCTGCAGAAGGACATCAGCGCGACGCGCGGCGTCATGCAGAAATATCCGATGATGGCGGCGCTGAAGGCGGTTATCGCGCATTTCGGGCGCGATCCGGATTGGGCGACGGTCAGGCCCCCGCTCGTCGAGCTTGCGCCCGCCCAGAGCAGGTCGCTGATCGCCGAGCTCGAAGCGCGATTTTTCGAGATGCCGGGGCTTGCCGCGCCGGCGGTGGCGACCGCCTGATCGTTCCTCCGGGGAGGGGGTCCGTGGCCTCGCGCGTCAACCACGTCGCCATCGCGTCCGACCAGTATGCGTTGAACGGCCGGTTCTACGAATCCCTCTTCGGCATGAAGCCGTCAAGCAAGCCCCGGCCCGCGCGCTCGGTCGTGCTGGGCGACGGCTATGTCGGCGTGAACGTAATTCCGCGCCGCGACGGGCGCACCAGCGGGCTCGATCATTTCGGCATCGAAGTCGACGATGTCGAGGACAGTATTGCGCGTATCGCGAAATTCGATTCGTCTTTGAGCGCCGTAAAGCGCCCGCCCATCCGCCCCTTCGCCGCCTACAGCGCGCACGATCCCGACACCAACATCTTCGACCTGTCGCAGAAGAGTTTGGGGGGGCAGAAGGACGTCTATGCCGAGAACGATTGGGTTCAGCCACGCACGATCTCGCATATCGCGCTGCGTACGCGCCACGCCGAGCGTTGCTCCCAGTTCTACGCGGATGTGTTCGGATTGGCGCCGCTCGACCGGCCCAAGGACGGCAATTTCTACCTCTCCGACGGACGCGTGACGCTGATGATCATTCCCTGGAAGATCGCGGACTATTACGGACAAGACCCCGCGCGCACAGGGCTCGATCATATCGGCTTCAAGGTGGAGTCGGTCGACCAGGTGAAGAAGGACATGGAATTCCTGATCGGCGAGAACCCGCACATGCGCACGCGCGCGCTCGGTTACGGCTCGGAAGGCGAAGCGCGCCTCAAGCTGTTCCAAAAATGCCCGCTCGGCAGCTTCCACCTAACCGACATCGAAGGCGTCCACATCGACGTGGCGGAAGAATGAAACCCCGCCGTTTAACCGAAATTAGCTCGGCTGATTCTTCATATCACTCGTCGGTGATGTCGATCCAGTTCCCGTCGGGATCGGACATCTGCCATTTACCGCTCGCCTGACCCGCGAAAAAGCGTTTGCGCACATCGGATTCCGGGCTGCCGCCGAGCGGCACGCCGGCGAGATAGGGATTCATCCCGGCCACTTCCGCGACCCGCGCCTTGAACGCGTCCAGATTCTCCACGTGAAAGCCGATATGGTCCGGACCGGGGCGCTTGATCGACATGCCCTCGAACGCCGGAATCGACCAGGGCAATATGGCGAGCATCACCCGCCCGTCGCTTAGGCAATAACCCGCTGCGCCGGACTTGCGGCTCACCGGTTCGAGCTCGAACACGTCGCGATAGAATTCCGCGCATTGTTCCGCGTTGGGCGTGCGGATGGCGAATTTGTTGACGTAGCGGTCCTGGGCCCAGCCGCCGCCTGCGATCTCGGCATAGACTTCCTTGCGCGTGTCCTCTTTCTTCTGCGCGAGATCGAAGACATTGCCGTCGGGATCGTGGCCGCTGTAGGCGGCGAAGGGCCGCGCCGAGGGCCGCTTCACGATCGCCGCGTTCTTGTGCTTCCGCTTCATGCGCTCCAGCACGGGTTCGACGTCGTCGACCACCATGCCGAAATGATCGATGCTTTCGACATAACCGTCGCGTCGCGGAATCAGGTTCAGACCCACATAGCCGTCGCCGATGGTGATTGCCGATGCCGGGCGTCCCTTGGCGGAAGACTTCAGCCCGAACACGGCCTCGTAGAACTTGCCGAGCGTGTTGTATTGCCGGCTGATGATGGCCACGTGATTGATCTGGGCGAACATTGCAGGAAGTAATTTACCATTAACCCGTGAACCAGCCTCGCCTTCGCATCCTCGCGGCGCTCGCCGTGGCTTCGCTGCCGACCGGCGCCGCGCTCAGCGCCGAGCTCAGGGCTCAGGACTACCCCGCGAAGCCGATTCGGCTCATCGTATCGTTTCCCGCGGGGAGCAGCGATGTCCTGGGCCGGGCCTTCGCGCTGTACGCGACGCTCGGCCAGCCGATAGTGGTCGAGAACGTGTCCGGCGCAAACGGCGCAATCGGGCTCACGCGCCTGGCGAAGTCCGCTCCCGACGGGTATACCATCGCGCTCGGCGCCACCACCAACCTCGCCGTCAGTCCCCACCTCAACTCCAAGCTTCCCTACGATCCGCTCAAGGATTTCGCGCCGATCGCGCTGCTCGCGCGCGTGCCCATCGTGCTGGTGGTGAACGCGGCCGTGCCGGCGAAATCGGTCGCCGAGCTCGTCGCCCTCGCACGCGCGCATCCCGGCAAGCTCAACTACGGCTCGATCGGCACCGGATCCACCGGCCACCTGCTCGGCGAGATGCTTCGGCGTAGGGCCGGTATCGACATCGTTCACGTGCCCTACAAGGGCGCCGCGCCGGGCGTAAACGCTTTGCTCGCGGGAGACGTCCAATTCTTCTTCTTCCCGGTATTCGTCGACGCAGCAGCGCAGGTCCGCTCGGGCGCGCTGCGGCCGCTCGCGCTGGTCGATTCGCGTCGCTCCCCGGTCGCGCCGGACCTGCCGACGCTGCCGGAGCTCGGCTATCCCCTGGAGGCGGCGGCCTGGTTCGCCCTGATCGCGCCGGCCGGCACGCCGGAGGCGATCGTGCAGCGGCTCGCCCGGGAGGTGCGGCGCGTCCTCTCGCTCGAGGCGATGAGGCGCTTCCTCGACGATCACGGCATCGAGGCGGGCGACCTGGGGCCGGAGGCGCTCAAGGCCTACATCGCCTCGGAGCACGCCCGCTACGGCCGCATGGTGCGCGAGACGGGCGTGCAGGTCGAGTGACCTCAGGCCCGCAGCACGCACTTCTCGTAGAGGTTCCTGAATCTCCCTTGCGGGTCGTAGCGCGCCTTGAGGGCGTCGTACGCGGGCTTGTTGTAGAGCCGCCAAAACTCCTCCTCGGGATAGTACGAATCGGAGTAGAGTGATTTCACCCCGCCGAGCTCCGCGACCTTGCGCTCAATCTTGCGGTTGTAGTGTCCCGGCTCGCGACGCAGCGGGCCCTGCACCACGTCCCAGAATCCGAAGTTCACGTACAGCGTCCGGGGATCGACCGGATAGAGCGGGAATCTCTCCTGCGTATCGTAGCCGCCGATGGGGCAGATCCAGACCGGAAGGATCCCGATCTCCTCGAGGAAAAACGCGAAAAACTCGGGTGCCCGCGCGATGGGAATGTCCACGTCCTGGATCACGGACTCCGGGTGTTTGCCCCTCAACCGTGAGAAGGCGCGCGTGAAGCCCCACTTGCTGTTCCAGCGCATCACCTTGGCGTAGGTGGTCGAGTTCAGCCGCTTGCGTCCCACGAGCCTGCGCACGACGGGGTTCTGCACGAACAGGTTCTTCGAGCACCAGAACCAGTCGGTGTCCCACCGCCAGATGTAGTCGCGCACCGTGAGGTAATCCTCGGAGCGCTCTCGGATCGAGCGGTAGTAAATGCGTTCGTACGTATAGTCGCTGATGTAGGGCGCGCTTTCGGCGAAGCTCCCGAGCGTCAGGACCATCTCGTCGCCCGAGAACGCGGTCCCGTCGACGAAGTCGGCGCCGGATGCGCAGCGCGCCTCCAGCTCCGCGAAAAACTTCCGGGGGTTCGTGTGGCGCACGTGCTCCAGTCGCACGTAGGGTTTCACGGGGACGGTGCGCGCCGTGACCTTGAGCGCGTAGCCGAGCGTGCCGTAGGAGTTCGGAAAGCCGAAGAAGAGGTCGCGGTTCTCGTTCCCGGGCGCGCCGCCGGCCAATC
>CAYQVE010000032.1:0-9114 GCA_964420785.1 uncultured Enterobacteriaceae bacterium | reverse complement strand
GCGCAGCTGACGATGCTGCCGTCGGCGAGCAGCACCTCGAGCGCGAGCAGCGTGTCGTGCACCAGCCCGTAGCGGAACGAGGATGCCTCGATGCCAACGCCCGCGGCGGCTCCGCCGAGGGTGATGGACTTCAATTGCGGGACCACGCAGGGCATGACCCCGTGCGCGAGCGTCGCGTCGACCAGGTCGGCGTAGGTCGTCATGCCCTCGGCCGAGACACGCGCCCGCGCGGCGTCGACTTTCACGACCTCGTTGAAGCCGGAGAGATCCACTCGCGGCCGCGCCTGCCGCTCGCGGTCGCGGAAGAGGTTCGACGTGCTCTTCGCGAGGCCGATCCCGCCCCGGCCGCCGGCGGCGAGCTCAGCGCGCAGCCGCGCGAGCTTGCTCTCGTGGCTGTTCACTGGTGTAGAGGAAGGCGCGGCTCATCGGATAGTTGTCGCCGATGTTGCCCTTGCTCACGACGATCTGGAAGAGGTGCGTCTTGCCCTTGGGGGAGCGGAACATCTCGGCGCACGACCAGAGGTAAGTCCGCCAGATTCGGCGGAACCTCTCGTCGAACTTCCCGGGATTGAGCTTGTGCACCCGCTCCCAATTGCGGTCGAAGCGCTCGGCCCAGGCGTCGAGCGTCAGCGCTTCGTTGCGCCGCAGGTTCTCGATGTCCACGCCCGCCAGTCCGCAGCGCTCGCACCAGTCGATCGCCTCGGCGAGGCTTGGGATCCAGCCGCCGGGGAAGATGTACTTGCGGATCCAGAACTCGGTGTCGCGCACGCCGATATGGCCGATGAAGTGGATCACCCCGAGCCCGCCCGGCTTGAGATACTCGGCGTGGGCGCGGATCACCTCCGGAAGCTGGTCGCGCCCCGCGTGCTCGAGCGTCCCGATCGAGAGCAGCTTGTCGAACTGGCGCGGCACTTCGCGGAAGTCGCGCTCGAGCACCTCGATCTTGCCCTCGAGGCCGCGGCGCTTGATCTCGGCGCGCGTTTCCTGGACCTGTTCGGTGGTGGTGTTGATGCCGGTGCCGAGCGCGCCGTACCTCTCCCAGGCGTAGAAGAGCAGGTTGCCCCAGCCGCTGCCGATGTCGGCGAAGGTGTCGCCTCGCTTGAGCAGGACCTTGCGGCACACGTGGTCCATCTTGGCGACCTGCGCTTCCTCGAGCGTCTTGGATCCGTCGGCGAACCAGGAACAGGTGTAGGCCATGCCCACTTCGTCGAGCCACTCGCGGTAGAAATCTTGGCCGGGCCCGTAGTGGAAACGCGCGTTCGCCTTCGCCTGCGCGATCGATGCGTTGCTGTATCGGAATTCGTGCCACCAATTGCGCAGCTTGACGAGGAAAGTCGGCTCGCCGTCGAAGCCGGCGTCCATACCCGCGCGGAAGGCGTGCGCGAGGCTGCCCTCGATATCGACATCGCCGTTGAAGTAGGCCTCGAGAAAGCCGACATGGCCGAACAGCAGCACGCGCCATGCGGCGCGGCCGTTGCGGATGAGGATGGTGACGTCCGGCGCGCGCTGGTGGTTCTGCCAGGAAGAGCCGTCGGCGAAGACGACGCGGAAACAGACGTTCGTCTTCGCGCCGATCTCGGCCATTTCTTTCTTGAAACGCGCGTTCATGGATCTCTCTGAGGTGCCGGGGTGCGAGGGGCGATCTTGACAGTTTTTTGCTTCAAATAGAAGCCGCAGGCGCGCAGGCGGAAAAGGAGCTTACCCGTGGCGACGGCGGTTCTGCTAGTCTCTGGAGCCCGTCCGGCCCGCCGCGACTCGAGCTCGAATGAAAAACGCCCTGCGCCCCTTCATCGCCGCGCTCGCCCTCGCTTGCGCCTGCGCGCACGCGCAGGCTCCGGCGGAGGCGCTGTTCCGCTCGATCGAGAACGGTGATTTCGACGAGTTCTCCCGTCTGGTCGACAGCGGAGTCGACCTCGCGACGAACAACAAGCTGGGCGAGACGCCCCTTTACGTCGCCGCCGAGAAGGGCCAAATCGAGATGGCGAAGCTGCTCATCGCCAAGGGCGCCGACGCGAAGGCGCGCACGCCCAGCGGCGAGACCGTCTTGCACGCGGCGGCCATGATCGAGAGCACGTCTCTCATGACCGCCTTGATCGAGGCGGGCGCGGAGATCAACCTCGCCAACCGCGACGGCGAGACGCCCCTCTACTGGGCGGCCATGACGGGCACGTTTCTCGCGGTGAAGGCGCTTGCCGACGCAGGCGCCGACCTCGACGCGCAGGACGGAAGAACGGGCAACACGCCGCTGCACGCCGCGGTCTCCCACGACGACATCGTGCTCGTTCACTATCTGCTTTCGAAGAACGTGCGCACCGACATTCGCAACAACGCGGACCTCACGCCACTTGAGCTCGCTCAGTCCCGCGGCCGCGGCTCGGTGAGGCTCTTCGAGCGCTAGCATGGTGCGCGATCGCCGGATCATTTTCGCCGCGAGTTTCCTGCGCGCCGTCGCCAACGGCCTCATCGGAGTTCTGGCCGGGATCTATCTCGCGGAGCTCGGCTTCGACCCGGCGGCCTGGGGCGCGGTCCTCGGCGCGGGAATCGCCGGCACGGCGGTGGGCGCGGCGGGGGTCATGTTCTGGGGCGACCGCATCGGCCGCAAGCGCTGGCTGGTCGGGCTCGGGGTGCTCGCCGCGGCGGGCGGCATCGTGTTCGCCTTCTCCTCCCAGATCGTCGTGCTCGGCGTCGCCGCATTCCTCGGCATGCTCAACTCGCTCGGCAAGGACCGCGCCGCGGCGCTTGCGATCGAGCAGGCCATCCTGCCCTCGACGGGCGACGATGCCGGCCGCACGCGCGCCTTCGCGTGGTACAACGTGATCCAGGACGTGGGGCACGCCCTCGGCGCCGCGCTCGCGGTGCTTCCGCCGCTGCTGCGCGATTTCGCCGGGGTGGATCCCCTGGATTCGCTGCGCGCCGCGGTGATCCTCTACGCGGCGCTGTACGCCGCGACGGCGGTGCTCTACCTCGGACTGTCGTCGCAGGCGGAGTCGCCGACGGCGGTGCTGCGCGCCGAGATGAGCCCACAAAGCCGGGCTATCCTCGCGAAGATGTCCTTCCTCTTCGCGCTGGACAGCTTCGCCGGCGGCTTCCAGGGCAGCGCGCTCTTCGCATATTTTTTCCACGCGCAGTTCGGCGCATCCGAGGCGGCGATCGGCATGCTTTTCGTCGGCGCTCGCGTCATGAACGCGTTCTCCCATCTGGGTGCCGCCTGGCTCGCCGCGCGCATCGGCCTCGTGAATACCATGGTGTTCACGCACACACCCTCGAGCCTTCTCACCTTCACCATCCCGTTCACCGGGAGCTTCGAGGTTGCGGCGGTGCTGTTCCTCCTGCGCGAAGGGCTTTCGGAGATGGACGTGCCCACGCGCCAGTCGTATCTCATGGCGGTGGTGCGTCCGGAGGAGCGTACCTTCGCGGGCGGTGTGACCAACCTCGCGCGCATGTGCGCTCGCGCCATCGCGCCCGTTTTTGCGGGCAGCGCCATGCAGGCCCTGACCCTGGGCGCCCCGATCATGGCCGCGGCAGGGCTGAAGATCCTCTACGACGCGCTGCTGTACGTGTCGTTCCGCAAGCTCAAGGCGCCGGAGGAGCGGTAGGGTTCGCCGGCCGGCGGCCTCTGAGTTCACACCTCGACTTCGATGTCATTCCCGGAAAGCCGTATGTCATAGCTAGAAACCGGTCTGGGGGCCGGAGGCCCCAGCACCTCGCCAGTTGTCACGTCGAAGACTGCGCCGTGCCACGGGCACGTCACCTCTTTGCCGTCAAGCCCGCCTTCCGATAGCGGGCCGCCCTTATGGGTGCAGGTGTCGTCGATTGCATAGTAGTTCCCGTCTACGTTGAAGATGGCAATCTTTTTTCCGCTCACCTCGACCATCATTCCACGCCCCAAGGCGACGTCCTCAGTCCTCGCTACCTTCACAAATCCTGCCATGGCTCACCTCCTTCACATCCTTCAAATTTCCCAGACCGGGGGCTGGGCATGAAGATCCCGGGAAGTTGACGCAGCGCCCCGAACATCCGTGCGCGCTCGGCTTGTGTGCGCATCGTTCACTCCTTTCTTGGTACGCTCCAAGTATACGGCCGGCTGCCCATGCCGGCGGTGCTGTTGCGGAGGAGCGGCAATGACCGGACGATATCTCGAAGACTTCGCGGTGGGGCAGACGTTCGGCTCCGGGCGCCTGCGCGTCGAGAAGGAGCGGATCAAGACCTTCGCCGCCGAATTCGACCCGCAACCCTTTCATCTCGACGAGGAGGCCGCGCGCGGCTCGATATTCCGGGGGCTGGCGGCGAGCGGCTGGCACACCGCGGCAATGACCATGCGGCTCCTGGTGGAAAGCGAGCTCAAACCCGCTGGCGGGATCATCGGCGCGGGGTTCGACGAGTTCCGCTGGCCGCGGCCGGTGCGGCCGGGCGACGAGCTGCATCTCGAGAGCGAAATTCTCGAGGTGCGGCCTTCGAAGTCCCGTCCGGGGCAGGGATTGATCAAGGTGAGGACGACAACGAAGAATCAGAACGGCGAGCCGGTGCAAGTCTCCATCGGCAATCTCGTCGTCCCGCGGCGGCCTACATCAGCCTATGGTCGCGGAAGTCCCTAAGCAGCAGGCGAAAAAAAAGCCCGGAAACGGCCTTGCTGCCGCCGGGGCCAGGCACTTCGGGTGCTTAGCAGAGCTTGCCGCCTTCCGGCATCACGCGGAACCCGCGGCCTTGCGGTGCAGTTGCCCCTCGTACAGCGCCCGCACGGTCGCAATCGTGTCGGCCTCCGTCGCGCTCTTGTCCTCGCGGTAGCGCTTTACGCGCGCAAAGCGCAGCGCGAAGCCGCCCGGATAAGTCGAGCTCTGCTGGATTTCATTGAACGCGATCTCGGCGACGAGCTCCGGCCGCACGTGCACGACGTGATGCTCGCGCGAGGTTTCGAGCGAGAGCAGGCGCTCGGTCTGCCAGGCGAGCATCTTGTCGGTCATGCCCTTGAAGGTCTTGCCGAGCATGACGAAGGCGCCGGTGGCGGGGTCGAGCGCGCCCAAATGCAGGTTGCTCAGCCACCCCTTGCGGCGGCCGCTTCCCCATTCGGCCGCGATGACGGCGAGGTCGAGTGTGCGCGCCTCCTTGATCTTGAGCCAGCCGGCGCCGCGGCTTCCGGCCTCGTACGGGGCCTCCAGCGCTTTCGCCATGACGCCCTCGTGGCCGCGCGCGAGCGCGTCGTCGTAGAAAGCCTGCGCGGCTTCCCTGTCGCCGGTGACAAGGCGCGGGATGAGGATCCTCGCCGGCAGAATTCTCGCGAGCACGCCGAAGCGCTCACGTGCGGGTCTCGCGGTGAGGTCCTCGCCTTCCGCGAGCAGGCAGTCGAAGAAAAAGACGCTGAGCGGATACGTCGCGCGCGACGCCTCCACGTCGAGCTTGCGCCCGAAGCGGCGCATGGTTTCCTGGAAAGGGTAGGGCGTGCCCTCGGGCCGCAGCGCGATCGTTTCGCCGTCGAGGATCACTTCGCGCGCGGGGCACTCCTGCAGCGCCGAGACGATCTCGGGCACGGCGGAGGTGACTTCGTTCAGGCTTCGCGTATAGACGCGGGTTTGAACGCCCGACTTGTGCGCCTGAACGCGCGCGCCGTCGAGCTTCCACTCGAAGGCCGCCGGTCCCAGGCGTTCGATCGCGTCTGCGACGTCCCCGGCGGGTTGAGCGAGCATCGGCTGCACCGGCTGGAAGACCTCGAGCGCGAAGCGCGCAAGGCCCGAATCGCCTTCTGTGAGCGCGGCTTCGGCGACCGCGGGAAGGCCGCCCGCCCGCATCGCCGCCGAGCGCACACGCTCAGGCCTGATCCCGGCTGCTTTCGCGATGGCGTCGAGCATGATCCCTTCGAGCGCGCCCTGGCGCAGCTCGCCGAGCAGGAGCCGCGCGAGAAAATCCTGCTCGGGCGCGGTCGCGCCCGCGAAAAGCTCCGCGAGCAGGCGCCCTCGTTCGGCGGCGGAGCCTTCCCCCTTGGTCTGGTCGAGGCGTGCGAGCGCTTCGTCGATGTGCGCGAGCGTGAGCCGCGCGGCGCTCGCCGGCGTCGCGGCGAGCGCGTCTTTCAGAGTGGCGTAGCCGATGCCGATCCTGCCCTGGCGCGTGTCGCCGCTGAGATACGCCACGCCCAGCGCGATTTCGGACGCTTCGAGCCGTCGCAGGCATTCGGCGAGCGCGTCGATTTTCGCGAGGCGGCTGCGCGTCCCAGCGACGCGCTCGGAGGCGGCGAGCAGTTCTGCGAGCAGCATGAAGGAGGTTCAATCGGCCAGGCGCATGCGCTACACTACCCGGTTATAGAATGCCGGGACCGGGGGGGCCCAATGAATATTAACAAAGAGAGCGTGTCTGCAAAGCTTCGCAAGGTCTCTGCGGCGGAAGCCTGCGCGCTGGAAAAGCTGCCGCACATCACCAAGAGGGTGTGCCTGCTCTGGGGGCACCCGGAGTTCGATGCCTTCACTTCGCATCTGCTGATGGACTCCCGCGACGGAAAACGGAAGGGCCTTCCGTGGGAAGTTGCGGAGGAGATTCTGTTCCTTGCGGAGCTGCGCGTGGTGAAACGGGCCATCGTCGCCTGCGGGATCACGGGCGAACCCTTCTGGGATACTTTCCACAAGATGCTCGCCAACGCCGAGGCCGCGCAGCAGAACCTCCAGCACGAGTGGAGCGATCCCTCGGCCAACAGGGATTTCAGTCGCATGAGGCGCGACGAGCCTGATTTCACCCGCCCCCCTGCCGAGCTGGTGAAAGGCGGGCACGGCCACAGGAAGAAGAGCTGGCTCGCGCGCCTGCTCGGATAGGGCTCGCGCAGCATTGCGGCCAAGACGCTGCCGGACGAGCCCGTCGGAGCCGTTCCATCGTGAGCCGGATCGTAATCCCCGGCATCGCCCAGCTCAAGGAGTGGATCGGCAAGGAGGTCGCGGTGACCGATTGGCTCGCCGTGAGCCAGGAGCGCATCGACGCTTTTGCCGACGCGACGGAAGATCATCAGTGGATTCACGTCGACCGCGAGCGCGCGGCCAGGGAATCGCCCTACGGCACGACCGTTGCGCACGGTTTTCTCTCGCTCTCGCTTCTGCCGTACCTGCTGGGGCGGGCGATCGAAATTCAAGGCACGCGTCTGGGGATCAACTACGGCCTGAACCGCGTGCGCTTCACCGGGCCCTTGCCCGCCGGCTCGCGCGTGCGTGCGCGCTTCCGGCTCGCCGCCGTGGAGGACATCGCCAAAGGCGTTCAGACCACCTGGAGCGTCACCCTCGAGCGCGAGGGGGAGGAGAAGCCCGTGCTCGTCGCGGAGTGGCTCACGCGCCGCCACGAGTAAAAGGCTGCGAGTAGGTATCGCTGAGGAACTTCGTAATCTCTGACGCAACCTCGTCCTGGTGTCCCACCCACAGGTGCCCTCCGTTCGGAAAGCCTACGAAACGCGCGCCTGGAATGCGTTCGGCCGCGGAGCGGCCGCTCTGATAAATCCTGAACAAATCGTTCTCGACGCCGATGACGAGCGTGGGGGCTGCGATTCGATCCAGCGCGTAGCGCGGCGACGAAGCGACGATTGCCAAGTCGTTCCACAGGCCTTCCCGGTGCCGGCCGAGCGGCAAGGCGCTTCGCATGATCCGCAGGACGCGCTCCTGCTCCTCAGACGATGCGTTGCGGAAATCGCGGGCAGGGGTGGCGAAGAGTCTCTCCAACACGGTGCTCCGCGCGAGCGCCATGTTCAACCAGAAAATGAAATCCGATCCGAGGACTAACTCGAACATCGAGGGAAGCTGCGCGGGCGGCCGCACCTGCGGCGCGCCCGGCGGGAAGAGAGCCGGAACGAGGAGGACCATCGCCGAACAGCGCCGCGCGTGCCGCAGGCAAAATTCGATCGCGGAGGGCGCGCCTGCCGAACCCCCGAGAATCGCGGCTCCGGGCAATTCCAAAGCGTCCAGCAGACAGGCGTGCGCGTCGGCCTGCGCCGCGGGCGAAGCGTCGATGGGCATGGGGGTGCGTAGATATCCGAATCTGGACATGGCGATCACGGTGAAGCCGCGCTCGGCCAGCGGGCGTCCGAATTCCAGGCCCTGGTCGAAACCGCCGCCCGCGCCGTGCACCAGAAGCACCGGCGCGCCCTTGCCGGTGAGGGCGTATTCGATCGGTCCGCACGGCGTGTCGACGACCCGGCTGCCCGAGGAGACGCGGGCCCGTGCCGCTGCCAAGTCGTCCCGATAGCTGAAATACGTGAACAGAATCAACCCTGCCAGCACGGCTGCGGGAACTCCCAGATACACGCTTCGTTCGATCTTCATCTGCGGTGAATCGCGCGGCAGCGGAGCGGCAAGCCATTGTAGTCAAGCGCGGCAGATAGCATATATGGGTGGTGAATCTTTCCCGACCCGACGCGTCGTAGGCTACCGATGTGGGAAGCATGGGCGCTCGCCGCGATGGCTGTTCTCGCCTGGCTGTGGTTCGACAGCATGCGAGCTCGCGAGGGCGCGGTCGCGGCGGGCTCGCACACCTGTGAGCGCAATGGCCTGCAATTCCTCGACCAGACAGTGGAATGCGTGTCGATTCGCCCGGCGCGCGACGAGAGCGGGCGCGTCGCCTTGCGGCGCGTCTACCGATTCGAATTCTCCGACAACGGCGACAACCGGCGCGGCGGCAGCATCGTCATGATGGGCGGCAAGGTAGAATCGCTCACCATGGAACCATTCCTGCTGCAGTGAGTCTTCCTGCGGTGAATCATGCAGAAGTGGGTCGAAGGCACCATCGTCAACCAGAAGCGCTGGACGGAGACCCTGTTCACGCTGCAGGTGGAGGCCGATGTCGCCCGGTTCGAGGCGGGACAGTTCGCCAAGCTCGCGCTCGCGGTGCGAGGCGAGATGGTCGCGCGCCCGTACTCGTTCGTGAACGCGCCCGAGGAGCACCCGCACGAGTTTTATTACGTGACGCTTCCCGACGGGCCGCTCACGCAGCGGCTGTGCAGGCTGGAATCGGGGGACGCGATATATCTAGCGCCGCGGCCGGCGGGGTTCCTCGTGCTCTCCGAGATCCCAAACGGGGAGAACCTCTGGCTGATATCGATGGGAACGGGGATAGGCCCTTTCCCGTCCATTCTTAAGACCGCGGGTCCCCGGCGGG
>CAYQVE010000031.1:10543-19376 GCA_964420785.1 uncultured Enterobacteriaceae bacterium | reverse complement strand
GGTTGTTCTGAAGGCTTCAATCGAGGCAGGCTTGTTGGGCAACTGCACCTGGACCTTCAGGGTGAGCACAACCTCCAAAACGCGATCGCCGCGATCGCCGCGGCGCATGCTGCCGGTGTCGATCCGGCGCGGGCCATCGAATCCCTCGCGGGGTTCAAAGGCATCCGGCGCCGCATGGAACTGCGGGGTACGGTCGCGGGCGTTGCCGTTTGGGATGACTTCGCGCACCACCCGACGGCCATCGCGACGACGGTTTCAGGCCTGCGAAAGCAGGTGGGAAGTGCGCGCATTTTGGTCGTCCTCGAGCCACGGTCCAGCACCATGAGGGCCGGTCTAATGAAGGACCGGCTCCCCGCCAGTCTCGAGCAGGCGGACAGGATTTTTTGCTTTAGCGCGAACCTCGGCTGGGATGTCGCAGCTGCGCTCGCGCCGCTCGGCGATCGCGTGCGCATCGAGAGCGATCTGGAACGGCTTGTCGGGGCGATCATTGCCGATGTGCAGCTCGGCGATCAGGTCCTTGTCATGTCGAACGGGGGATTCGGGGGTATCCATGAGCGCTTGCTCGCTTCGCTCTTAAAACGAGCGGCCCCAGCGACCGGGGCATGATCATTTACCTCCACGGATTCAACAGTTCGCCGCAGTCGGGCAAAGCACAGTATTTGAAGCAATACCTCGATGAGCGAGGCAAGGGAGCGGAGTTCCTCTGCCCGCAGTTGCCTCACGAGCCGGATCTCGCACTGGCGGTCGTCAAGGCCGAAATAGCGCACCAGCCCGCGGAGAAAATCACGCTGGTCGGGAGTTCTCTCGGTGGATTCTATGCGACTTGGCTTGCGGAAAAGCACAACCTTCGGGCGGTGCTGATCAATCCGGCGATCGATCCGCACGTGGGATTGCGAGCCTACCTCGGCCCGCAACAGACCTTTCATGGGGGCGAGCGCTACGAGCTGACCGAAGAGCACCTCCGCAAATGGAAGGAACTCTTCGTGAGCAAAGTTCGCCCCGAGCGCTATTTGCTGCTTGTCGAAACCGGGGACGAAGTGCTCGATTACCGGGCGGCGGTGAGAAAATACAGGGGCGCGAAGCAGGTCGTGGTGCAAGGTGGAGACCACGGCCTCGCGAGCTTTCCAGAACAAATCCCTCTGATACTGGAATTCGCCGGAATGAATTGACTACGGTTTCAACTTCAGCACCTTCCAAACCGCCTTTCCGTCTTCGAGGCCGTAGCGCGCTACAGCCTTCTCATCGAATCCAAACCCGAGGCCCGGTGTCTTCGGCAGAATCAACATCCCGTCTCTTAGCTTGAGCTGAGTATCGATGAGACGCCGAAAATTGAGCACTTGGTTATCGGGGAAGAACTCGACGTAGCGAGCGTTGGGTGTTGCCGCTACAAGCTGCGCGTGCAGATCATGAAACCAGTGCGGGCAGACGGTGACGCCGTAGCTCGACGCGGTAGCGGCGATTTTTCTCCATTCGGTAACACCGCCGCATACCAGAGCGTCGGTCTGCAGGATGTGCGCCGCGCCCTTATCGAGGATTTCCTTGAAGTGCCAGCGTCCGGCGCCGATCTCGCCAGTGGCAACCGGGACACGCGTGAGTTTCGCCAGGCGCGCGTGATTGTCGATGTCATCGGGGAAAAACGGCTCCTCGATCCAATAAGGATCGTAGAGCTCGAAGCGCTCCATATAACGCATCGCGGTAGGCAAATCATGCCACGCGTTGTTCGCATCCAGCATCAGGTCGATGTCAGGCCCGATCGCGTCGCGCGCGGCCTTCACGCGCGCTTCCTCCTCCTTGGGAGAGAGCCGCCCCACTTTCATCTTCACAGCACGAAAACCTGCTTTTGCGTAGCTCGCCATTTCCTCGCCGAGCTTTTTCGGCGTCTTGCCAGGGAGGTAGTATCCCCCGCTTGCGTACGCCGGCACTGCCTCATCCACCGCGGCGCCGAGATACTTGTAAAGTGGAAGTTTCGACGCGCGCGAATTCAAATCCCAAAGCGCACAGTCCAAGATCGAGATCGCGCGCATGACGCTGCCGGCGCGTCCGTGCAGCAATGTTTCCTCGAACATGCGCTGCCAAAGACCTTCGACGAGCAAGCTTTCGCGGCCAAGCAGGCCAGGCGCAAGCAGCTGCTCCACGGCTTGCGCGACGAGCGTTCCCCCGGAAGAACCTGCGTAGCAGAATCCGATGCCCTCGATGCCCTCCGCGCTCACCTTGACCAGCCCGTAATCGCGCGCTGAAACCGTGCGCGTGGCGAAGCTCGTGACCTTGTCCAACGGGACCCGGACGGTTGCTACGGCGATCGATTCGATCTTTGCCATTGGCGAGCGATTTGGCGCTTTCGTCGGCGTGAACGGGAGCACTGCTGCGCTATAATTATCGCACTCATCGGGCCGACGCGACGCGGCTCTTTCCCGTTTGGCTCCAGCGTGAACGTTCTCTACGAAGATAGCGGTGCGTTCAAGGTCGCGACGGTGCTCGTCGACAGCGACAACACCCTCCAGGTCGAGGCACCGCATGGCAAGCGAGCCAAGATCAAATCCAAGGATGTGCTGTTGCGATTTGCGGAGCCCAGCGCAGCGGAGCTTCTCGCGCAAGCCGAGGCGTTGGCGGTCGATATCGACGCGGATTTCCTGTGGCAGTGCTGCGGCGCGGAGGAGTTCGGATTCACCGAGCTCGCGCGCGAATATTGCGGCCGCGCGCCTTCGTCGGTGGAGGCAGCCGGCATTTTGGTGAAATTGCACTCGGCGCCGATGTACTTCTACCGTAAGGGCAGGGGGCGGTATCGGGCTGCGCCGCCCGAGACGCTGCGCGCCGCGCTTGCCGGCATCGAGAGGAAGAAACAACAGCAAGTGCAGATTTCAGCGTGGGCTGAGCAGCTCGAAAGCGGCGCATTCCCGGAAGAGTTCCTGCCGTTCCGGGAACAGCTCCTGTACAAACCCGATCGCAACCGCGCGGAAACCAAAGCCCTGGAGGAGGCCTGCGCAAGAACCGGCCTGTCGCCTGCGAAGCTTTTAGAGCGCTGCGGCGCGCTGCCCTATAGCCACGACTACCATCTCAACCGATTTCTCTACGAATACTTTCCCAGGGGAACGGATTTCCCCTCGAAGTTCGAGATTGCCGAGCTGCGGGCCTTACCGATCGGCGAAGCGGAGGCATTCAGCCTGGATGACATGGCTACGACGGAAATCGACGATGCGTTCTCGCTGGCCCCCCTTGCGGGCGGCCGCATTCGCGTCGGGATCCACATTGCCGCTCCGGCTCTCGGGTTCGCAGCCGGATCGGCGCTCGACGCCGTGGCGCGCGAGCGGCTCTCGACCGTGTACATGCCGGGCCGCAAGATCACGATGCTGCCGCCTGAAGCGATCGAGCGCTTCTCCCTCATCGAAGGCGCCGAATGCCCGGCGTGTTCCCTCTATTTCGATTTACGCACTGACGATTTCACTGTCGAATCTAACCACACGCGCGTCGAGCGGGTGCGCATTGCCGCGAACCTGCGCCATCAGGAGGTCGAGGAGCTCGATGCCGCCTTTCTTACCGGAGCGTCGCGGGAGGACATCCCCTTTTCACGCGAAATGAACACGCTCTGGAAGTTTGCGGGCGTGCTCGAGCGCTGCCGCGGCAAATCCTCTTCGGGGCCTGAACGTCCTGACTACACGTTTCGCATCGACGGTCACGGGGAAAACGTGCGCATCAATATCATCGAGCGTCGTCGTGGTACGCCGCTCGATAAGTTGGTAGCCGAGCTGATGATCGCGGTAAACAGCACGTGGGGGAGGATGCTCGACGATCACGATGTCGCGGCGATCTACCGCGTACAGTCGGCTGGCAAGGTCAGGATGACCACTTCGGCCATGGAGCACGTGGGCCTGGGAATCAGCCACTATGCCTGGATGAGCTCGCCCCTGCGCCGATACGTGGATCTGGTAAACCAGTGGCAGCTCCTCGCGCTCCTCGACGGGCAGGCGCCGCCGTTTTCCCGGAATGCGGACATCATGCTAGCTGCAGTGCATGATTTTGAAACGACATACGCTTCCTACGACGAATTCCAGCGGCGCATGGAGCATTACTGGTGCCTCAGGTGGCTGCTTCAGGAGGCGATCGATGTTGCGGGGGCGGAAGTGGTGCGCGAAAATCTGGTCAAGTTCGACGGCTTACCCCTTCACGCCAGGGTGCCGTCGCTGCCCGAACTCGCGCCGGGCACGGGCGTCGAAATCGCAGTGGCTGAAATCGACCTCATTGAAGCCGACCTCAAGTGCGTATTTCGCCGCTGCAAGGGACATCAGCGTACGTGAGACAAAACTCGAAAAAAGGCCTAGAATTCCATGATTCAAAAAGCTTTTGGGGGTCAGAAAGTTGAGTGTTTCTAACGCCCTCGCGTGGCCGCAGCGGCTTGCCAGGCTGGATCCCGATTCGCGTGTGCTGGCGATGGCGCTGTCTATCTCAATACTTCTCCACGCGATCGTGCTCTCGATCCATTTTAGGCTACCCGACGCTCTACGCAAGCTCAGTCCAACACAGCTCGACGTAGTGTTGGTGAATTCGAAAACCCGCTCGAGGCCGGCCCGCCCCGAAGTCCACGCCCAGTCCGACCTTGACGGGGGCGGCGATACCGATCTTGATCGTCGCGCGAAATCCCCTCTCCCGGTAACGCAGCCGACGGAGCCCGGTTCGGACTTGAAGCAGGCAACCCGCCGCGTGCAGGAGCTAGAGGCGCGACAAAGACAATTGCTCGCACAAGTGCATTCTCGGAAGAAGATCGCGTCGGCCGAGCCCGAACCGCAGGCCGAGATGAAGTCGCAGGTCTCCGGCGCAGATCTCGCCGAGAGCGCCTTGATCGTTGCCCGGATGGAAGCGCAAATCGCGCGCCAGATCGAGGAGTACAACAAGCGTCCGCGTAAGACCTTCGTGGGCGCGCGTGCCGCGGAAGTTCGCTACGCACTTTATGTCGAGGACTGGCGCCAGAAGATCGAGCGCATCGGGAATCTCAACTATCCCGAAAGTGCGCGCGGCAGAATCTACGGCAGCCTCAGGCTCACCGTTTCGATAAACTCGGACGGCACGCTGGCGGCCATGGATCTCGAGCGTTCCTCCGGATACAAAATCCTCGATGCCGCCGCACAGCGGATCGTTCAACTGGCGGCGCCCTACGCCAAATTCCCCACCGACATTCGCCGCGAAACGGACATCCTCGTGATCACACGCACGTGGCATTTCGCACGCGGTGACAAGGTTTTCAGTGACTAGGAAGGGATCGGCCTTTTTTGCAGTACGAGCTGAGCGGCCCGGGTAGGGCAAAGCGCGTGCAGAATGAGGCTGCTCGTTTCATTGTGGAAGACGTTCTGTTATGCCGCCGGGACGGTGGTCATCAGCCTTGCCGTCTACGAGTTCTGGTTCTTGGCACAGATCCTGTACTGGGTCGAGCACAATCCTGCGACGACGCGAGTCATGGATGCGCGCCTGGAGACCTCGCGACCGAGCAAGCCTAAAGTGCTGGAGCAGAAATGGACGGATTACGAGCGAATTTCGATCCATTTGAAGCGCGCCATCATCGTCGCGGAGGACGCAAAGTTCGTCGATCACGAAGGTTTCGATTGGGAAGGCATCCAGCGGGCGATGAACAAGAACCAGCGGCGCGGGAAAATCGTAGCCGGGGGCTCGACCATCACCCAGCAGCTCGCAAAGAACCTGTTTCTCTCGGGTGAGCGCAGTTTGCTGCGCAAGGGCCAGGAGGCGATTCTTACCGCAATGCTCGAGGCCTCCATGGACAAGCGCCGCATTTTCGAAATCTATCTGAACGTCGCGGAATGGGGCGAAAACGTCTTCGGAGCCGAAGCAGCGGCACGCCACTACTTCGGTGTGGAGGCAGCCGGCCTCGACCCGGAGCAGGCGGCGCGTCTGGCAGCGATGCTTCCGCGCCCGCGCTACTACGACCGCAACCGTGACTCAGCCTATCTGGCGAGCTACAGCGAGAGCATACTGGAGCAGATGCCCGCCGCGCAGGTTCCCTAGCCTTCGCGACGACGACTGCTAGGGCCGTTCTGCCGCGCGCCGACCGCGAGGGACGTCGATTCCTGTCAATAGGAGAAGGCCGACAACGAAGAACCCGCCTGTCGCAAGCATCGCGAGACGATGGTTGCCTTCGGTCATCCAGGTTACGGCGCCGTAGGTGAGTGGGCCCACGATCGACGATAGTTTTACTGCGAGGCCCCATAGGCCGAAAAACTCGGCGAGCCTGTCCTCGGGGCTCAGGTAGCCGACGAGCGCGCGGCCCGCCGACTGCGAGGAACCGAGGCACAACCCGGCAAGATTGGCGGCGATCCAGAAAAGCCCTGGCCCCGAAGCAGCCCACGCGATCAGCGTCGTCGCGATCCAGAGGAGAAGCGTGACGGCAATGGTGCGCACGTGCCCAATGCGGTCCTGGATGTGGCCAAAGGCGAACGCGCCGAGGGCCGCAGTCACATTGACGACCAGGATCAAGGTAATAGTATCCTTCGTTGAGAAGCCAAGGGTCTGCTCAGCGTAAATTGCAGCGAGGGCGATCACCGTCTGGATTCCGGCCTGGTAGAAAACAATGCAAAGAAGAAACCGCGCCAAGTCCCGATAGCGCGCCGCTTCCCGCACCGTCTGCGCGAGCCTCGCAAAGGCTGCCCCCGCGACGTTTTCGCCGGGGGCGGACGGCGCCGCCTGAGCGCGTTCCCTAAGCACGAGGAAGGTCGGCAGGCTCGCCGCAGCGAAGGTCGCTGCGGTGATCAACATCGAATAAGGTACGAATTGCTGCGCCTGTTCTCGTTGGGCTTGCCCCAAAGGAACGTAAGCCAGGCAAAGCCCGAGGGTCAACAGCCCTCCCAGATAGCCGAGACTCCAGCCCCACCCCGACACTCGTCCTAGCGCTTCGCCTTGAGCTAGCTCGGGAAGGAACGCAGCGATGAGGTTCTCGCCGGTGCCGAAGCAGAAGTTCGAGATCACCAGCAGCGTTACCGCGAGCACCAGCGTCCCGGGCCCGGTAACTGCGAGCAGGGCGGTGGCGGCCACGCAGCCGACCGTGGTGAGAACGAGCAAGCGCTTTTTTGCCGCGCGCAGGTCGGCGTAGGCGCCGAGGACGGGCGCAGTCAGCAGAATGCAGGCGTACGAAACCGATAACGCAGCCGTCCAGGCGAAAGTCGCCCAAGGCGCGTTGCCAGCGATCACGGCGACGAAATAGGCGTTGAACACGGCCGTGATTACGACTGTCGTGTACCCCGAATTCGCGAAGTCGTACATCGCCCAGGCAAGCACTTCAGTAGGGCGGACGTCTGCTCCGAGAGCTGTGCGGTGGGGTTCCATCGGGCGAGATTTTTCTATCGCCATCATACAGCCGACTGCTAGAATCGCCGCAGCCGCGCGCGGCGCGTCGGGCGTCGGCAGCGGCAAACCCCGTGGCCAATTCACGGCGAAGGGCCGGCTCGCATGATCGAAACCCTCAGCCCGAAGAAGGAGCTCGAAGACCTCCAGGTCGACCTGCGTGAGGTTCAAGAGCTCCTGCGGCGGCACCGCCTGGTCGAGCACTTGGTGCAGCGCCAGGAAATGCCAAAGCACGAGTTGGTGGAATCTCTCGTGCACCGGCAGAACGTCGCCGAACTTCGCGCGAAGCTCGACTCCATGCATCCGGCAGACATCGCGTACGTGCTCGAATCGCTGCCGCTGGAGGAGCGGCTCGTCGTCTGGAACCTAGTCGAGGCGGAGCGCGACGGTGAAATCCTGCTTCAAGCTTCCGATGCGGTGCGCGAGACGCTCATCCGCAGCATGGATTTGCAGGAGCTGGTCGCTGCGGCCGAGCAGCTTGAGGCCGACGAAATCGCCGACCTCGCGCCGGCCCTGCCAGAAGGGGTCATCCACGACGTCTTCCAAGCCCTTCCGGTAGAGGAACGGGAACAATTGCGCGCGGCGATGTCGTATCCCGAGGACGCCGTTGGGGCCCTCATGGATTTCGACGTGGTCAGCATACGCGAGGACACCTCGATCGAGACCGTCACGCGCTATCTGCGGCGCTTCGACGCGCTGCCGCACCATACCGACCAAATCTTCGTCGTCGACCGGGACGAGCGCTTGAAGGGCGTGCTGCCGCTCTCCAAACTGATCGTCTCCGAACTTGAGCACAATGTCGGAAAGGTCATGGTAAGTGACGTCGTCACGCTCCAGTCCGGCGACAAAGCGCAAGACGCCGCCAAGGCGTTCGAGCGGTATGACTTGGTTTCGGCACCAGTCGTAGACGAGCAGGGAAAACTCGTCGGCCGGGTGACGGTTGACAAGGTCGTCGACTTCATCCGTAGCAAGAGCGAGAGCGAGCTCCTCACGCAGGCCGGTTTGCGCGAGGAGGAGGACGTTTTTTCCTCGGTCTGGGCGAGCGTGAAGAACCGCTGGTCGTGGCTGGCAATCAATCTCGTCACCGCTTTTTTCGCCTCGCGTGTGATCGGTGCCTTCGAGCACTCGATCGAGAAGCTGGTTGCACTTGCCGCGTTGATGCCGATCGTGGCGGGCATCGGCGGCAATTCCGGCAACCAGACCATCACCTTGATCGTGCGCTCCATCGCGCTCGGGCAGTTGCAAAGGGAGCACGCGAAGAAGCTGCTCTTGGCAGGGCTACCAATCGCTGACATCGCCGTGCAGACAGGCTTTATGGATCAAAGTCATCTCTCACGCCATTTTCGACGGATAGTTGGCGTGCCGCCCGGCCAGTATCGCCAAACACGAACTGCGCAATATCAACCAAGACAGTAAGGAGTGGTTCAACTATGCTTGCAGGCGGATCGGGTGCCACCCGCATTGTGCGAAAGGATGGAAATGAACCCTGCGT
>CAYQVE010000031.1:0-10533 GCA_964420785.1 uncultured Enterobacteriaceae bacterium | reverse complement strand
CCAGCGTCAAGAACGACTTCATCGAATCCTCCTTCGGGGGCGGAATCGCCGCCGGGCGGTTGCAAAAGGAGCACGCGAAGACGCGGGTTGCAAAGGAACTGGTCGTTTCGCTTCTAAAGGGCCTGGTCTGGGGCAGCGCGCTCGGGCTGATCGCTTATTGGCTCTACCAGAAGGTGTCACTCGGTCTGGTAATGACTGCGGCGATGACGCTGAACCTCGCTCTTTCCGCTACCGCCGGAGTGCTGATCCCGCTCACCATGATGCGCTTCGGGCGCGATCCTGCCCTCGGTTCCTCGGTCATGATTACGGCAATTACGGACAGCGGCGGCTTTTTTATCTTCCTCGGTCTGGCGACGCTTTTCCTAGTGTGACCGGCGCGTATGCGAAACGCCCGGTGCGCAGCGTGAACCCGGCCTAATTCATCGAACGGAATACGGCGTCTGCCGCCCCAATCGTAGTCTCTATATCCGCTACGGAGTGCTCAGCCGAGACGAAGCCCGCCTCGTATGCGGACGGCGCTAAGTACACGCCGCGCTCGAGCATCGCGTGGAAGAAGCGGTTGAACGCCACTTTGTCGCACTGCATGACCTCGGCATAGGTCGAAGGCGGTGCGGCGCGAAAATACAGGCCGAACATGCCTCCCACGGACTGCGCCGAAAACGCAATGCTGCGTTTGCGCGCGGCCGAAGCCAAACCCTCGCACAACGTGCGCGCCGTCCCGCCAAGGCGCTCATAGAAACCCGGCGCCTCGAGTTTTTTGAGGGTCGCAAGTCCCGCAGCCACGGCGAGCGGATTTCCCGAAAGCGTGCCTGCTTGATACACGGGCCCCAGCGGCGCGATTTTCTCCATGATGTCGCGGCGACCGCCGAATGCCCCGAGGGGCATCCCCCCGCCGATTATCTTCCCCAGCGTGACGAGGTCCGCTTGCACTCCGTAGAGCTGCTGGGCGCCGTGCAGTCCGACGCGAAAGCCGGTCATCACTTCATCGAAAATCAGCACCGCGCCGTGTTGCGTGCAGAGCGCGCGCAGGCGCTCGAGGAACTCGGGCCGTGGCGCAATCAGATTCATGTTTCCGGCGACCGGCTCAACGATGACGCAAGCGATGGAGTCTCCGAGCTCGTGAAACGCTGCGCCCAGCCCCATCACATCGTTGTAGTCAAGAACGAGCGTCTGCGCCGCAGTCTCGGGCGTTACGCCAGCCGAACTCGGATTGCCCAGAGTGAGCGCTCCCGAGCCCGCCTTAACAAGCAGGCTGTCGACATGGCCGTGATAGCAACCCTCGAACTTAACGATGCGGCTACGGCCGCTGGCCCCGCGCGCGAGCCGCAGCGCCGACATGGTCGCCTCCGTTCCGGAGCTGACCAACCGCACCAATTCAAGCCCTGGTACGAGTCGCGCGAGCTGCTCGGCGATCTCGGTCTCGGCCTGGGTCGGGGCGCCGAAGGAAAGTCCGCAGCCCGCTGCCTCCTGGACCGCGGCGACGACGTCCCGGTCCGCGTGTCCGAGAACGAGGGGTCCCCATGAGCCGACATAATCGATGTACTCGCGACCGTCGGCGTCCCAAATGCGGCTGCCCTTGCCGCGCACGATGAAGCGGGGCGTGCCGCCGACTGCGCGAAACGCGCGCACCGGGGAGTTGACCCCGCCGGGGATAGTTTCCTGTGCGCGCGTGAACAGCGATTCGTTCTTGCTCAAGGGGTCTTCCTGTCGAACAGGTGACTGAAGCTGCGCGCGGCCGCCTCGATGTCTGGCGCGTCGAACAGCGCGCTGATCACGGCAACAGCGTCGGCCCCTGCCTCGATGACGGTGTGGGCATTTTCAGTCGTAATGCCTCCAATTGCGACAACTGGCGGACCGAGGCGCCGCTTCGCTTCGCGATAAAGTGAAAGTGGAGCACGCGTCGCGCCCGGTTTGGTTGCGGAAGGGAAAGCGCTGCCGAAGGCGACATAGTCTGCACCGGCTTCCCGCGCGGCGAGAGCGAGTTCAAGTCTGTCGTAGCAGGAAACCCCGAGCAGTCTGTCTTTACCCAGCTGCGCGCGCGCAGCGGCGATTGCGATATCCTCGCGGCCAACGTGCAGGCCGTCCGCGCCGATCCCTCTGGCTAGATCCAGGTCGTCGTTGATGATGAGCGGGATGTGTGCTACGCGACAGAGTGCAAGCAGCGCCGCGCCCTGCACGCGGCGTAGCGCCGCACTCGCGGATTTATTGCGGTACTGCACGATGCGTGCGCCACCGGCAAGCGCTCTCCTCACCTTGTGAGAGAGCACCCCGATGTCGGGCTCATCGGGTGTCACGGCGTACAGACCGCGAAATCCCGCATGTGAAACCACCCAGTGCTCAGGCTTTGCCTGTGCCTGGCTCATCCATTTCCCGCGCCCAGAAAAACCGATCCGGTATGTATTGACCCATGCCCGGACGAAACCCCGCGTTGAGCGTTTGCCACGTGTATTCCTGGGCTTCGCGCACCGCTTCGGTAAGCTCGAGGCCGTTGGCGAGAGTCGCCGCGATCGCTGCGGCAAGCGTGCAACCCGACCCGTGATAACTTCCCGACAGTCTTTCCCAGCTGTCGGAGCGCACCACGCCTTCTGGGCCGTAGAGCGTGTTCACGACTTGCGGCGTGTTCTCGTGCGTGCCGGTAATGAGCACATACTCGCAGCCCAGGCCGAGCAGCTTCTCCGCGGCGCCGGGGAGGGCAAGCTCATCGTCGTCTTCGCGGTCGCCTTGAACGAGGCGTCGAGCTTCGCGGCTGTTGGGGGTGAGAATTGTGGTCTGGGGCAGAAGTAGTTCGCACATCGCCGAAATCATGTCCTCGGTCGCAAGTTCGTCGCCGCGCCCTGAGGCAAGTACCGGATCGAAGACAAGCGGCACGTCAGGATAGTCGGACACGACCTCAGCGATCGCCGCGATGTTTTCGATGCTGCCGACCATTCCGACTTTGAACGCTGCGACCGGCATATCCTCGAGCACCAGGCGCGCCTGGTCCACCACCCACTCCGGATCGACCGCCTGCAAGTTCTCGACGCCGGCCGTGTCTTGGACAGTGATTGCCGTGATTACGGAGAGCGCGTGACAACCCATCGCGGCGAGCGTCAGCAGATCCGCCTGCACTCCCGCGCCACCGGTCGGATCTGCTGCGGAAAACGCAAGCACGATAGGAGGAAGTGTAGAGGAGGACATGGGCAGCGAAGAACCGGCAGTGGCTGGCAGGCGGCTCGTCGCTCAGGTTATGATGCGAGCCCGTTCATTGTAACCCATCCCAACCTAATGACGGAAAAGCAAGATTTCAAAACCTGGATGTGTTTGATCTGCGGCTTCGTCTATGACGAAGAGGAGGGCCTACCCGAGGAGGGAGTCCCGCCGGGGACGCGTTGGGAGGATGTCCCGGTGAACTGGACTTGTCCGGAATGCGGCGCCCGGAAGGAGGACTTCGAGATGATCGAACTTTGAGTTCAGGCACGACCCCTGCTTCATCCCTGGAGGAATCCTATAAGCAGCGATGGTGCGCGCTGGCGATCCTGATAGCGCTTCTGAAATACGCCGCACAAGGCTTTGTTTTGACTGGATTTGGTTGTATAGTGTAAAAAAGGTGTAGGAGGCGGAGTCAAGCCAGCGCACGAGAGCGCCGACGAAACTGTCGGAATACGGGAAACACAAGGCGTTTGCGGGGGTGAAGGTCGTGAGCGAAGCCGCGAATCTTGCCGGCGTCAAAGTGATGGTGATCGACGATTCGAACACTATTCGCCGCAGCGCGGAGATTTTCCTGGTTCAAGCCGGTTGCAAGGTGATCCTCGCCGAAGACGGTTTCGACGCGCTCGCCAAGATCACCGACCACCAGCCCGACATCATCTTCGTGGACATTATGATGCCTCGCCTGGACGGCTATCAGACCTGCGCGTTGATCAAGAAAAACACACACTTCGCCACGACGCCCGTGATCATGTTGTCTTCCAAGGACGGCTTGTTCGATCGGGCGCGCGGCCGAATGGTGGGCTCGGACGAATACCTGACCAAGCCATTCACGAAGGATAGTCTTTTGAAAACCATAGGGGCGCACGCGCCCGTTCGTACGTGAGGAGATTGCCATGGCCGTAAAGAAGATTTTGATCGTGGATGATTCGCCGACTGACCGGCAGTTTTTCATGGAAACGCTGTCCAAGCAGGGGTACCAGGTCGTGACGGCGGAAAACGGCGATGAGGCGATCACCAAGTCGAAGTCGGAGAAGCCCGATCTCATCCTGATGGACGTGGTCATGCCCGGTACGAACGGCTTCCAGGCGACGCGTGCCATTACACGCGACGAGGCGACCAAGCACATCCCCGTGATCGTGGTCACGAGCAAGAACCAGGAAACCGATCGCGTCTGGGGGATGCGCCAGGGCGCGAAGGATTACCTGATGAAACCGATCGACGCCAAGGAGTTGATCGCCAAGGTCGCGGCGATCAAATAGGCCCAGACAGTGGCAAGACAGATCAGCCTGCGTGAGTTCCAGCAGGGACTCGCCCAGAGGTTGCGGGAGGCCCAGACCGAGGCCGAGCCCACCTCGCGCTTGGGGGTGCAAGCGGGCAGCGGCAACTGGCTGCTCAAGCTGGACGATGCCGGGGAGATGATTCCACTCCCTGAGTTTTCCGGCGTTCCGCTCACCAAGACCTGGTATCTGGGCCTGGCGAACATCCGCGGGGTGCTCGCTAGCGTGGTCGATTTCGCCGCCTTCATGGGGGGAGAACACACCGTGCGTACGCCAGATTGCCGCTTGTTGCTGATCGCCGAGCGCTTCCATTCATTCAGTGGATTGCTGATCAGCCGAATGCTCGGTCTCAAGAACGTGCAGACCATGCAGCCGGTGGAGAAGGCGACCGACCGGTCCTGGATCGGAGCCGCCTACCACGATGAGGATGGCCGCCTCTGGCACGAGTTGGACATGGGCGCGCTCGTGGCCCACGACGATTTTCTTCAGGTGGGCGCCTAGCGGCATCCACGCTAATCCGAACACAGGAGGGACCTATGGCATTTCTCAGATTTCCAGCCAAGACGGGAAGCAAGGGCGCAACGCCTACCACGCAGGCTCCGAGAGCAATCCCTCGGGCCGTGCCCAAGCCAGTGGCCAAGACCGCACCGGGCCCGACAACCGTGACCGAAGGGCCGAAGCAGCGGGTGGGCGGTCTCGGAACGATCCGCGTCGGCCGGCAGTACACGATTCTCGGCGCGATATTTGCAGTGCTCTTCGTTGCGGCCGCATTCATCGTGTTCAAAGACAACCGCGAAGCGACCTACGGCACGATCTACGTTTCCACTGCCGCGCAGATGCGCATGCTGTCCCAACGCATCGCCAAGGCGGCGCAGACCGGGCTCATCGGCAGCCCCGAAGCGTTCAAGCAGTTGCAGCAGTCGCGCGATGAATTCATCGCGGCGCTGAAGCTGCTCACGCAGGGTGGGGAAGCGGGTGACGTATCCCTGCCACCGACATCCGACACGGTAAAACCACAGCTGGATGCGTTGACCAAGGAATGGGAAAAGACCGACCGCAGCACGCAGCTCGTGCTCGCGCAAAGCAAGAACCTTGTCGGACTCGCCACTGCGGTACGCCTGATCAACACCAATAATCCCCTGCTGCTCGATCTTGCCGAGCAGGTTCAGGCGCTCAAACTGCAGTCCCAGGCCCCCGCGCGCGAGGTCTCCCTTTCAGGGCAGCTGGTGATGTTGACGCAGCGGCTCGCGCGGAACGCGAATGCCATGCTCGGCGCCGACGTGATCGACCCGGAAGTGGCGTTTCTGATGGGCAAGGACACCACCACCTTCCGCGAGTTGCTGCAGGGCTTGTCGAAAGGCAGTGACGTGCTTCGCGTCACTGCAGCGAAGGACCCTGAGCAGCAGGCAAAGCTTGCTGAACTTGACAAGGCCTACCAGGAATTCCAGGGGGCGGTGGCCTCGATTCTCGGAAATCTGCAGTCGCTGGTGAATGCAAAGCAGGCCGGCCGCAAGGTCGTGGACGACTCCGAGCCGCTGCTTGCCGCGTCGCAAAAACTGGCTGACGCCTACGAGCAGGAACTTGGCGGGCGCACCACCAACTTCATCGTGCTCGCGTTCCTGATTCTCGCGGCCATCGCCGTGATCTCGCTGATCGTTTTGGTGTACTTGGGCGACACGCGCCGACGCGCCGAAGCGGCCGAGCGCCAACGCGCCGAGACCGAGCGGACCAACCAGTCAAACCAGGACGCAATTCTGCGACTCATGAACGAAATGGGGAACCTCGCGGAAGGCGACCTTACCGTGAAAGCGACGGTGACCGAAGAGATCACCGGCGCCATCGCTGACTCGGTGAACTTCACCATCGACGAGCTGAGGACCCTAATCGGCCGGATCAATGCGGCCGCGGCGCAGGTGACCAGTGCCACGGAGTCCGCGCAGCAAACTTCCGCGCAGCTGCTCGCCGCAGCCGAAAAACAATCCGTCGAGATTCGCCAGACGAGTGCCTCCGTTCTAAGCATGGCGAAGGCGATGAACGCGATGTCGGAGAGCGCTTCGCAGTCGGCGAGCGTGGCGCGTCAATCGCTCGCCGCCGCACAAAAAGGCACGCAGGCGGTGCAGAACTCGATCTCGGGTATGAACGAAATCCGCGAGCAGATCCAGGAGACCTCCAAGCGCATCAAGCGACTCGGCGAATCCTCTCAGGAAATCGGCGAGATCGTGGAGCTGATTTCGGACATTACCGAGCAGACGAACGTTCTCGCGCTGAATGCCGCGATCCAGGCGGCTTCGGCGGGTGAAGCCGGGCGCGGCTTCACCGTGGTGGCCGAAGAGGTGCAGCGGCTCGCGGAGCGCTCAGCTGAGGCGACCAAGCAGATAGGTGCGATCGTCAAGACCATTCAGACGGACACGCAGGACGCGGTCTCGGCCATGGAGAAGAGCACGCAGGGTGTAGTCGAAGGGGCGAAGCTCTCGGACGCGGCGGGCCAGGCGCTTTCCGAGATCGGATCGGTGTCGCAGCAGCTCGCCCACCTGATCGAGGGCATTACCATGACCACTGAACAGCAAGCGAGATCCGCGAACACCGTGGCGACCAGCATGCAGGACATTCTGAGCATCACTCAGCAGACCACTGAGGGCACCAAGCGCACGGCAGTGTCGATCGGCCAGCTCGCCGAGCTCGCCAAGGAGCTGAAAGGTTCGGTGTCGGGCTTCAAGATTGGGTAGGCGGGAGAGCCAGGTCGGGGAGCAATGACTGCACGCACCGATTTCGACGTCGGGCCGCTTTCCTGGGTCAAGGGCGAGATCGACCACGCTATCCAGCGCGCTCAGGAGGCACTGCGCGCGTTCGCGTTGAACAGCGCGGACGCGGCGCAGCTAAAGTCGAGCCAATCGCACCTGCACCAGGCACATGGCGCACTTTCGATCGTCGGTCTGGAAGGCCTCACTCGCATATCCGAGGAACTCGAAGGCCTGCTCGCCGGCATCGAAAAGGAGGCTTCCCTAAGGAAGAGCGAGGTCTTCAGGCTGGTCGAGCGCGCCCTCAACGGAATCCGCGCCTACCTCGACCAGCTTATGGCGGGCAACCCCAATCAGCCGCTCAGGCTCTATGCCCTGTACCGCGACGTTGTCACGACCCGGGGCGGGCATGCCGACCCGACCGATCTCTACTATCCGAACCTAACTTTCCGCCCGCCCAAGCGCGACAAACTTGCGGGCGCTTCAAAGGCCGGCGAATCGGACAAATACCTGCGCGAGCAGCGCGGCCGCTACCAGCGCGGATTTCTCAAGTGGCTCAAGAACGATGCCAGCGGAGCCGAGGACATGCGCACCGCCATCGAAGCGATCGAGGCGGCGCAGGGTCCTACCTCGCAGCGCGCTTTCTGGTGGGTGTCGCTCGCCTTCTTCGACGCCCTCGCGCACAAGGAGCTGCCCCAGGATCTCGACCCCAAACAACTGTGCAATCGCATCGAGCAACAGATCAAGCGTCTGCTTGAAGGCACGCCGAGCGTTGCCGAGCGACTGATGCGCGAAGTCCTATACTACGTGGCTCGCGCCAAACCGGCGACCGCGCGCGTGCGCGAGGTTCAGGAAGCCTACCATCTGAGCCAGACCATCCCGGCGGCCGAGAGCGACGGCGACGCGTTCGAGGAAAGTCCGGCGCTGAAGTCGGCGCGCGAGCACCTCACTCATGCGAAAGATGCATGGAACAAGTTCGCATCAGGCAATCCCCCGTCGCTGCTCGCATTCCGCGACAGCGCAGCCGCGCTCAAGGATGACGCCGAGCAACTGGGCAATGCGGACCTCACGGCGCTCGCCGGTGAAGTCGCCGGGGTCGCCGCGTGGCTCACCTCGAACCGCGAAAACATGAGCGAGGCGGTCGCACTCGAAGTCGCGACGGCGCTCCTGCTGCTCGAAAACGCGTTTGCCGGTTTCGCGCATCTCTCCGGCGAGTTTTCCCAGCAGGCGCAACTTCTGCGTTCGCGCTTGGAAGATTGCGTGCTCGGCAAGCTCAGGCGCAGCGCCCCGGAGATCCCTTTGCTCGACGAGATGTCGCGCAAGGCGCAGGAACGGCTGCTCATGAACCAGGTCGTTTCGGAAATGCGCGCCAACCTGCGCACGATCGAGCAGGTTCTGGACGCCTTCTTCCGTGATACGACGAAACGCGATGAGCTCGCCTCGCTCGACAAGCCTGTGCACCAGCTGCTTGGGGCGCTCGAGATGCTGGGCGAGCAGCGCGCGCGCGATTCCCTGGCTGCGGCCGCGGAAGAGATCCGCCGCTTCTCCGGCGCGGCCCACAGCGCGAGTCCGCAGGATTTCGAGCGTCTCGCCCAGACTCTCTCAGGCCTTGGTTTCTATATCGAGGGCTTGGCCCACGGCAAGATCGACTTTGAAGCCGCGATGCAGCCGATCGCAGCCGCGAGAAAAGACGAAGCCGACGCGGCCCAGCCGGTTGCTACCGTCGAGGCACAGGTCGCCGAGCAGCAGCGCGAGACGGCGAGCCTGTACGAGGAATGGAAGACCAAACCCGAAGATGGAGCCCTTCGGGCCGAACTGAAAAAAAACCTCGCCGCCCTCCAGAAAGACGCAGGGCTCATCGCCGACCAAAAGCTGGAAGATTCCGCGGGGAAGGCGCTCAAGGCGCTCGACAAGACGAGCACCATGCCGCTTACGCCATTCCTCAGGGAAGCGATCGAGAAAATCACGGCGGCGGCTCCCTCTCCGTCTCCTGAAGCCGCCAAGCTCATCGACGCGAGCGCCGAGGCGATCGACGCCGAGCTCCTAGGGGTCTATCTGGAGGAGTCCGACGAGGTGCTCGCAACGATCCGCGAACATCTCGATACGGTACGCGAACAGCACGCCAATAAAGAAGCGCTCACGACGATCCGCCGCGGTTTCCACACCTTGAAGGGCAGCGGACGCATGGTCGGCCTAATGCGCCTCGGGGAGGCCGCCTGGGCGGTCGAGCAGACCATGAACGCGTGGGTGCAGGAGGAACGTGCCGCAACGCCGGCACTGCTGCGGCTGATCGCCCTCGCGCACGCGTATTTTTCCGACAACGTCAAGCGCCTCAAAGCGGGCGGAGTCTCGAGCGATGAGCGCTCGCTCGTCGCGGGCCCGGAGCGCGTGCGTCCGGGCGAAGGCCCGGGGCTATTTCGCCTTGCGGGGGCCGCCGGCCGCCCCTCATGATGCCTCGCGGAGGAGCTGAAGAATGACAGATACGGTGGACGGCCCGCATCCCCCGGTCCTGGTCATCGACGACGACGAAGGCATTCGCCAAGCCATCTCCGAGGTGCTGGCCGACGCGGGCCACCCGGCGGCCGCGGTCAGCAACGGGCGCGAGGCCCTGGCGTGGCTGGCGCGGAACGAGCGGCCCTGCCTCATCCTCCTCGATCTCATGATGCCGGAGATGGACGGCCGGCAGTTCCGCGCCAGGCAGCGCGCCGACCCGCGGCACGCCGACATCCCCGTGGTGGTCATCACCGCCGGCGGCAACCAGACCCACCGGCGCGAGATGGCCGTCGAGGGCTGGCTGGGCAAGCCGGTCGAGCTCGACGTGCTGCTCGCCCACGTCGAGAAGTTCTGCTCGCACGAACCGAAGTGGACGCCGCCTCAGGCGATGCGCTGACGGCCCGCCTCGCCGGTCGCCACCGTCTGCACGTTATCGAGACCGAATACTTGGCGGACCCTTTGAATCGCCTCCTCCTCGAGGAGCAATACGTCTTCGTAATCAGAATCGCGATATGAGCCCGCGCCGCCGATCAGGCTTCCGTACTCGCTCGAGGTGAAGTCGCTGAGCTGCAGCAGCACCGGCCGCGGATGGGCCAGGTCATCGCGCAGCCACCAGTCCACGCACCGCAGCGGCCCATCCGGATAGTCACGAAACGAGGCTGCGGCGGTCTCGGCGGCGACCGGCGAGCCGGCGGTGATCCGCAGCTCCCGCCCCTCCCACTGGCCGACCACCACGAACAGCTCGGTCTTGGCGCGGTCCCGGTGTCCGATCGTCATCGCGGCATCACCGGAAACGCCGTTTCGTTTAATCAGGGAACAAACTACGGGATGCGGTT
>CAYQVE010000030.1:0-19607 GCA_964420785.1 uncultured Enterobacteriaceae bacterium | reverse complement strand
CAGCGCCGCTGGGCATCGAACAGTTGCGCCAACTTTCGCCTCAAGCCCTGCACGCATATCGGGTACACACAGCCGCCTCGGTCCAAGTTCCGTACATTTTTATAAATATTGGGCTGGTTTTTTTGGCGGTGTGTTTCCCACCCAACCCCCGCTCGCCGGACGGATTGACGCCTTCAAGCAAGGGGCAGGCCACCGCCTGCTCGGCCGCGATGCGCGCGCGATCGACGCCGGAGGCGGCCGCCGAACCCATCATCGCCATTCCCTGTTCGGCCATCACAGTGCGAACGTCCTGGAAGTCGACGTTGATGAGTCCCGGCACGTTGATGATCTCGGAGATTCCGGCGACGGCGTTCTTGAGTACACTGTCGGCCGCGGAAAACGCCTCCTCCATCGAAACGTCGTCGCCGAGCACCTCCTCGAGTTTCTCGTTGAGAATCACGATGACGGAATCGACGTGCTGCGACAGCTCCTCGATGCCGGTCTCGGCGGCCTGCATCCGGCGCACACCCTCGAACGAGAAGGGTTTGGTGACCACCGCGACAGTGAGGACACCCATTTCCTTGGCGACCTCCGCAACCACGGGTGCGGCGCCCGTGCCGGTGCCGCCGCCCATTCCAGCGGTGATGAAGGCCATGTGCGAGCCGCGCAGGGCATCGGCTATTTGTTCGCGAGCCTCGAGCGCCGCAGCCCGCCCGGCTTCGGGCTTGGCTCCTGCGCCGAGCCCGGTTGATCCGAGTTGGATTTGGCTCTTCGCCTGGGTGCGCGTCAGCGCCTGCCCGTCGGTATTGGCGGTGATGAACTCGACGCCGGCCACGCCGTTTCGGATCATGTGATCGACGGCATTGCCGCCCGCGCCGCCGACACCGATCACCTTGATCACGGTGCCGCTCGCTGCGTTTTCGACGACTTCAAACATGCTGACCTCCTTGCGGGGTGAAGAAAAAAAACTCCTGCCTGTCGTGCTTCTCTAAAAATTCCGTTGAAACCATTGGCGCATCCTCTTTGCGACCTGCTTCAAAGACCCCCCCTGCCGAGCGATGAGTCCGCGCTGCGTTTGCACCACGCCCTCGAGCAACAGGCCGACACCGGTGGCGTAGCGCGGGCTACGGACCACGTCCGAGAGGGAGCCCGTGTAGCGGGGAATTCCCAGCCGCACCGGCATGTGAAAAATCTCCTCTCCCAGCTCCACCATCCCCTGCATCACTGCGGAGCCCCCCGTGAGCACAATCCCGGAGGAAAGCAGTTCCTCGTAACCGGAGTCGCGCAGCACCTGCTGAATGAGGGAGTAAAGTTCTTCGACGCGAGGCTCGACGACCTCTGCAAGCGTCTGGCGCGAAAGCATTCGCGGCGGGCGGTCGCCCACGCCCGCGACCTCGATCAGCTGACTGGCCTCGGCGAGCTGCCTGAGCGCGCAGCCGTGGCGGACCTTGAGTTCCTCGGCTTCCGCGGTGGGCGTGCGCAGGGCCATCGCGATGTCGTTGGTGATTTGGTCGCCGGCGATCGGGACCACGGCCGTGTGGCGGATCGCGCCTTCCCGGAACACGGCGATGTCGCTCGTGCCGCCGCCGATGTCGACGAGGCACACGCCGAGTTCCTTTTCGTCCTCGGTCAGCACCGCAAGCGAGGACGCGAGCGGCTGCAGGATCAGATCGTTTACTTCAAGTCCGCAGCGGCGCACGCACTTGACGATGTTCTGCGCCGCCGAGACGGCTCCGGTGACGATGTGTACCTTGACCTCAAGCCGCACTCCGCTCATGCCGAGCGGCTCGCGCACCCCGTCCTGCCCGTCGATGATGAATTCCTGGGTGAGGATGTGCAGCACCTGCTGGTCGGTCGGGATGGGCATGGCGCGCGCGGTCTCGATTGCGCGCTCGACGTCGATGGGCGTCACCTCCTTGTCCTTGATCGCCACCATCCCCGTGGAGTTGAAGCTCTTGATGTGGCTCCCGGCTATGCCGGTGAAAACGCGCTCGATCTTGCAGTCGGCCATCAATTCCGCTTCTTCGAGCGTGCGCTGGATGGCGTTCACGGTCGCCTCGATGTTCACGACCACGCCCTTTTTCAGGCCCTTGGATTCGTGACCGCCAGTCCCGATGATGTCCATGCGTCCATCAGGGAAAAATTCCGCCACCATCGCTGCCACCTTGGAGGTGCCAATGTCCAGCGCAACGATGAGGTTCTTGTTTTCCCTCGCCATGTCAGACTCGCTTGCGTGCGCGGGGCTCGGGCCCGACCTCGGGAACACGCAGGGCAAACCCGTTGGGGTAGCGCAGGTCGACATAGTCGAGACGATGCCGGGACTCCCCAAGGGTCTGCGGGTATACGGAGACGAGCCTGGCAAGACGGCCCTCGACGCGGTCCCTGTCCGAGTCGTGCCCGAGCTGTACGGTGAGCCCGTTGGAGAGCTTGACTTGCCATGACAGTCTGGAGCTCAGCAGGACCTGCCGGGGTTCGAGGGCGAGCGGAGCTAGCAAACCCCGAAAAGCGAGGTAGCGTTGTGTGACTTCGCCTTCACTGCCGGCGGGCCCGGAGAAGACCGGCAGCTTGGAGTCACTCTGCCCGCGGAAAAGCTCTCCATGAGTATTCACTAGCTGCGGCCCTTGTCTTTGGCTCCAGCGCGCGAGCGCTACGTGTTCTTCGATGCGCACTTCCAGGCGATCGGGCCAGCTGCGCCGCACTTCAGCGCGGCGCACCCACGGAATCCCCTCGAACAGCGCGCGCACCGCCTCCAGGTCCACGGTAAAAAAAGTGCCCTTGACGCGGCCCTGGAGGGTGCGGACGATCTCGTCACGCGCGACATGCTGGAGCTCGCCCCCCACTGCGATGGTCTTGAGCGAAAACGCGGGGGACTCGAACAGGACGCGTGCGCCTGCGTAGGCGATGAGTGCGAGCGCAAGCGCGTACAGCGCGTTTGCGGCGACGTTGGCGAGGCGCGGGTTATCCCACACGATCGTCTCCCGGCTCCGCGAGCCGCGCCAGCTCGAGAATCCGCAGGCACAGATCTTCGAAGGACAACCCAGCGTGACGCGCCGCCATCGGCACGAGCGAGTGGTCGGTCATCCCCGGAGAGGTGTTGACCTCGAGGAAATAGGGCTTCCCCGTGCGATCGAGCATGAGGTCCACGCGGCCCCACCCGCTGCAGCCCAATATTCCGAAAGCACGCAGCGCCTCGTCCTGGATGATGCGCTCCGCGTCCGGGGGCAATCCGCAGGGAATGATGTAGCGGGTGTCCTCGGCGCTGTACTTCGCCGCGTAGTCGTAGAACTCGCGCGGTGTTTCGAGCTTGATCAGCGGAAGGGCCGTGTCTCCCAGCACCCCGACGGTTAGCTCGACGCCGTCCACGAACGCCTCGGCGATCACGACGCGGTCGTAATTGGCGGCAAGCGCGTAGGCTTCCGGGAGATCGCGCGCGCTCTTCACCTTGCTCATGCCGATCGACGAACCTTCGTTGGCGGGCTTGACCATCAGAGGCAGCCCGAGCCGCGTCGCGACGCCAGGAAGATCGCTTTCTCGCGTGAGCAGCTCGCAGTGCGGTGTCGGAACGCCGCTTCCGTGCCAGACGAGCTTGGTGCGCCACTTGTCCATCGCGAGGGCGCTTCCCAGAACGCCCGAGCCGGTGTAGGGGATTCCGAGAAGCTCGAGCGCGCCCTGCACCGTACCGTCCTCGCCGTAGCGGCCGTGCAGCGCGATGAAGACGCGGCCGAACCGATCCTTTACGAGCGCGTCGAGTGCCCGCTCTTTCGTGTCGAAGGCGTGGGCGTTCACGCCTTTTTTCTTCAGGGCGCCTAGTACCATCGAGCCGCTCTTGAGCGACACGGCGCGCTCGGCCGAGCGCCCGCCCATGAGCACAGCGACTTTTCCAAAGTCGCTCACACGACCTCCCCGATAATTCGCACTTCGGGGACCAGCTCGATGCCGAAGCGTTCTTTCACAGTGTCGCGCGCGTGCTCGATGAGCGCCTCGATGTCCGAGGCACGCGCCTTTCCCTTCGGGTTGACGATGAAATTCGCGTGTTTCTCCGAGATTCGAGCGCCGCCGATCTCGTGCCCCTTGAGCCCGCATGCCTCGATCAGGCGCGCGGCGTACTTGCCGGGCGGATTGCGGAATACCGAGCCGGCATTCGGAAGTTCGAGTGGCTGCTCCGCGATGCGCTTGGCGAGCAGTTCCTTAATACGGGCCCGGGCGCGCTTCTCGTCACCTGCGCGGAAACGGAACCAAGCTCCGAGAAACCATTCGTTCTCACCCAGTTTCGATCCGCGCAGCGTGACGCGCCGATAGCCAGTCTCGAAATCAGTGGGTTTGCGCTCGCTCAGTTTCCCGGCGCGCGAAATAGTCTGCACCTTCGTGACGACGTCCCAGGTTTCCGACCCGTAGCAGCCGGCGTTCATTGCGAGCGCCCCGCCCACCGTTCCGGGCACTCCGGCGAGGAACTCCTCGCCCTCGAAGCCGTGGGTTGCCGCGAGCCGCGCTACCTTGGGACAGGCGACGCTCGCTTCGGCGTAAATCAGGTCGCCCTCGACGCGCATCGCGCCGTGGGGGCTGTGCATCAAGACGACCGTCCCGTGAAATCCGCCGTCACGCACGAGCAGATTGCTTCCAAGCCCCACGAAGCAGACCGGCTCGCCTCTGGGAAGGGTCGTAAGGAATGCGGTAAGGTCGACGCGGTCGGCCGGGACGTAGGCCCGCCCGGCGACACCGCCTGCGCGCCAGCTCACATGCTTCGCCATCGGTTCGTTCAGCCGCAAGGAACCGCGCAATGCGACGCCGGATCGGTCGATTGGCTCGGTCATCTTCATCTTCCGGTCCTGGCGAGCGCTGCAGGCACGCCGCCGATCGAACCCGCACCCATAGTCAGCACGACGTCACCCGGGCGCACGATTTTGCGGATGGCATCGGGCATGTCAGCGATTCTCTCGACGAATACGGGCTCGGTCTTGCCCGCAACGCGGATCGCCTGAGCGAGAGAGCGCCCGTCGGCGGCGACGATCGGAGTCTCGCCCGCCGGATAGACCTCCGCGAGCAGCAGCGCGTCCACGCCGGAAAGAGCCTTCACGAAGTCCTCGAACAGATCGCGCGTGCGCGTATAACGGTGGGGTTGAAAGGCGAGTACGATGCGCCGACCCGGAAAGGCGCCGCGTGCGGCATCGAGCGTTGCCCGCATCTCGACCGGGTGATGCCCGTAGTCGTCCACCAAAGTGAAACTGCCCGCCGACTTGCCGTTCGGCGGAAGCGGAATGTCGCCGTAGCGCTGGAAGCGCCTGCCGACGCCGCGGAACTCTGCGAGTGCCTTCCGGATCGCCGCATCGGGGACGCCAAGCTCGGTGGCCACGGCGATCGCGGCAAGCGCGTTCTGCACGTTGTGCCGTCCCGGAAGATTGAGCGTGATTTCCAGGGTCGCGGCGCCTTCTCGCAACGCCCTGAAGCGCATGCGGTCTCCGGAAACGATCTCGGTCCCTCGAACCATCGCGTCCTCGCGCATTCCGTAGGTCACGATCGGCTTCGAGATGGAGGGCAGGATTTCGCGCACGTTGGCGTCGTCGGTACAGACGATGGCACTGCCGTAGAAAGGTAGGTTCTGCAGGAAACCGACAAACGCTTGCTTCAGCCGCCCGAAATCGTGCTGGTAGGTCTCCATGTGGTCTGCATCGATGTTGGTCACCACCGCGGCCACGGGCTGCAGGTGAAGGAACGAGGCGTCCGACTCGTCCGCCTCGACGACGATGAACTCTCCGGTGCCGAGTTTCGCGTTGGACGCGGCGCTCGTGAGCCTGCCCCCGATCACGAAAGTGGGATCGAGCCCGCCTTCGGCGAGCACGCTCGCGACGAGGCTCGTCGTCGTGGTCTTACCGTGGGTCCCAGCGACGGCGATGCCCTGCTTCAAGCGCATGAGCTCGGCGAGCATCAGGGCGCGCGGCACGACCGGAATGCGCCTCGCCCTAGCGGCGAGGATCTCGACGTTGTCCGGGGTTACCGCCGAGGACACGACCACGGCGTCCGCCGATGCGATGTTCTCGGCCTTGTGACCCAGCACGACCTTCGCCCCGAGACCTGCCAGCCGCTCGGTCACCGCGCTCGCAGCGACATCCGATCCGCTAACCTTGTAGCCCAGATTGAGCAGCACCTCCGCGATGCCGCTCATTCCGCTGCCGCCGATTCCGACAAAATGAATTCCCTTGACCTTGTGCTTCATAGGGCGAGCTCCGCGCAAGCCATCGCGACCGCCGACGCGGCCCCGGGCAGCGCCAGCGACCGGGCGCGCCTGGCCATGTCACTCAACCGCACGCGGTCGAACCCGGCGAGCACCTCAGCGAGCCGCTGGGCGCTGAGCTCGCTTTGCGGCACGAGGACCGCGGCGCCCGCGTCTGCGAGAAAGCGCGCGTTGGCAGTCTGGTGGTCGTCCACCGCATGCGGGTAGGGAATCAGGACACTTGCTACGCCCGCGGCGGCGATCTCCGCGACCGTAGTCGCTCCGGCGCGGCACACGACGATGTCCGCCTCGGCATAGGCCGCAGCCATGTCCTCGATGAAGGCGGAGGTCTTCGCAGGTACACCGGCTGCGGAGTAAGCCCGCCGCAGCGAGTCGACGTGCTGTGCACCCGCCTGATGGGTCAGGGCAGGCCTTTCGCCCGCCAGAAGCGCTAGTGCCCGGGGAACGACGTCGTTGAGCGCCTTTGCACCGAGACTACCGCCGACGACAAGAACGCGAAGCGGGCCCGAGCGCTCGGCGTAGCGGCTCTCCGGGGCCGCGATCGCTGCGATCTCGGGCCGCACCGGATTGCCGGTCAAGGTTGCGCGTTTGAGCGCACCAGGGAATGCGCACAGAACCCGGTCTGCGACTCCGGCAAGCGCCTTGTTGGCAAGGCCGGGAATAGCGTTCTGTTCGTGGACGACGAACGGCTTTCCGAGGAGCGCCGCCATCATGCCGCCGGGAAACGAGATGTAGCCGCCCATGCCGAGGACCACGTCCGGGCGATGCGCGAAGATCGCGCGCGCGCTCTGCCAGAAAGCCACGAGCAGCCTGAGCGGCAGGAAAAAAAACGCCAGCGGCCCCCTGCCCCGCACACCCGAGAAGCTTACCCAGGCCATTTCGTAGCCGTGCTTGGGGACCAGGGTCGCTTCCATACCCGTTTTCGCGCCGAGCCACACCACGCGCCAGCCAGCTTTGCGCAGGTGGTCGGCCACGGCGAGACCGGGGAAGACATGTCCCCCCGTTCCACCCGCCATGATCATGATGGTTCGCGCCATGATGGCTTCACGCCGCTGTCCCTCGCATGAGTTGGCGATTTTCCCAATCGATTCGCAGCAGCACCGCGAGCGCCAGGCAATTCGCGAGCAGGCCGCTCCCGCCGAAGCTCATGAACGGAAGGGTGAGGCCCTTGGTGGGCAGCACGCCCATGTTCACGCCCATGTTGATGAACGACTGCGCCCCGAACCACACGCCGATCCCTTGGGCGACCAAGGCCGGATACGGGCGCTCTAGGGCCACCGCCTGGCGGCCGATGGCGAATGCCCGCAGCACCAGCCACGAAAAGAGCGCGATTACCGCGATCACCCCCACAAATCCCAGCTCCTCGCCGATCACTGCGAGCAGGAAGTCGGTATGCGCTTCCGGGAGATAGAGGAGCTTCTCCACGCTCGCCCCCAATCCGACGCCAAACCATTCGCCGCGGCCGAATGCGATCAGAGCATGCGAAAGCTGGTAGCCGCGGCCGAACGGATCCGACCAGGGATCCATGAAACCGAAGATCCGCTGCATGCGGTACGGGGACGAGAGGACCAGTCCGACGAAGCCCGCTGCCATCATCACGAGCAAACCCCCGAACCACTTGCCGTTCATGCCGCCGAGGAACAGGATCCCCGTGGTGATCGCCGTGATCACGACGAACGCGCCGAAGTCGGGCTCGCGCAGCAAGAGCCAGCCGACGACGAGCATCACCGCAAACATCGGGAGAAGGCCCCGCTTGAAGCTGTGCATCAGGGCGAGCTTGCGCACCGTGTAGTCGGCCGCGTAAAGAACGACGAACAGCTTCACGAACTCCGAGGGCTGCAGCGTTGCAGGCCCGAGGGAGAGCCAGCGACGCGCGCCGTTGACTTCCCGACCCAGTCCGGGAGCGAGCAGCAGGGCGAGCAGGGCGACACCGAGCACGAAAAGCCACGGCGCTGCCTGCTGCCACAGACGCACAGGCACCTGAAAAGCGAGCATTCCCGCGAACATGCTCGCGGCGAGAAACAGCGCGTGCCGCTCGAGGAAATACGCGGACTTTCCTCCGGTGAGCTTGCTCGCCTCCGCCATCGCGATCGAAGAGGAGTACACCATCACCATGCCGAACGTAAGCAGGAGGAGCGCCGCCCACAGCACGCCGCTGTCGTATTCGGCAAGCGGCGCTCGACCCGGGCTAATGCTTCGGAGCATCGATGACTCTTTCCACCGCCAGGCGAAACACTTCTCCCCGATGCCTGTAGTCACGGAACATGTCGAAGCTCGCGCAGGCGGGCGAAAGGAGCACCGCGTCGCCCGGGTGCGCCGCTTGCGCGGCCAGCACCACCGCCTGGTCCATGGACGCGGCGCGCCGGATCGGGACCTCTGCGCCCGCGACCGCCGCTTCGATCAAGGGCGCGTCGCGGCCGATCAGCACTATTTCGCGCGCCGAGCGCGCGACCGCCTCCTTCAAGGGCGAAAAGTCCTGCCCCTTGCCATCGCCTCCGGCGATGAGAACCAGTTTTGCGTAGAGCGGCGCGAGCCCGGCGAGCGCCGCGACGGTCGAACCGACGTTGGTGCCCTTGGAATCGTCGTACCAGCGCACCCCGGCCGCTTCCCCGATCAGCTCGACCCGATGCGGGAGCCCCTTGAACTCGCGCAGCGCCGCAAGCAGGGGCTGAAGAGGCAAGCCGAGCGCCCGGCACAGCGCGAGCGCCGCGAGAGCGTTGGCGGCATTGTGGAGTCCGGCGAGCTTCATTTCCGGCACCGCAAGGAGCGCATTTGCGCCTTGCGCGAGCCAGGGCCCGCGGCCCCGATCGAGCAGACCCCAGTCCGCAGCGCGCCGTGGCGTGTCGAGGCCGAAGGTGCTCGTTTTCCTGCCGGGCAGCGCCATCGCGAGGCTGCGCGGGTCATCGCGGTTGAGCACCTGAACGCCGTCGCCCGAAAAGACCCCCGCCTTGGCGCGAGCGTAATCGTCGATGCCGCGGTAACGGTCCAGATGGTCTTCGGTGATGTTGAGGACCGTGGCTGCGTCTGCAGCAAGCGAGGCGGTCGTCTCGAGCTGGAAGCTCGAGACCTCCAGCACCCACATGTCCGCGGCGCGTCCTGCATCCTCGCGGCGCATGAGTGCGTCCAGCACCGCCGGCCCGATGTTTCCGGCGACCTCGCAGTCGACCCCGGCAGCTCGCGCCATCGCACCGGCGAGGGAGGTCACTGTGCTCTTGCCGTTGGTGCCCGTCACGGCGATGATCCGCGCAGGATGCTCCGTGAGCGCCTGCGCGAACAATTCGATGTCGCCCACGACCTCCACGTCCGCATCGAGCGCACGCCGCAGCGCAGGCTCTGCGAGCGGCACGCCCGGGCTAACGGCGACAAGGTCGATGTCCGCGAACATCTCGTCCCGGAACGGGCCGCAATTCGCAGGAACAGACGGTAGCGAGCGCTTGAGCTCCGCGAGTCGCGGCGGGGCCGCGCGCGTATCGGCGACGCGCACGGACGCGCCCCGTCGTACGAGCCACTTGGCCATCGATAAACCCGTGTCACCCAAGCCGAGCACCAGCGCCTTTCTGCCAGCGAGATTCACCGCAGCTTCAAAGTGGACAGACCGAACAGGACCAGCATCATCGTGATGATCCAGAACCGCACGACGACCTGCGACTCCTTCCACCCCGAGAGCTCGTAGTGGTGATGGAGCGGCGCCATTCGGAAAATGCGTTTGCCTCCGCTCCACTTGTAATAGAGCACCTGAAGCATCACCGAGAGCGTTTCCGCGACGAACACGCCGCCCATGATGAAAAGCACGATCTCCTGCCGGACGATCACCGCGACCGTGCCGAGCGCGGCGCCCAGAGAAAGCGCGCCCACATCGCCCATGAAGACGTCGGCCGGGTACGCGTTGAACCAGAGAAAACCCAGCCCCGCGCCGACGAGCGCCCCGCAGAACACCGTGAGCTCGGCGGCCCCGGGAATGTAGGGAAAAAGCAGATAGCGGGAGTAGTCCACCCGCCCCGTCACCATCGCGAATACCCCTAGGCCGCCAGCGACCATCACCGCCGGCATAATGGCGAGCCCGTCCAGCCCGTCGGTCAAGTTGACTGCGTTCGAGGTCCCGACGATGACGAAGTAGCTGAGCGTGATGAAGCCGAAAACACCGAGCGGGTAGGCGATGTTCTTGAAGAACGGGACTATCAGGTCAGCATTGGGCGGCAGATCCATGGAAAATCCGCTCGCTACCCAGGCCATGAAGAAATCCAGGACCTTCCCCGTACTCGGGGCCGACACGGCGAAGGCAAGATAGGTCGCCGCGACTAGGCCGATCAGCGATTGCCAGAAGAATTTCGCCCTGGCCGAAAGACCCTTGGGATTGTTCTTCACCACCTTGCGGTAGTCGTCGACCCATCCGATCGCGCCGAAGCCGAAGGTCACCACGAGCACGACCCAGACGAAGCGATTCGACAGGTCCGCCCAGAGGAGCGTGGCGGTCAGGATCGAAATCAGCACCAGCGCTCCGCCCATGGTCGGCGTGCCCGCCTTGGTAAGGTGGGTTTGGGGACCGTCGTCGCGCACCGCCTGGCCGATCTTGTAGGCGGTGAGCTTGCGAATCACCAGCGGACCTGCGATAAGCGAGATCGCGAGCGCGGTGAGAGTCGCGAGAACCGCGCGCAGCGTAATGTATTGGAACACGTTGAACGCACGCACGTCCTGGGCGAGCCATTGGGTGAGAGCGAGGAGCATCTAGTGCCCTCCTGCCGAAGAGGGCTCGCCCGCCAAGGCCTCGACGACGCGCTCCATGCGCATGAAGCGCGAGCCCTTTACCAGCATCACCGTCCGCGGCCGCAGTTCCGCTCGAGCCGCAGCGATCAAGGCTTCCACGGTGGCGAAGTGTCGAGCCCCTTCTCCGAAGGCGGCGACGCCGGCGGAAGACAGCTCTCCGACAGCCAGCAGCCGGTCTATGCCGCGTTCGCGCGCGTAATGGCCGATCTCCTGATGGAATTCCACGCCGTGCTCGCCCACTTCCGCCATGTCGCCGAGCACGAGGATCTTTGCGCCGCTTTCCACGGCGAGCACGTCGATCGCAGCGCGCACCGAATCCGGATTGGCGTTATAGCTGTCGTCAATGAGCTTCGTCCCCGACGAAGCGCTTCGGCGGTGCATGCGTCCGCCGACGGGACGGAACGCTGCAAGGCCCCGTGCCACGGCTTCGAGGCTTGCACCCGCGGCCAGGGCGCCCGCGGCAGCGGCAAGGGCGTTCAGAACGTTGTGCCGGCCGTCTGCATGGAGCTCGACCCTGGTCACACCTTGCGGGGTGCGCAGATCTATCTCACTTCCGAAATGCGTGAAGCGGTGGCGACCGCCCACCTGCGCAGGTTTCTCGAGTCCGAAGTCCCGAACGCGCCTACCCGCGAGAAGCCCACGCCAATAACCGGAGAACTCGTCGTCCGCATTGATCACGCCCGTGCCCTCAGGCCGCATCGCTGCGAACACGGTGCCGTGCTCGCGCGCGACTTCCGCGACGCCCTTCATGAACTCCTGGTGTTCACGCTGGGCGTTGTTGATGAGCGCGACCGTCGGAGAGGCGATGGCGGCGAGGGCGGCGGTTTCGCCCGGGTGATTGACCCCCAGCTCGACTACCGCTGCGCGATGGCGCCGGCGTAGCCTCAGCAGGGTCAGGGGCAGGCCGATGTCGTTGTTGAGGTTGCCCTCGGTCGCAAGCGCATGCGTCTCGCCGAAATGCTCGCGCAGGATCGCGGCGATCATCTCCTTGACCGTGGTCTTGCCATTGGAGCCGATGACCGCCACCACCGGAATGTCGAAGCGCTCGCGCCAATGCGCGGCGAGCCGTCCGAGCGCGAGACGCGAGTTTTCGACGACGAGAAACGGAAGGTCCCCCTGGGAAGGATCGGGTTCCTCGCCGATTGCTGCTGCGGCTCCCCGTTCCTTTGCCGCCGCTATGAATCGGCGCCCGTCGAATCGCTCGCCGCGCAGAGCGATGAACAGCGCGCCCCGCTCGAGCGTGCGGCTGTCGGTCGATACGGAATCAAAACCTACATCCTCCCCGATGAGGCGCGCCCCGATTGCGGTCGCGGCCTCGCGCAGACTCATCATCGGCCCCATCGCGCGAGCGCTACTTCGGCTTCGAGCGCATCGGAGAAAGGCAGTCGGCGGCCGGCGATTTCCTGGTAGGTTTCGTGACCTTTTCCGGCGACGAGCACGACGTCGTCGGCGCTCGCCGAGGCGATCGCGCGGGCGATCGCCGTTCGCCGATCCTCCACGGCTTCGTGCGCGACGGGGATGGCCGCAGTGATTTCGGCGATGATGGCGGCAGGATCCTCGCCGCGTGGATTGTCGCTCGTCACCGTGATCGCATCGGCATGCCGCGATGCCACGGCTCCCATCAGCGGGCGCTTGCCGCGGTCGCGCTCGCCTCCGCAGCCGAATACGGCCACCAGGCGCCCGCGGGCCTGGGGCAGCCGGCGTTCGACTTCGTCATGGACGACCTGATCAGAGGGCGAGAACGACACCACGAAGCCGCGGCTCTCGACGTCCTTCAGCGCGACCAGGGTCTTTTCGAGCGCGTCGGGTGTGTGGGCATAATCGACGACCACGAGAGGTTTGCCGCCTCCGCCCAGCCGCTGCATGCGTCCCGCGACCGGTTCCAGGTCGGCGAGCGCCGCAGTGGCGCGCTCGAAGGGCACTCCGGAGACGAGCATCGTCGTGAGGACTCCCAGCAGATTGGAAACGTTGAAGCGCCCAAGCAACGTGCTTTCGATGTGCGCCTCGCCCCAGGAACTTTTCACATCGAAGGCGACCCCCTGCGGCGACACCTCGATCGCGTGCGCCTCGGCGTGGCCCTCGAGTCCCGCCCGGGCGGCGATTCCCGCGAAACAGCTGTAGCCGGCGCGGTTCGGACCGCGCCCAGCGAGCACTCGCGCGAGCTGCACTCCCTGCACGTCGTCCAGATTGAGCACGGCGTGCTTGAGGTCCGGCACTTCGAACAGACGCCGTTTCGCGCGCGCGTAGTTCTCCATGTCGCCGTGGTAGTCGAGGTGATCGCGCGAGAGATTGGTGAACAGGGCTGCCCCGAAAACGACTCCGTTGACGCGCCCTTGCTAGAGGCCGATCGAGGTGACTTCCATCGCCACGCCCTGCGCCCCAGCGGCAAGCAGTCGGGCAAGCGAGCGATGCAGCGTGACCGCGTCCGGCGTGGTGTTCAGTCCGGGATCGAATTTTCCAGGCTCCTTGCTTCCCGGTAAGGCCGGGAAGCCCGTGCCCAGAGTGCCGATGACCGCGGTTCGGGCACCGGACGCTCCGCACGCCTGGGCAATCCAGTGGCTGCACGAAGTCTTGCCGTTGGTCCCCGTAACGCCCATCGTCCACAGTTTCTCCGAGGGCCGCCCGTAGACTTCGTGCGCAAGAGGCCCCGCGAGCCCGCGCAGATTCCCGACCCCGACGTTGGGCACGCGCCAAGCACTGTTCCATTCGAAGCCTTCGCTTTCCCACAGAACGGCGGCGGCGCCGCGCTCAAGCGCGCCCGGAATGAAGTCGCGCCCGTCGTGACGCGTGCCCGGGTAGGCGAGAAACACTTCCCCCGCCGCCAGTGTCCGGCTGTCCACGGCGAGGCCCGTCATGCGCGCTCCCTGCGCAGCGAGTCGCTGCCGGATGTGTTCGACCTGATCTCGCACACTTAAACGCTTTCCTTCACTTCCTCTCCTTCGGGGGGTAGCTCGATCGGCTGCATCGGCCCGTCGGGCGGCACATCGAGCACGCGTAGCGCTCCCGCCATCACCTGCGCAAATACCGGCGCTGCCACCGTCCCGCCGTAGTACCGTCCGGCGGAGGGCTCGTCGATCATCACTGCGATCACGAGGCGCGGGTGCGAGGCGGGCGCGAAGCCGACGAACGAGGAGACGTACTTGTCGGCGGCGTAGATGCCGTTCTCCTGCTTGTGCGCGGTGCCCGTCTTTCCGGCGACGCGATAGCCCATGATCTGCGCGCGGGGCGCCGTGCCGCTCCGGTTGACCGCCATCTCGAGCATCGCGCGGACCGCTCCGGCCGTCCTGGGTGCCATCACGCGCCTCGCAGGGGGGGGTACGTCCACGCGAAGCATGGAGAGCGGAACTAAGTCTCCGTCGCGCGCGAAGACGCTGTAGGCGCGCGCTAGCTGTACGAGCGAGACCGATATGCCGTGGCCGTAGGACATCGTCGCCTGCTCGATCGGTCGCCAACTCCGGTACGGCCGGAGCTTTCCGGCAGCCTCTCCCGGAAAACCGAGGCCGGGTGCAGCGCCGAAACCCACGTCCCGGAACATTTCCCACATCGACTCGGCAGAGAGTGCGAGCGCAATCTTCGCGGCGCCGACGTTGGAGGATTTTTGGATGACCTGTGCCACCATGAGCGAGCCCTCGAAATGGGCGTCGTGGATGGTGGCCGCCCCTATGCTCAAGCTCCCAGGGGCGATCTGGATCACGGAATCCGGCCTCACCCGCCCCCCTTCCAGAGCGAGTGCGACGGTAAAGGGTTTGAGCGTCGAGCCGGGTTCGAAAGTATCGGTCAATGTGCGGTTGCGAAGCCGCGCGCCGGCGAGCTTGTTGCGATTGTTCGGGTTGTATGTCGGAAAATTCGCGAGTGCGAGCAGCTCGCCCGTATCGGCATCGAGCACGACAACGCCTCCCGCCTTCGCGCGGTGCCGAGCAATGGCGGCTTTCAACTCGGTGAAAACGAGGTTCTGGATGCGAGCATCCAAAGCGAGGGCAAGGTCGTGCCCGTCCTGCGCGGCCTTGATCGACTCGACGTCCTCGACCGTCTGGCCGAGTCGGTCCTTTATCACCCGGCGGCTGCCCGGCTTGCCGGCGAGCCCGTCCTGAAACGCGAGTTCGACGCCCTCCTGGCCGATGTCCTCCACGCCCGTGAAGCCGAGCACGTGCGCAGTGACTTCTCCACTTGGGTAATAGCGCCGGTACTCACCGTTCTGGAATAGCCCGGGGATATGCAGGCCAGCAACGCGTTCTGCCACTTCCGGCGGGATCTGCCGTTTGAGGAAGACAAAGTCCCGGCCCGTGTCGGCGAGGCGTTTTTCGATTTCACTCGGCGACATCTCGAGCAACGCCCCAAGACGCGCAAGCTGCCGCTCGCTTGGATGCACTTCGCCCGGAATCGCCCAGATTGATTTCACTGGAGTGCTGATGGCGAGTGCCTCGCCGTTGCGGTCAAAGATGCGGCCGCGGTTTGCCGGAACTTCGATAACTCGGCTGTAGCGCGATTCCCCTTTTGCCTGAAGGAAATCGTTGTTCAAGCCCTGCAGGTATACGGCGCGGCCGAGCAGCACTGCAAAACATGCGATGAAGACGTAGAGCAGGAGTCTCGAGCGCCAGGTAGGCAGGGTGAGCGCGAGAACAGGACTGGCGGCGAAATTCATTTCGCCGTCTCCTGCGGCCGTACGATCTGGAGGTGTTTCGCGTCTGGGACACGCATGTGCAGCTGCCGGCTGGCGATGCGTTCGACGCGTGCGTGCACCGCCCACGTGCTTGCTTCGAGCTGCAGCTGACCGTATTCGACTCCGAGCTGGTGTGAACGTTCCTGCTCCTGCTCGAGCTCGCTAAAAAGCGTGCGTGCCCGGTGCTGCGAAGTCACCAACCCCAGGGCGCATGCGGTCAGCACGACCACGAGAAGCAAGTTCAAGCGGGTCATGGCGGGCTTGAGGGAAGTTTCTCGGCGACGCGCAGCACCGCACTCCTCGCGCGAGGATTGGCCCTGACTTCCTCGGCGCCGGGTCTTGCCGGCCGACCGATGATGCGCAGCTTCGGAGGCGGCAGCTCCCGGGCTCTCACCGGCAGACGCTCGGGCAAGGCCGGCCGCGCCGCGCCGCGCATGAAGCTTTTTACGATGCGGTCTTCGAGTGAGTGGAAGCTGATCACGACAAGGCGTCCATGGGATTCGAGCGCGGCGAGCGCTTGTGGCAGCGCTAGCGACAACTCCTCAAGCTCCTGATTGACGTGAATCCGTAAAGCTTGAAACGTCCGCGTCGCCGGATCCTGCCCCGGTTCACGCGTCCGGGCGGACGCAGCCACGAGAGCGGCAAGTTCCCCGGTCCGCCGGACAGGCCCTCTTCGCCTAGCAGCAACAATCGTCTTTGCAATCTGTTTAGCAAACCGTTCTTCGCCATATCCCCTGAGCACCTCCCTGATCTCGACCTCGTCCGCCAGTTCGAGCCACTCGGACGCGCTTCGGCCTCGCGTCGGGTCCATGCGCATATCGAGCGGCCCGTCAAAACGGAAACTGAAGCCGCGCCGCGGGTCCTCGAGCTGAGGCGAGGACACGCCCAGATCGAACAGCACCCCATTGACACCGTCCGCACGCAGCGCAGCCAGCCTCACAAGCAATTCGCTGAAGCGCGCATGTACCGGCGTAAAACGCGGGTCGCGTATCTCGCGCGCGGCCGCGATCGCCTCCGGATCCCGGTCCATCGCGATCAGCCGACCTCGGGGCCCTAGCCGCTCCAGAATCAGCCGGCTGTGACCGCCTCTGCCGAATGTCGCGTCCACGAACGTGCCGCCGTGCCGTGATTCGATCGCGAGCGCGTCGACTGCCTGGCGGAGGAGTACGGGAAGGTGCTCATCGGGGCTCACAGCGAGAAGTTTTCGGTGCCTGGTGGCGGGTCAGTGCCCACTTGCGTGAGACCCCGCGCAAGACGCTCGTCCCAGGCTGCAATGTCCCAGACCTCGAAGTGGCTTCCCTGCCCTACCAGCATCACGTCTTTTTTCAGCCCGGCGAATTTGCGAAGCGCGGGCGACACGAGGATGCGCCCTTGAGCGTCGAGCTCCAGCTCCTCGGCGAAGCCGACCAGCAGCCGCTGCCACCAGCGCGCTTGCTCGTTGAAGCTGGAGAGCGCCTGGACTTTGGCGCCGATTGGTTCCCAGGCGACGTGGGGGTAGAGAAGCAGACAGCTATCGGGGTGAGCGGTGAGAACCACCGCGCGCCCTCCCGATAACAAGGCGTCCCGATGCCGGGTAGGCACAGCAAGCCTTCCCTTGGCGTCGAGACTCAGCTCTGTCGCCCCTTGAAACAACAGTCCCCCTTCGAGTGGCGAAATGAAACGCCACGGTTCCCCACTAAAATCTACTTCCTACCACTCTAGAGGAAACGGAGGAGGCGGTCAAGCCTGAAATTGATGAAATTTTTAGCTACAACAGGGACTTAAGACGGCTTTTCTAGAAACTGCATGACATAAAATAAGGATATAAAAATTAACATGTTACGATGTAAAGTGAATGTAATACATTAGGAAATCAAAGGGTTCCGATGAAAAGCTGGATGCCGCCCCGCACAGGTCGGCCGCTTGCGTCTGCGATTTCTAGTGCAGGTGTTTTTTTCCGGAAACTCCGCCGGAACGGACCTGAGTCCGGTCCTGCGGCGCGTCGGAGGCTCGGCGGGCGAACAGCTGATTGACAAGGGCGGTCACCTCGCCGATCTCGGCGTCGCCGAAATGACGCGAGAGAAGGGCCGAAAGGTCGTCTATCATGCGTCGCCGCTGCATGTCGCGGATCGAATCGGGCGTCGGGCCGACGAACACCCAGCTGTGCTCGTCCTGGCCGTCCTCCTGGTAGTAGCTCACCTCAACCGCCGCCGCTTCCTCTGAGTAGGGCGACAGCGATTCGAATGCCCCCTCGAGCGAATGCTGGAAATTGCGCCCGACGTACCCGGTCCAGCAGATGTCGAGCGAGCGCCGACGCCGGTCGAACACGATGCCGGGCTCGTCCTGATGGGCGCTGCGCGCATCGGCGAGGCCATCCACGTCGACGTAATCGAACCAGTGTCTTAGCGCCAGCTCGATGTCAGTCTGGCTGACACCGCTTTTCAACAACACCGTCCCGTGCACGTGAACTTCAGTATGCATTTGCTTGCCCCCGAAACAGCGATGCTAGTCCGAGAAAGCCGCGACTTCAACCCTTTCCGGTCATGGTCTGGACGGGGAATGGGATAATACCGCCTCCGCTATGTCCAAGGACCCGAAATGAGCGCATCGAGCGACACGATAAACATGGCGCTTTTCTGCGATTTCGAGAACGTTGCGCTCGGTGTGCGCGACGCAAAATACGCCAAGTTCGACATCAACAAGGTCCTCGAGCGCCTGCTCCTGAAGGGGAGCATCGTGCTGAAGAAAGCTTATTGCGATTGGGAACGGTACAAGGAGTTCAAATCCGACATGCATGAAGCGTCGTTCGAGCTCATCGAAATCCCGCATGTGCGCATGTCGGGGAAGAATTCGGCCGACATCCGCATGGTGGTGGATGCGCTGGATCTTTGCTACACCAAGTCGCACGTCGACACTTTCGTCATCATCAGCGGCGATTCCGATTTCTCGCCGCTCGTCTCGAAACTGCGCGAAAACGACAAGACCGTGATCGGGGTAGGCGTGAAGAACTCCAGTTCCGATTTGTTGGTGGCAAACTGCGACGAGTTCATCTTCTACGACGATCTGGTTCGGGAAAAACCTGGGCACCGGCAGCCGAAGAAGAAGCCGCAGGTGAAGCCCGCCGCGAGCGGGGAGGCTGTGCCGAAGGACAACGAGGACAAGACCGAGAAGGCGCTGGAGCTGGTGATGCAGACCGTCGAGGCGCTCATCGACGAGCGCGGCGCCGAGGAGAAGATCTGGGCATCGATGGTGAAGCAGGCGCTCAAGCGCCGCAACCCCGGCTTCAACGAGTCCTACTACGGTTTCTCGTCATTCTCAAAACTGCTCGACGAAGCCGAGTCGCGCAAGATGTTGCAGCTCGAGCGCGACGAAAAGTCAGGCGGCTACATCGTCAGGAGCGTCGCGCACTGAAGAAGCCGGGTTTTCCTCGGAACTTAGTTACTTCTTCAAACCCGTTCGATGACGAGCGCAATCCCCTGCCCCACGCCGATGCACATGGTGCAAAGGGCGTAGCGGCCTTTCACCGATTGCAGCTGGTACGTCGCGGTGGCGATCAGGCGAGCGCCGGAAGCCCCTAGCGGATGGCCGATCGCGATCGCTCCGCCGTTGGGATTCACGTGCGCAGCGTCGTCGGGTAGTCCGAGGTCCCGGGTCACGGCGAGCGCCTGCGCCGCGAACGCCTCGTTCAGCTCGATCACTTCCATCTGCGAGAGTTCGAGGCCCGTCTTCTCCAGGACCTTCCGCGTGGCGGGCGCCGGACCTACGCCCATGATGCGGGGGGCGACACCCGCCGTCGCCATGGCGAGGACGCGCGCTCTGGGGTTCAGCTTGTGCTTTTTCGCAGCGGCGTCGGACGCGAGAATCATCGCGCAGGCGCCATCGTTGACGCCTGAAGCGTTCCCTGCGGTCACCGTTCCCTCCGGCTTGACGACTCCTTTGAGCTTGGCACGTCCTTCGAGTGTCGCCTCCGGCCGCGGGTGTTCGTCGCGATCGACT
>CAYQVE010000029.1:0-20051 GCA_964420785.1 uncultured Enterobacteriaceae bacterium | reverse complement strand
GCCCCGGTCCTGCGGTCCGGGCTCGAATCGATCCGTGAAGGTCGCGCGGCGCGCGCGGAGAAAATGGGCGGGGCGCTCGAGGCCGCCGGTATCCCCGGCGGCTTGGCGGGGGCGCGGAATTACGCCGAGAACCCGAGCCTCATCAGCCGTTCGCATTTCGCGCGCCACCTGGTGAAAACGGGCCGCGCGCCGGACGTAAAGAGTGTGTTCCAGCACTACCTCGTGAAAGGCAAACCCGGCTTCGTCCCGCACGAGTGGGCCGCTCTCGGGGACGCGGTGAGCTGGATTCGCGCAAGCGGCGGAATCGCCGTCGTTGCGCACCCGGGCCGCTACCAGTTTTCCAAGCCGGAGTTGCACGCGTTTCTTGCGGAGTTCAGGGACTCCGGGGGCGCCGGAATCGAGGTCGTGACCGGAAGCCATTCACCCGAGCAATATTTCGAATTCGCGCGCATCGCGCGCGAATTCGGGCTCGCCGCTTCGCGCGGCTCCGACTATCACGGCAAGGGGGAGAGCCGGGCCGATCTCGGGTCGCTGCCGCTGCTGCCCGACGATCTGAAACCCGTCTGGCATGACTGGTAGGACGCGCGGGGCGCCTGGGCGGCTCTGATAAAATGACGCGCTGGAGCGAGCGGGCCGACCATGGATTTCAATGAGATCACTAAGATGATCGCGGTTTTCGCCGTGCCGGTCATCTTCGCGATCACTTTGCATGAAGCCGCTCACGGCTATGTCGCTCGCCACTTCGGAGATACGACGGCCTTCATGCTCGGCCGTATCAGCCTCAACCCAGCACGTCACATCGATATGGTCGGCACCATTTTCCTGCCATTGGTCACGCTGTTCGCAACGGGGGGAAGAATCATGTTCGGATGGGCGAAGCCCGTGCCGGTCAATTTTCATGCCCTGCGGCGTCCCAAGCGAGACATGCTCTGGGTGGCTCTTGCCGGCCCGGCGGCAAATCTGGTGATGGCTCTCGGGTGGGCTGCCGCTTTGAAGATCGGAGCGCTGTCGGGGTTCAGGCAAAGCGATTTTCTGCTTCAGGTGCCGATTGCAGGCGTCGAGGTGAATCTCGTTTTCATGGCGCTGAATCTGTTGCCGATTCTTCCTCTGGATGGAGGTCGGGTCGTCGTTTCCCTGCTGCCCGACCCTCTGGCGGGGGGGTTCTCAAGACTCGAACCATTCGGGCTGCCGATCCTCCTCGGACTCGTCGTCATCAGCTCGTACGGGTACAACGTTCTTGGCATGTTCCTCGATCCGGTCATGGTTGCGTCAAAATCGGCTATCACTACGATCTTTCAACTGCATCCAATCTAAATGTACGAAGAACGCGTGGTCTCCGGCATGCGCCCCACCGGCGCGATGCACCTGGGACATTTCCACGGCGCGCTCAAAAACTGGGTGAAGCTGCAGAGCGAGTATCCGTGCCTGTACTTCGTCGCCGACTGGCACGCGCTCACCACGCACTATGAGACGCCGGAGGTGATCGAAGAAAGCGTCTGGGACATGGTAATCGACTGGCTGGCGGCCGGGATCGACCCGGCGCAGGCGACCCTGTTCATCCAGTCGCGCATTCCGGAGCACGCCGAGCTGCACACGCTCCTTTCGATGATCACGCCGCTCAGCTGGCTCGAGCGAGTACCGAGCTACAAGGACCAGCAGGAAAAGCTCATCGACCGCGACCTTTCCACCTACGGTTTTCTCGGCTACCCGCTTTTGCAGGCGGCCGACGTGCTCGCGTACCGCGCAAAGTACGTTCCGGTCGGCGAAGACCAGGTCCCGCACGTCGAAATGATGCGCGAGGTTGCACGACGTTTCAACCACGTCTACGGCCGCGAGCCCGGATTCGAGGACAAAGCCAAGGCCGCCGCGAAGAAGCTCGGCGGCCGCAAGGCCAAGGTGGTGATGGAGCTGCGCGCCAAGTACCAGGAACACGGCGACGCCGAGGCGCTGGCGACGGCGCGCGCGCTCCTAGAAAAGCAAGGCAATCTCTCGGTTGCCGATCGCGAGCGCCTGTTCGGGTACCTCGAGGGAGGGGGACGCCTGATTCTGGTCGAGCCCGAGGCCCTGCTCACCGAGTCCTCGAAACTTCCCGGCATCGACGGCCAGAAGATGTCCAAGTCCTATGACAACACGATTTCACTCCGTGAGGACGCGGAATCGGTCAAGACGAAGATCCGCACGATGCCGACCGACCCGGCCAGAGTGAAGCGCAGCGATCCGGGCGATCCCGACAAGTGCCCGGTCTGGCGGTTCCACCTCGTCTACAGCGACGGGGAGACCCGCCAGTGGGCGAACCAGGGCTGCCGCACCGCGGGCATTGGTTGCCTCGAATGCAAGCAGCCGGTGATCGATGCGGTGCTCGCGGAGCAAGCCCCCGTGCGGGAGCGCGCGCAGAAGTACCTCGACGATCCGACCCTGGTTCGCAACATCGTCGCGGACGGGTGCGAAAAGGCGCGCAAGCTCGCGCGGGAGACCATGCGTGAGGTGCGCGGAGCGATGGGGCTCGCCTACACGTGAGTGAGCCGGGACCGCCCGCCGTCCCGACACCGGCCCGGGTCGCTGGCGCGCCGAGTGCGCTTGTAGCGAAAGTGCGCGGCGAACCGATTACCGAGCTTCCACAGGACCTGTACATTCCGCCCGACGCGCTCGAGGTTTTCTTCGATACCTTCGAAGGACCGCTCGACCTGCTGCTCTACCTCATCCGCCGGGCGAACCTGGACATCCTCGACATCCCCATGGCGCGGCTCACCGAGCAGTACATGGAGTACGTCGAAGTGATGCGCACCAGGAACCTCGAGCTCGCCGCCGAATACCTGGTGATGGCCGCGATGTTGATGGAGATCAAGTCGCGAATGCTCCTGCCGCGGCCGGCGATGCCCAGCAACGAGCCCGAGGATCCGCGCGCCGAGCTGGTCCGGGGCCTGCTCGAGTACGAGAAGATGAAGCTCGCCGGGCAGTGCCTCGACGCGCTGCCCCAGCTCGGACGGGACTTCTTCCCGGTGGAGGTCTGGATCGAGCAAACTCTCGCGCAGCGCCTGCCGCAGGTGAACGTCGTAGACCTTCAGGAAGCGTGGCGCGCTCTCCTCGTGCGTGCGAAAATGATGCAGCACCATCGTGTCACCCGCGAGGAGCTTTCGGTGCGCGAGCACATGAGCCTCATCCTGCGCCGGCTGCGGAGCGGCGGCTTCACCGAGTTCGGCGAGCTGTTCGAGCCGGGGCGCGGCGTGCCGGTGCTCATCGTCAATTTCCTCGCGGTGCTTGAGCTCGTCAGGGAAAATCTGATCGAGGTGACGCAGTCTGAATCCTTCGCGCCCATCTACGTGAAGCTGGCTCATGCTCAGCCCGAGTGAATTGAAGACCGTGCTCGAGGCGGCGCTGCTTGCCGCGCAGGAGCCGCTTCCGATCTCGGAGCTGCGCAAGATGTTCGACGAGGAGATCGGCGCAGACACGATCCGCAGGCTGCTCGAGGAGCTGCGCGAGGCATGGAAGGACCGCGGTGTCGAGCTCGCGGCGACCGCGAGCGGCTGGCGCTTTCAGACGCGCGCCTCATATCAGAAATTCCTCGAGCGCATTCGGCCGGAAAAAGCGCCCCGCTACTCGCGTGCCGTGCTCGAGACGCTTGCGATCGTCGCCTATCGGCAGCCGGTGACGCGCGGCGACATCGAGGAAGTGCGCGGCGTCACCGTTTCAGCCGAGGTGATAGGGCGCCTGGAAGCGCGCGGCTGGGTGGAAGTGATTGGACACAAAGAGGTGCCGGGGCGTCCGGCTCTGTACGCGACCACGAAGATTTTCCTCGATGACCTGGGCCTGCGCTCTTTGCAGGAATTGCCACCACTTGAAGAAATCGCCAAGACACTTGACCTCTCACCGACCCCAACACCCGATTCGCAGCCCGCGCCCGCTCCGCAGTCCGAGCCCGATTCGCAGACCGCGCCCGACGAGTCAGCGACCGCGCAACCCAGCGCCGTCTAGGCCCTCAGCGCCCGCCGAGAAGCTTCACAAGGTTCTTGCGCGCTCCGGGCTGGGCTCGCGCCGCGATATGGAAGCTGCGATCGCTTCGGGCCGGCTCGTGGTCAACGGCACGCGCGCCGCTCTGGGGCAGCGAGTAGGGTCGCGCGATCGCGTTGTTTTCGACGGGCGCCCCGTCTCGCTGCGGTTCGAAGAGCGGGCGCCGCGCCTGCTGATCTACCACAAGCCGGCCGGCGAGCTCGTCACGACGCGCGATCCGTCAGGCAGGCCGACCGTGTTCGACCATCTGCCGAGGATGCGGGGCAGTCACTGGATCGCGATCGGCCGGTTGGACTTCAATACGGGCGGCCTCCTGCTCTTCACCGACTCCGGTGAGCTCGCCAATCGGCTCATGCATCCGAGCAACGAGATCGAGCGCGAGTACGCGGTACGGGTACGGGGCGAACTCACGCGCGAGCAACTCCGCAGTCTCGCTGAAGGGATCGTTCTCGAAGACGGCCCGGCCAGGTTCGACAGCATCTCCTCGGGCGGGGGCAGCGGATCGAACCGCTGGTACCAGGTCGTGCTGCGCGAAGGGCGTAACCGCGAGGTCCGGCGAATGCTCGAGTCCCTTGGAATCACCGTGAGCCGCCTGATGCGCGTGCGCTTCGGGCCCATCCGCTTGCCCCCTCATCTGCGTCGCGGCCAATGGCGCGAGCTCGAGCCCAGAGAGGCCGCGTGGCTGTTGCAGTCTGCTCCGCGAACCCCGTTGCGTTGTTCCGGGTGAAGTTTCTTGCTATACTTTCCAGGTTTTGAGATGGGCTTTCGAGCCCATTTTTTATTTATGCCCGAGGATTGCGCGTGGTCGTGAGCTCGCTAGAGTCCCTGCTTGAGCGCACCTTAGTCGGGCTGGGGTACGGGCTTGCCGACTTCGAATATATCAATAACGGTAGGATGTTACGCGTGTTTATTGAGAAGGCACATGAACTTGAATCGCATCGGGCGGGGGTGACTCTTGCCGACTGCGAGTCCGTGAGCCGGCAGTTGCAGCGGGTATTCGAAGTCGAGGGGATCGAGTACGACCGGCTGGAGGTTTCCTCCCCGGGCTTGGACCGCAGGCTGAAAAAAGCGGCGGATTTTGCCCGCTTTGCCGGCCATGAGGCCCGGGTGCGCCTGCGCCGTCCGGTCAACGGCCGCAGGAATTTCACGGGAACCGTGCGCGCCGTGGAAGGCGACCGGGTCGAATTCGACTACGACAGCGGGCGGCTCGCGTTCGACCTGGCCGACCTCGACCGCGCGCGCCTGGTGCCCAAGCCGTGATGCCCGAGGGATATATGAGCCGCGAACTGCTGCTTCAGGCGGACGCGCTCGCACGGGAGAAGAACGTCCACAAGGACGTCGTGTTCGGCGCCCTGGAGATGGCGATCGCTTCCGCGACGAAGAAGCGCTTCAACGAGGACGTGGACGTGCGGGTCGCGATCGACCGCAATACCGGGGACTTCGAGTCCTTTCGCCGTTGGCAGGTGGTGTCCGATGAAGCGGTGGAGAATGCGCCGCAGCAGATTGCATTCTCGGAGGCGCAGAAGCAATACCCGGACATCCAGCTCGGAGACTATATCGAGGAAGCCCTCGAGCCGATCGATTTCGGCCGCATCGGGGCGCAGACCGCGAAACAGGTCATCCTCCAGAGGATCCGCGACGCCGAACGCGAGCAGCTGTTGAACGATTTTCTCGCCCGCGGCGAAAAGCTCATCAACGGCGCGATCAAGCGGGTCGAGCGCGGCAACGCGATCATCGAGGTCGGGCGCGTCGAGGCGGTGCTGCCGCGCGACCAGATGATACCCAAGGAGAATTTGCGTGTGGGCGACCGCGTGCGCGCCTTCGTCATGCGCATCGACCGCAATGTGCGCGGGCCGCAGCTGGTTCTGTCGCGCACCGCGCCCGAATTCATAATGGAATTGTTCCGGCTCGAAGTCCCCGAAATCGAGGAAGGACTGCTCGAGATCAAGTCGGCCGCCCGCGACCCGGGCATACGCGCGAAGATCGCCGTGCATTCCCGTGACAAGCGCATCGATCCGATCGGCACCTGCGTCGGCATGCGCGGCGCGCGCGTCCAGGCCGTGACGCAGGAGCTAGCGGGCGAGCGCGTGGACATCGTGCTGTGGTCGGAGGATCCGGCGCAGTTCGTGATCGGCGCGCTCGCGCCGGCCGAGGTGTCTTCGATCCTCGTCGATGAGGACAAACACGCCATGGACGTGGTGGTGGACGAGGAGAACCTCGCCATCGCGATCGGTCGAAGCGGGCAGAACGTGCGTCTCGCCTCGGAGCTGACCGGCTGGACGATCAATCTCATGACCGAGGCTGAATCGCAGAAGAAGAACGAGGAGGAAGCCTCCTCGGTGAGAAAGCTCTTCATGGAGCGGCTGGACGTCGACGAGGAAGTCGCGAACACCCTGATCCAGGAAGGCTTCTCGACTCTAGAGGAAGTGGCCTACGTTCCGATCAACGAGATGATGGAGATCGAGGGTTTCGATGAGGCCACGGTAAGCGAGCTGCGCAACCGCGCGCGCGACGCGCTCCTGGTCCAGGCCATTGCGAGCGAGGAGCAGGCGGAAAACCTCGACCCGGCGCTTCTCGGCCTGGAGGGAATGGACAAGGACCTGGCGACCAAGCTCGCCAGGTCGGGGGTGAAGACCCGCGACGACCTCGCCGATCTCGCCACGGATGATCTCGTCGAGATGGCGGCAGTCGACCCCGAGCGTGCCAAGAGCCTGATCATGAAGGCCCGTGAACACTGGTTTACCCAGGAGTAAGGTCCGCCCATGGCGCAGACGAGCGTTGCCCAATTCGCCGGCGAGCTGAAAGTGCCGCCGTCGCAGCTGCTCGAGCAGCTGCGGGCTGCGGGCGTGCACAAGCAGGTGGCCGAAGACGTTCTTTCGGAGCAGGACAAGACCCGGCTCCTGGAATATCTGCGCAAGTCGCACGGCTCATCGGAACCCAAGAACAAGATCACGCTGACGCGCAAGCAGACCTCCGAGATCATCAAGAAGTCCGACGCGAGCGGCAAAGCGCGCACCATCCAGGTCGAAGTCAAGAAAAAGCGCATTTTCGTCAAGCGCGACGCGGAGTCGGGTGTGCCCGCGGAGGCGCCAGGTCCTTCCGGGGCAGCGGTCGATTCGCGCGAAGCGGAGCTCCGCGAGGAGGAGCAGCGCAGGCACGAGGAATTGGCGGCGCGCCAGGCCGCCGACGTGGCGGAGAAACAGGAGCGCGAGCGCAAGCTCGCGGAGGGCAAGCCGAGCGAGGTGAAGACGCAGGCGCCGGCTCCCGCGCCCGCCTCCGACACGACGCTGCACAAGCCGAAGGTTGCGCCGGGGGCCGAAAAGAAGGGCGCGAAGAAGGCGAAGGAAATCAAGGTCTGGAAGGACGAAGGGGTCAAGCGCCGCACGATCAAGACGCGCGGGGACGTACAGGGGGCCTCCGGCTGGCATACGCCTAAGGGTGCCAGGCACAAGACCGCGGTCGCGCCGGCAGCTGAGAACGTTCAGCAGTTCAGCGCGCCCGCCGAGCCGGTCGTTCGCGAGGTCAAGGTGCCTGAAACCATTTCCGTGGGTGATCTCGCTCACAAGATGTCGGTCAAGGCCGCAGAAGTCATCAAGGTGCTGATGAAGCTGGGCAACATGGTGACGATCAACCAGGTGCTGGACCAGGAGACCGCGATGATCGTCGTGACCGAAATGGGCCACGTGGCCAAGGCGGCGAAGCTCGACGATCCGGAATCCCTGCTCGCCGACGTCCCCGAGCACCACGAGGCCGCCCTGATGCCGCGCGCGCCCGTGGTCACCGTCATGGGCCACGTGGACCACGGAAAAACGTCGCTCCTGGATTACATCCGCCGCACGAAGGTCGCCTCGGGCGAAGCGGGGGGCATCACCCAGCATATCGGCGCCTACCATGTCCAGACGCCGCGCGGCATGGTCACTTTCCTGGATACGCCCGGCCACGAGGCCTTTACGGCGATGCGCGCACGCGGTGCAAAAGTGACCGACATCGTCGTGCTGGTGGTTGCGGCGGACGACGGCGTGATGCCGCAGACGATCGAGGCGATCCATCACGCCAGGGCGGCTGAAGTTCCCGTCGTCGTGGCGATCAACAAGATCGACAAGCACGAGGCGAACCAGGAAAAAGTCAAGCAGGAGCTGGTGGCACAGGCCGTGGTACCCGAGGAATACGGCGGGGATTCGCCGTTCGTCCCGGTGTCGGCGAAAACCGGCGCCGGAATCGATACGCTGCTGGAACAGGTGTTGCTCCAGGCCGAGGTGCTGGAACTGAAGGCTCCCGTGGATACGCTCGCCAAGGGCCTGGTGATCGAGGCACGCCTCGACAAGGGCCGCGGGCCGGTGGCCACGGTGCTGGTTCAATCCGGAACGCTGCGGCGCGGCGACATCGTGCTGGCCGGGAGCAGCTTCGGCCGGGTTCGCGCCATGCTCGATGAGAGCGGAAGCGCGGTTCACGAGGCTGGTCCGTCGATTCCGGTCGAGATCCAGGGCCTCTCGGACGTGCCCGCGGCGGGCGAGGACGTCATGGCGCTCGGCGACGAACGCAAGGCGCGGGAGATCGCGCTGTTCCGTCAAGGCAAATTCCGCGACGTAAAGCTCGCGAGGAAACAGGCCGCCAAACTGGAAAACCTGTTCGAGCACATGGGCGAAGGCGAAGCGAGGGTGCTCGCGCTCCTCATTAAGGCCGACGTGCAGGGCTCGCAGGAGGCGCTCGTCCATGCGCTCAGCCGCCTTTCGACCGACGAGGTCAAGGTCAATGTGGTGCACAGCGCGGTGGGCGCGATCACCGAGTCCGACGTGAACCTTGCGCTCGCGTCCAAGGCCGTGATCATCGGCTTCAATACCCGCGCCGACACGGCTGCGCGCAAGGCGGCCGAGGCCTCGGGGGTGGACGTACGCTACTACAACATCATCTACGACGCCGTCGACGAAGTGAAGGCGGCGCTCTCGGGCATGCTCGCGCCGGAGAAAAAGGAGAACATACTCGGACTGGTCGACGTTCGCCAGGTATTCAAGATCTCCAAGGTCGGAGCCGTGGCGGGATGCATGGTGCTCGAGGGCCTCGTTCGTCGCAACGCGTCGCTGCGCGTTCTGCGCGACAACGTGGTCGTCCATACGGGCGAGCTCGATTCGCTCAAGCGCTTCAAGGACGACGTGCGGGAAGTGAAAGCCGGTTTCGAATGCGGCGTGTCCGTGAAGAACTTCAACGACCTCAAGGTCGGCGACCAGTTCGAAATCTACGAAGTCCAGGAAGTCGCGCGGACACTTTGACGTTCGCGTCGCCCCAAGGAGCGCTCGGCGCGACGAGGGTTCTTCACTCCTTATCCGGGCTGAACGGGACGACTAATGGCCAACCAGCAACGCCTGCGCCGCGTCGCCGATCAGATCCAGCGTGAGTTGTCGGTATTGTTGCGCGCCGAACTCAAGGACCCGCGCGTCGGCATGATTACGCTCACCGGGGTCGAGGTTTCCCCCGACCTTGCCTATGCGAAGGTTTTCTTCACGACTTTGGCGGATGCGGAATCCTTGACGACGGTCGAGGCGGGTTTGGATCGCGCAGCGGGATTCCTGCGGGCACAGCTCGGAAAGCGCCTGAGACTCCGCGTGACCCCGCAAATACGCTTCAAGCACGACGTTTCGGTCGAGCGAGGCATGCGTCTCTCGCAGCTGATCGATGCTGCAGTCACCGGAAAGAAAGCGGATTGAAGTCCGTGGGAAATAGGCACACGGCTGTCAACGGAGTGCTGCTCGTCGACAAACCGGTAGGGCCAAGCTCGAATGCAGTATTGCAAAGAGCGAAACGCCTGCTCGGGGCGGCGCGTGCAGGGCATACGGGAACGCTCGACCCCTTGGCGAGCGGCTTGCTCGTCATTGCAGTGGGCGAGGCGACCAAGTTTTCCGGCGGGATACTCGATGCAGACAAGAGCTATCGAGCGCTGTTGAAGCTTGGCGAGCGCACCGAGACCGGCGACGCCGAGGGTCCGGTGGTTTCGCGCACCGAAGTCAAAGTGACCCGCGATGCCTTGCTCGCTGCATTGGAACGCTATCGAGGCGCGATCGAGCAGATGCCGCCCCTGTATGCTGCGATCAAGCATCGCGGCCGGCCCTTGTACGCTTACGCGCGCCGCGGCGAACAGGTTCCACGCGCCACGCGGCGAGTCGCGATCCATCGGCTCGAGTTGGAAAGTTTCGAAGGGAATACGGTCGGCTTGCTCGTCGAGTGCAGCAAGGGCACTTACATTCGGGCGCTTGCCGAGGATATCGGCGCGGAGCTGGGCTGCGGCGCACATCTCGCCGCGCTGGGGCGCACCGCCGTGGGCCCGTTCGCATTGGGGCAGTCGATGGCGCTGGACGCGCTCGAAGCGATTGCGCCTGCGGAACGACGCGAGCGGCTCCTGCCTCTGGAAGCCTTGCTCCAATCCTGGCCGCGCCTGACGCTCGACGCCCCCCTTGCGGAGCAGTTCCGGCAAGGGCGGACGATATCAGTCGATTCTGCAAGTGGCAGCATGGCCGTCTTCGGCGAGGACGCCAAATTCCTGGGCACGGGGCAAGTGGACGCGAACGGGACCTTGCAACCGAAGCGACTACTCGCGCTGTCTTGAAACGCTTTCCGGCTCAAAACTGCTTGTAGAAGGCGCTGATTTCAAGGTAAAATGCCGGCCTTTCGCAAACAGATAATAGAGCCAGAGCATGCGGGTCAGCGTTACGGAAAAGGCGCAAATCGTCCGGCAGCACCAGCGCGCGGCGGGCGATACGGGTTCCCCGGAAGTGCAGATCGCCTTGCTCACAGCACGGATAAACGGGCTGACCGATCACTTCAAGACACACGTCAAGGACCACCATTCGCGGCGCGGGTTGCTGAAGATGGTGAGCCAGCGCCGCAAGATACTCGATTACCTCAAGCGAAAGAACGACGGGAAATATCACGAGCTGATCGAGCAACTTGGCCTGCGCAAGTAAATCCTCGACGCCCATGGGATCGCGATGGGCGTCTTGATTCCGAGATATGGTCCGGCGGCCCCGCGTGGGCACCGGCCTCACCAGAATGACCGGGCACTGCGCCCGAGTTCCGTCAACCGATCGAGAAAACCATGCGGCTAACCCCCATCAGGACGACATTCACCTACGGCGCGCACCAAGTGACGCTGGAAACCGGCGAAATGGCGCGCCAGGCGCACGGAGCAGTCGTCGTAAGCATGGACGACACAGTGGTGCTGTGCACCGTGGTCGGAGCGAGGCAGGCCAAAGCAGGACAGGATTTCCTGCCGCTCACGTGTGACTACGTGGAAAAGACCTACGCCGCGGGCAAGATCCCCGGGGGGTTTTTCAAGCGCGAGGGCAGGCCTTCGGAAAAAGAAACGCTGACCTCCCGGCTGATCGACCGGCCCATCCGCCCGCTGTTTCCCGACGGGTTCTACAACGAAGTGCAGGTGGTTGCGCAGGTGCTGTCGTGCAATCCAGAAATCGATCCGGACATTCCGGCATTGATCGGGGTCTCTGCGGCGCTCACCATATCCGGGATTCCGTTCAACGGTCCGATCGGAGCCGCGCGCGTCGGCCGCATCAACGGCGAATACGTACTCAACCCTACTGCGACTCAGCTCAAGGAAAGCCAGCTCAACCTCGTGGTGGCGGGCACCGAGCACGCCGTGCTGATGGTGGAATCGGAGGCGCACGAGCTTCCAGAGGACGTGATGCTCGGCTCGATTGTTTTCGGCCACGAGCAAATGAAAGCTGCTATCCAGGCGATCCACGACTTGTCCGACCAGGCCGCAAGGCCCGCCTGGGAGTGGAAACCCGAAGAGAGAGACCCGACGCTCGTAAGCCGCATCAAGGAGCTGGCCGAGAGCGAGCTGCGGGCTGCGTTCGCGTTGCGCCAGAAACAGGCCCGGTCCGAGGCGATAGACGGCATCTGGAAGCGCGTATTCGACGAGGTCGGCGTAGGCAAGGAAGGCGGGCCCGATGCGAACGCGGTGAAGGAAATATGCTTCGAGCTCGAATCGAGAATCGTCCGCAATCAGATCCTGGACGGCGAGCCCCGCATCGACGGTCGCGACACGCGCACCGTTCGGCCCATCAGCGTTCGCGTGGGTGTGCTGCCCCGCACGCACGGCTCGGCGCTCTTCACCCGCGGCGAAACGCAGGCACTGGTCGTGGCGACCCTCGGGACCGGGCGCGATGAACAGATCATCGACGCGTTGATGGGCGAGTACAAGGAGCGCTTCATGCTCCACTACAACATGCCGCCTTACGCAACCGGCGAGACAGGCCGCATGGGCTCGCCAAAGCGACGCGAGATAGGCCATGGCCGGCTCGCGAAGCGCGCGCTCGCGGCGGTTTTGCCGGCAGCCGAAGAATTCGCGTATTCCATGCGCGTCGTGTCCGAGATCACCGAGTCAAACGGCTCGTCCTCGATGGCCTCTGTTTGCGGCGGCAGCCTCGCGCTCATGGACGCGGGTGTGCCGATGAAGGCGCACGTCGCGGGCATCGCCATGGGGCTCATCAAGGAAGGAAAGCGCTTCTCAGTTCTCACCGATATCCTGGGTGACGAGGACCACCTCGGCGACATGGATTTCAAGGTGGCGGGCACCGACCGCGGTGTCACTGCCCTGCAGATGGACATCAAGATCGAGGGTATTACCAAGGAGATCATGCAGGTCGCGCTCGCCCAGGCGCGCGAGGGCCGCATGCACATCCTCGGCATCATGAAGGAGGCGCTGGAGGGATCTCGTGCCGAGATTTCGAGCTACGCCCCGCGCATTATCAAGATCAAGATCAATCCGGAGAAGATCCGCGACGTGATCGGCAAGGGCGGAGTGGTGATCCGCGGCCTGCAGGAGGAAACGGGAACCACAATCGAGATCTCCGACGACGGTACCGTCTCGATCGCCTGTGTCAACTCCGAGGGCGGCCTCGCCGCGAAGAAACGCATCGAGGACATCACGGCTGACGTCGAAGTGGGCAGGGTCTACGACGGCACGGTGCTGAAGCTGCTCGATTTCGGCGCGATCGTGCAACTTCTGCCGGGCAAGGACGGACTCCTGCACATTTCGCAGATCAGCCACGAGCGCGTCAACAACGTCTCCGACTATCTCAAAGAGGGCCAGCAGGTGAAAGTCAAGGTGCTCGAGGCCGACGAGAAGGGTCGGGTGCGCCTCAGCATGAAAGCGGTCAAGGAGGCCGCCGCGGCGCAATCCTGATTCGACGAGGCAAGATGAAAATGGCGCCGCAGGCGCCATTTTTTCGTGACTCCCACGCGGGCGGGAGTCCAGGATAATCAGCCGGTCACTTTGCCACCTGCTTCTCTCTTAGCTCGTCGAGCGTCTTGCAGTCGATGCACAAGGTCGCAGTAGGCCGGGCCTCCAGCCTCTTCAGGCCGATCTCGATGCCGCAGTTCTCGCAGTAGCCGTAGTCGTCCTTGTCGATGCGCGCGATCGTTTCGTTGATCTTCTTGATGAGCTTGCGCTCGCGGTCGCGGTTACGCAGCTCTAGGGCGATATCGGATTCCTGGCTGGCGCGGTCGTTAGGATCGGCAAACACGGTTGCGTCGTCCTGCATCGCGTGGACGGTTCTATCGATATCCTGCGATAGCTCCACCTTCAGCGCCTCGAGGACTTTCCTGAAATGCGCGTGCTGCCTCGGATTCATATACTCCTCACCCTTTTTTGGCACGTAGGGCGGGAAGGATTTGTGGAGCAGATCCAAGTCGCAGTCTCCGCGCGAAGCAAAGAAACGAAGGCAATTTGATACCAGAAATCAACAGAGCGGGCAAGTCACTTTCGCCGGGAATTTGCCGGTCCTTCAGCGTTGACCGTGCCAGGGACGAAGGCGTAAGATGCGACACCCGCGGGGTGTAGCGCAGCCTGGTAGCGCGCTTGCTTTGGGAGCAAGATGTCGGGAGTTCAAATCTCTCCACCCCGACCAGATTCTTTGGCCGCCGCTGAGGCGGCCGCAGTGCGTTTTTGCCCGTGCCCGTAGCTCAAACTGGATAGAGCACCAGCCTTCTAAGCTGGGGGTTGTGGGTTCGACTCCCGCCGGGCGCGCCAGTTTTTCCGAGACAACCCTGCAAACGAAAGGAAGTTCCCGATGATCGAAGTCCATACTTGGCCCACGCCGAATGGGCACAAGATCCACATCATGCTCGAGGAGACCGGGCTCGAGTACGAGGTCCGGCCGGTGAACATCCGCACCGGAGAGCAGTTCAAACCTGAGTTCCTAAGAATCAGCCCGAACAACAAGATCCCCGCTATCGTGGACCGCAACGGGCCGGACGGAGGGCCGATCGCAGTATTCGAGTCGGGAGCGATCCTGGTCTACCTTGCCGGCAAGACAGGCAAGCTCCTGCCGCGCGACGATCGCGGAAAGTACGTCGCGCTGCAGTGGCTGATGTTCCAGATGGGTTCGGTCGGCCCGATGATGGGGCAAGCGGGCCATTTCCAGAGCAACGCCGTGCCCGAACGCATCGAGTACGCCGTGAACCGCTATACGAACGAGGTCAGGCGCCTGCACGGGGTGATGGAGAAGCGGCTTTCGGAGGCGTCGTACTTCGCCGGCTCGGAGTACTCCATCGCGGATATCGCGATTTTTCCGTGGCTCCGGGCGAGCGAGCGAAACGGAATCACGTGGGAAGAATTCCCGAAGGTAAAAAAATGGTTCGACGGGATCGCGGCGCGGCCCGCCGTGCAGCGCGCCCTGAAGGTGCTGGCCGAAGCGCAGACGACGCCTCCAGGTCAGTACGATCCCAAAGCTCGCGAGATCCTATTCGGCGCGACGCAATACCAGCGTCACTGAAGAGGCATCCGACGCCGCAGGCCGGCTTCGCCGCTGACTTGCTTCGTTCCATCTCGGTTGGCGACGTTGTAGAGTTTTCGCTACATTCCCCGTCGGGTTTTCCTGACAGCAAACTCCGATTTCGAAGAAAAAGCGCGAATTTCCGGCGGATAACACCACGAAAAGCTTGCTGTTCTTACACTGTTACCCTATGGTCGATTCGTGGACTAAAGACTCGAAGAAGTCGGGAGGTTCATCAAGCTCAAGGAGAGCCTATGGGCCAGGAACTCCGAATCGTCATGGTGGAAGACGTCGAGAGCGACGCCGAGCTCGCCGAGCGCGAGCTCAAGCGCGCCGGCCTTGCCGTGCGCACGCGCCGCGTGGAGCGCGAGGAAGACTTCCGGCGCGAAGTCGGCGAATTCCGCCCTCATGTCATCCTCTCCGACTTCAGCATGCCGCAATTCAACGGCATGAGCGCGCTCAGGATCGCGTGCGAGATCGTCCCCGAAGTGCCCTTCATCTTCGTCTCCGGAACCCTCGGTGAGGACTACGCCATCCGGGCGCTGAAGAACGGCGCGACCGACTATGTCCTCAAGAACAACCTCGTGCGCCTGCCGCCCACGATAGAGCGGGCGGTGAGCGAGGCGGCCGCCCGCGCCGAGCGCAGGCGCGAAGAGCAGCTGCTCGCGCTCGAGCACACCGTGGTGCGGCACATCGCGGTCGCCGACAACGCCTCGATCGGGCTGAAGGCGATCATGCGCGCGATATGCGAAACCGAAGGCTGGGACGTCGGCCGGTACTTCCGCGCGGACGAAAAGGCCGGGGTGCTGCGGTTCAGCGAGGCCTGGAGCGTCGCCGCCTCCGGCATCGAGCGGTTTATCGAGAAATCGCGCGACATCAGCTACGCGCCGGGCGTCGGCCTGGCGGGCATGGCGTGGCAGTCGGGACAGCCTCTCTGGATCGCCGACATCACCCGCGACGCGCGAGTCGCGCAGGCCGGGCTTGCCCGCGACGAGGGCGTGCGCGGCGCCTTCGTTTTTCCCGTGAGTGCCGAGGGCAAGACGATCGGCGTGCTGGCCTTCAACAGCCGTGAAGTCCGGGAGCCGGAAGATCGGCTGCTGCGCGCCATGCACGTGATCGGCAGCCAGATCGGGCAGTTCCTCGCACGCCAGGAGCAGCAAAGGCACATCGCTCGTCTCAACCGGATTTACGCCGTGCTGAGCGGAATCAACTCGACCATTGTGCGCGTGCGTGAACGCGAAGAGCTGCTTCGCGAGGCCTGCCGGATCGTGGTCCGCGCCGGGGGATTCCGACTCGCATGGCTCGGCCTCGTGGACGCAAAAGCGAAGCGGGTGAAGCCCATGGCCTGGGAGGGAGTGGGCGAGGACTACATCGGAATGATACCGCTCGGGCTCGACGAGAGCGCGCCCGGGGAATACGGCCTCGCCGGGCGCGCGGTCAAGGAACGCAAGGCGATGATCGTCGACGACCTGATCGTGGACCCGCGGGTCACGCCCCGAAAAGAGACGCTCGAGCGCGGCCTTCGCTCGCTCGCCATCCTGCCCTTGCTCGTGGCGGAGGAGCCCGCGGGGGTACTCGCCCTGTACGCGGATTCGCCCGGGTTTTTCGACTCCGAAGACGAAATGCGGCTGCTGCTCGAGCTTGCCGGCGACATCGCCTTCGCGCTCGAGCACATCGAGAAGGCCGAACGGCTCAACTACCTTGCCTACTACGATCCGCTCACCGGGCTCGCGAACGCGACGCTGTTTCGCGAGCGCCTCGCGCGCTTCGTGGACGCGGCACGCGGGGCCGGGCACAAGCTCGCCCTCGGGCTCGTTGACGTGGATCGGTTCAAGACCATCAACGATTCGCTCGGCCGGCCGGCGGGCGACGAGCTGCTCAAGCAGATTGCGCGCCGGATTTCCGAATACGTGAAGGACCCGAGCGAGATCGCCCGTGTGGCGGCCGACCGCTTTGCCGTGGTGCTCGCCCGCATCGACCGCGAGGACGACGTCGCACGGCTTACCGAGCAGCGGCTCGCTCAGTGCTTCGGCACGCCGTTCCGCGTGGGCGAGGCCGAGCTGCGGATCTCTGCCAAGGTCGGACTTTCAGTGTTCCCGAACGACGGAGCCGACGCCGACACCCTCTTCAAGAACGCGGAGGCCGCGCTCAAGAAGGCAAAGGAAACGAACGAGCGCTACCTCTTCTACACCCACCAGCTCACCGAGCGGATCGCGGAGCGGCTTTCCCTGGAGAACAAGCTGCGCCAGGCACTCGAAAGGCAGGAGTTCGTCCTGCATTACCAGCCGAAGGTCGAGACCGGCTCCCGGCGCGTGATCGGCGTCGAGGCCCTGATCCGCTGGATGAGTCCTGAGCGCGGTCTCGTGCAGCCGCTCGAGTTCATCCCGCTTCTGGAGGAAACGGGTCTCATCCTCGAAGTCGGCGGATGGGCGCTGGAGCAGGCCGTGCGCGACCACGCGCACTGGCTGCAGCAGGGAATAGTCGCCCCGCGCGTTGCGGTGAACGTCTCCGCGATCCAGCTTCGCAGACCGAATTTCGTCAGGATCGTCGAGGCGGCGATCAAGCGCGGCGCGGCGCCGCACGGGCTCGACCTGGAGATCACCGAGAGCCTCCTCATGGAGGAGGTCACGGCCAACATCGAGAAGTTGAAAGCACTGCGCGAGCTGGGCGTGAGCGTGTCGATCGACGACTTCGGCACGGGATATTCGTCGCTCGGCTATCTCGCCAAGCTCCCGGTGCAGTCGCTCAAGATCGACCGGTCCTTCATCATCACGATGCTCAAGGAACCCGACACCATGACGCTCGTCTCGACCATGATCTCGCTCGCCCGGGCGCTGCGGCTGAAGGTCGTCGCCGAGGGCGTCGATGCCGAAGATCAGGCAAATTTCCTGCGGCTTGCGCGCTGCGACGAGATGCAGGGCTACCTGTTCAGCAAGCCCGTACCGCGGGGCAGCATCACCGCGCTGCTCAGGACTGAGTCCGACGTCGCAAGGAGAGTCTCTGCCTAGGGCGCTTGTTTTTCGCGGGCGGCGTGAGAGGCGGCGGCACGGAACAGGCAACTTGGGGTGGCCGATGGGATTCGAACCCACGACAACCGGAATCACAATCCGGGACTCTACCAGCTGAGCTACGGCCACCGTCGATCAGCGGGCGGAATTATACCGTAGAGACCGGTTCCCCAGGTCGTGCACCTAGAGTTTTGACAGGATGTCGCGGAACTTCGCCTCAGTGCTCCGGCGTAGTTCGGGGCTGGCACGCGCCACCGGGGGAAAATCCTTGAGCATCTCGAAGGGGCGACATGCGTCGATCACTGCGCGCGAGTTCCAGGTCGTGCCGCGCGGAATGCGCGGATCGAGGGGGCCGCTCCACATCTTTCGGATGATGTCGATGTCCTCCGCCGGATCGCAGCGCGTGCACATCGCCCAGAGCACGTCGAACAAATTCGTCGGATCGATGTCGTCGTCGACCGCGACGATGAACCGGCCGAGATAGGAACCCGATTGGCAGCTCGCCGCCGCCAGCGCGGCCTGCTTGGCATGTCCGGCGTACGCCTGCTTGATGGCGATCACGTTGAACATGCGCGCGCCGCCCGCTTCGTGGCACCACACCCCTTTCACGCCGCCGACGCCGGCGCGCTCGACTTCGTCCCAGATCATCCCGGCCTTCATCACGCACTTGCTGTAGGAGAAATCCGACGGCGGGCGCATCGGCGTGGCCATCGTCAGTATCGGGTCGTTGCGGTGATAGATGCGCTGCACCCTGATCACCGGCTGCTCGCTCTGCCCGCCGGCGTAGTAGCCGGTGAACTCGCCGAACGGTCCCTCCGGAGCGATATCGCCAGGGACCATCTCGCCCTCGAGAACGATCTCCGCGTGCGCGGGCAGGGGCAGGCCGTGGAGCTCGCTTTCGATCACTTCGAACGGTTCACCGCGGTGCCCGCCCGCGTAGTCGTATTCTGAAAGTCCGTACCGCAGCTCGTTTCCCCCGGCGAGAAATAGCAAAGGATCGTGGCCGCAGGACACGAGGACCGGGCAGGTCTTCCCTTGATTGAAATACTTCTCGCGGATCTGGCGGCCGTGCTTCCCCGGGGACATCCAGACACCGAGGCGCTTCGCGTCGTGCACCATCACGCGATATGTGCCGCAGTTGATCCAGTTTTCCTCGGGATCGCGCATGATGACGAGATCGTCGGTGCCGATATAGCGGCCGCCGTCCAGTTCGTGAAGGAACGGTACCGGAAACTTGAGGACGTCAACCTGCTCATCGCGCACGATGTTTTCGCGAACTGGGCCGTCCCGCACGACCCGCGGCGGAACGGGCCGGTGCGTCTTCATGCGGTTGCGGTACGCGCGCACGACGTCGAGCGGATGAGCCGGGACCGGAAAGCCCAGCGTGATCGCGAGGCGCCGCATCGAATTGGTCGATCCGGACAGCACCCGAAAACCGGGCGGGTACTCCGGCACGTCCTCGAACAGCACCGCCGGCGCGTCGGGCCGCTCGTTCACGGCCTCGGCGAGCGTGCCCATTTCCAGATTCCAGTGAGCGCCGGGAACCCTCAGCAGCTCGCCCGCGCGTTCGATGCGGGAAAGAAATTCCCGCAAGTCCCGGTGCGGGCTATCGTAGTCGTTCCAGATCTTGATGGGGGCGGGATCGTTCATGGGCTTCCTTCCTCAGTCGGCGCGGATCCCTGCCTCTGCGATGACGCGCCTCCAGCGCTCAAGCTCGGTCCGCACCAGCGTGGACAGGCGTTCCGGCTCTCCGCCGGCGGCGGACAGCCCCTGCTTGGCCAGGATTTCCTTCACCTCCGCCAGCGCGAGAATGGCGCTGATTTCGCCGTTGAGCCTGCGCACGACATCCGCGGGGGTCGAGGCCGGCGCCATCAGACCGTACCAGACGCTGGACTCGACCTCGGGGTAACCCACTTCCTTCAAGGTCGGGACTGCAGGAAATACGGGGGAGCGTTCGTCGTTCAGTACGGCGAGGAGCCGAACCTTGCCCGCATGCACCAGCGGCGCGACCGTGTGCACCGGAAGGATCATGGCGTCGACATATCCCCCGGCGAGATCCCTAGTGGCTTCTGCCGCCCCCTTGTAGGGAACGTGGGTGACGTTGACCCGGGTGGCGAGCTTGAATTGCTCCATGGGTAGGTGCTGGCGCCTGCCATTGCCCGGCTTGAAGCGTCGTTACCCCAACTCCGGACCTCATTGCCGCTGCGACGGCGAACGAAAGCAGTGGTTTTGGTATGCGCGTCGAAAC
>CAYQVE010000028.1:0-20405 GCA_964420785.1 uncultured Enterobacteriaceae bacterium | reverse complement strand
CACTTCCACTCCTCGACGACGTCCGGGTCTGCCTCCTTGATGAGCTTGCGCATTCTGCTGAGGGTTTTCCCGCGCCGGTCCCCGAGTTCGCCGATTCTTTTCGAGATGAGCTCCGACGCCGACTGGCCTTGGTTCGCGCCCGACTTTTTCATGTTCTCATCCTAGAAGTTCCAGAAAGAAGGGTCAGGTTGCGTAGTCGCTACGGCTCGAGACGCGCACCCCGCGAACCCGAGGACGTCCGCGGCCACCGGCCCGACGGGATGAAGAATGCCACAAGGAGCGCTCCAGAGGCTCCGGGTGGGGCGCGCTGTTAGGCACCATGTACCTTCCGACGAAAATACACGACTCGTTCCGTCTCCTCAAAACCAAGTGCTCGATGCGCCGCATGAGCCGCTACGTTTTCGAGGAGTGAGTCCGACGCAAGCTCGGTGCACCCCTCTGACAGTGCCCAACGCTCGACCTCTGCGACAAGCGCCCGGCCTATGCCCTTGTGCCGCATTGTGGGCCTGACAAATAACCCTTCGAGAAACGCCACCGGCGAGCTACTCGTACCGTTGACGTAGTCGACTCGCTTGGACGCTTCAACGAAGCCCGCCGCCGAATCGCCCGGCGAGAGAGCCAGGCGTACGAAGTGGCCACGCGCTAAGGCATCACCCATCTCGCGAATGTGTTCCATCTCGGGGTGGGGCCAAAGTTGCACGCGAAGCGAAAGCCATCTGGCATCGTATGAGCTTGCCGGGGACACGATTTGCACGGTGCCTCACGTTCCCGGCCACCGGCGCGCACCCGGCGGTGTGTCCAAACGGCGGCGTTCACGTGCGCGTCCGCGGTGGGCCGGGCGGTTAGGCGGCAGGTACCTAAACTTCATGGGAAGTGCTCAACATCCCGCGGGACCGCTACCCAACGGTGCATTCGCTCTTCGTAGACCGAACGCGCCGGAGCGGGAAACCCGGGCTCCGCAAAAGCTCCCACAGGGATGGCGATGTGCTCAGGACTACTGGCGAGCGTGTAGAACACTGTCGAACCGCAACTGGGGCAGAATTTGAACTCGATCCTGCCTCCAGAGTCTCCGACGCGGACGTAGGTGCGGGAGTCGCCCGAAGTCGTGACCGCGTTGGCAGAGAAGCGAGCTTGAGCGCCAAAGACACTACCTGTTCGCCGCTGGCACGCTAGGCAATGGCAGATGGAAACGCGCAGAGGTTCGCCAACCACGGTAGCGCTCAATTGGCCACACGAGCAGGAAGCGACGCGGGTGATTGTCACAGGGATCCTGCCGTCTAGCGTCCGCGTTTTGCCGCGCTGCGCTGAGCGCGCAGCGGCGAGGTAAAGGCGTCGATCAACAACGCGCTGTTAGGCGATGACAGGTAACTCATGGCGGCATGAACCAATAGATGCGCAGGGCCATTAGTGCCGCATTCCAAACTACCGCACCTAGACCCATGGCAAGCAAGCGCCTGGAGTAAGGAGGAACGGCAACGAAAAGCAGGCCAAATAGTGCGCCGGCCGCCGCCAAGAAAAAGCCGTCAAGGAGGTAGAGCACCACAATGAAGCCGAGCCATTCACCACCGAAGCCCCGGAACGCGAATGCGGCCAGGAACATGAGGACCGTTACCGCTGCAGCCAGACCTAGCGAAAACTGTAAGAGCGGGCGTCCGTCACCTATGAGCGCTCGAATCCGCGGGGTGGCTGAAGTCATCGCCTAACTTCCAATAGGCCGCAAGAGTGCGGTTGAGCACAATCGTAATCTGACTACGATTGCGGTACCGTCTTCTGGATCAATGCATTGCATTGCAGGTTCGCAATCGTGACTTTTGCATATGCCGCAACGGCAGGGTCATCTCCTTGATTCAAACGCTCTTTCCTACTGCTCCTCCTCCACCGGCAGCTTGTGCTTGCTCACGAGTTGCGCCTGGGTGTGCGGCGGCACGGGCGCGTAGTGAGAGAAATCGATGGAATACGATCCCTGCCCGCCCGTCACCGATTTCAACCGCGTCTGGTAGTCGGAAAGCTCCGATAGCGGCACCATTCCCTTGACGGTGGTGAGCTCGCCGCCCGCGTTGTCGGTGCCGGTCACCTGCCCGCGCTTTCCCGACAGGTCCGAGGCCAGGTCGCCCATGAATTTGTCGGGAGCGGCGATTTCGATGTTGACGATGGGCTCGAGGACGATCGCTCCCGCCTTGGAAAAAGCGTCGATGATGGCCTTCCTCCCCGCCGACACGAACGCGACTTCCTTCGAGTCGACCGCGTGGTGCTTGCCGTCGTACACGGTCACGCGGATATCGTGCACCGGGTAGCCCGCGATCACGCCCGAATCCAGGGCCATCCTCACGCCCTTCTCCACCGCGGGAATGAACACGTTCGGAATCACGCCGCCTTTCACCTTGTCGACGAACTCGTAGCCCTTGCCGCGGGGAAGGGGCTCGACGCGCAGGAACACCTCGCCGAACTGTCCCGCGCCTCCCGTCTGCTTCTTGTGGCGGCAATGGCCTTCGGCGAGGCGCGTGATGGTCTCGCGGTACGGGATCTTGGGCGGCTTGGTCGAGAGCTCCATTTTGTACTGCTGCAGCATCTTGTCGAGCTTGGCGCGCATGTGCAGGTCGCCCAGGCCCCGGATCACCGTCTCGTTGGTGGTCGCGTGGCGCTCGAGCCTGAAGCAGGGGTCCTCCATCTCGAGCTTGTGGAGCACTTCGAAGAGGCGCTGCTCGTCGCCCTTCTTCTTGGTCTCGACGGCGATGCCGTGCATCGGCGTGGGAAATTCGAGCGGGCGCAGGTGGATATGGTCCTCGTCGTGCGAATCGTGCAGCACGCAGTCGAACTCGATCTCCTCGACCTTGGTCACGGCGCCGATGTCCCCCGGAACGAGCGCGTCGGTCTCGACGTAGTCCTTGCCCTGTATCGTAAACAGGTGCCCGACCTTGAAGGGGCGCCGGCCGTCGCCGACGAAGAGCTGCGTGTTCGGAGTGATCGTTCCCTGGTGCACCCGGAAGATCCCCACCTTGCCGACGAAGGGATCGACGATCACCTTGAACACGTGCGCGAGCACATGCGCCTTGGCCCCCGGCACGGCGTAGAACTCCTGCGCTTCCGCGCCTTCGCCCTTCAGGAACGGCGGCGCGTTGCCCTCGGTCGCGTTCGGAGCGAGATTCGCGAACATGTCGAGCAGCGCGGTGACCCCCGCGCCGTTCCTGGCCGAAGCGAAGCACACCGGGATCAGGTGCCCCTCGCGCAGCGCCTTTTCGAAGGGAGCGTGCAGCTGCTCGGGGCTCACCTCGCCCTGCTCGAGGTACTTCTCCATCAGCGCGTCGTCGACTTCGACGACCTGGTCGACGAGCGCAGCGTGCGCTTCCTTGACGGAAGAAAAATCCGCCTCGCCGTCGGGATTGAAGAAGCAGTCCACCACGTCCTTCCCGCCCTCCGCGGGGAGGTTGATCGGCAGGCATTCCTTGCCGACCGCCTGCTGGATTCTGGCGAGCATCCCCTCGAGATCGGCGTTTTCCGCGTCGATGCGGTTGATCACGATCATGCGGCACAGGTTCCGCTTCGCCGCCCACTTGAGCATGCGGTCGGTGGCGAGCTGGATTCCGGTCTCGGCATTCACCACGATCACCGCCGTCTCGACCGCGGCCAGGGCCCCGATCGCCTGCCCCATGAAGTCCGGCGACCCGGGCGTGTCGATCAGGTGGATGTGGACGTTCTTCCACGCGAAGTTGACGAGCGCCGAGTTGAGCGAGTGCTTGTACTCCTTTTCCAGCGGATCGAAATCGCAGACGGTGTTGCCCTTCTCGACGCTGCCGGCCGAGGTGATCGCTCCGGCCTTGACGAGCAGAGCCTCTGCGAGCGTGGTTTTGCCCGCGCCGGTGTGGCCCACCAGCGCTACAGTACGAATGGATTCCGTCGAATACTTGGGCATGCGGACTTCCCTCCTCCCGGGCGAGCCGAACGGCTGCGCTCCTATTACTCTACCCGCGCCGCAAATAGCTCGTCAAAGCGGGCCCGTCAAAACCGCCCGCCGAAGCCGAACATCCCGATCGCGAAGCGCGCCACCCCGTAACCGATCCAGTTCGGGATGCGCTTCCACAGGGGCTGCCTGAACCAGCGGGTCTTCGCCACCACGCGGGCGCCGTGCTCGATGTCGGCGCGGAGCCGCCCGCGCAGCGCGGCGGCGAAACGCCGGTCCTCGACCACCAGGTTCGCCTCGCGCGCGAGCAGCAGGCTGAACGGATCGATGTTGGAGGAGCCCACCGTCGCCCAGTGGCCGTCGATCACCGCGACTTTGGCGTGCATGAAGCTCTTTTGGTACTCGTAGATCTCGACGCCCGCCTCGAGCAGCGTTCCGTAGAGGGCCCGCGAGGCGTAATAGAGCAGCACGTACTCAACGCGCCCCTGCAGCAGCACCACCACGCGAACTCTGCGCGCTGCGGCGCCGACGAGCGCGCGGCGGAAGCGCCTCCCGGGGAAGAAATAGGCGCTCGCGATGATGATCTCCTCCTGCGCGGACCCGATCGCCGCCAGATAGGCTTCCTCGATGTCGCGGCGGTGGCGGAGGTTGTCGCGCACGGCGAGCGCCGCGCGCTGGCTTCCCGCGCGCGCCACGTGGGGCGGGACCGGGTGGCTGACGCGCCAGGCGTGCTCGAGCCTCGCCAGCGCGATGCGGTTCCACAGGCGCACGGCGGAGTCCTGGATCCCCGCGAGCAGCGGCCCCTCGATCCTCACGGCGTAGTCGTAGCGGGGCGGGACCTGCCGCGGCGTGTCCATGTCGTCGATGATGTTGATTCCGCCGACGAAGGCGACGCGCCCGTCCGCCACCGCGATCTTCCGGTGCATGCGCCGCAGCCGGTCCCGCCGGAAGGGGAAGCGCCACACCTCCGGGCGGAACACCAGCAGGCGCGCGCCCGCGTCGCGCAGCTCGCGGGCGAACTCCGCCGGCATGTCCCTCGAGCCGAAGCCGTCCACGAGCACATGGACCGCCGCCCCGCGCCGCGCGGCATCGCACAGGGCCTTCGTAATGCGTTCCCCGGTGGCGTCGCCGGCGTAGATGTAGGTCTCGACGAAGATCTCGCGCCGCGCCCCTTGGATCGCGGCTTCGAGCGCGGGGAAATACTCCACGCCCGAACGCAGCAGCGTCAGCCGGTTTCCGGGCAGGAACTCGACCGCCATGCGGGCGACCTACTCGAGCTGCAGATGCGCGGAAAGGGCGGCGTGGTCGGACAGGCGCCGCCATATCGGGCCGTGGTGCACATGCGTGTGGCGCACGCGGAATCCGCGCACGTAGATGCGGTCCAGACGCAGCATCGGGAAGGCGCTCGGGAAGGTGCGCACCGGCTTGCCGCGATGGTCGCGGCAGGCCTCCTCCAGCCCCAGGTCCTCCTCGAGGCGCTTGCCGGCGCGATTGCGCCAGTCGTTGAAGTCGCCCGCGACGACGACCGGCGCGTCATCGGGCACCTCGCGATTGAGGCGCTCGATGATCGCGCCGACCTGGTGGCGCCGGCCGCGCTCGTGCAGCGCGAGATGCACGCAGATGCAGTGCAGCCGACGCGCCACCTTCGGCAGCTCGATCTCGCAGTGAAGCATGCCGCGACGCTCCAGGGCGTGGTGCGAGACATCCTCGTTTTCCGCGCGCACGATCGGGTAGCGGCTGAGGATGGCGTTGCCATGATGGCCGTGGTCGTAGACGGCGTTGCGCCCGTAGGCGAATTCCGGCCACACCTGGTCGGCAAGAAACTCGTATTGCGGCTCGTCCGGCCAGTCCTCGAAGCGCGACGCGTGGCGGCTGTGCAGCCCCTGCACTTCCTGCAGGAAAATGATGTCCGCGCCGAGGACCTGGAGGTGCTCGCGCAACTCGTGGATCATCATGCGGCGGTTGAACTGCGAAAAGCCCTTGTGGATGTTGTAGGTGGAGACGTGTAAATTCACGTTGGAATCTGTGCGCCTTGAGGTGGTAGCACGCCGGCCGGAACGGTCGAAGTCGCATCCCTCATAACAGCCCCCCGCTCGGCCCCAAGACGGCCCCGGTAAAACGGTAGTTGGAAAAAATCCGTTTTTGGTCTATCCTTGCGCCGATTTCCGGGGTCGCGGCCCCGGTAATTTTTCACATTCTTGAGGAGTGCAGCACGAGCGAACCCAGGTAAACGTTGGTCGGGATCAGGCAAGTAGGGGGAGGGCGTTTCGGGCGAGAGTCCGATGCGTCCCGGCATCAAGCAAGCCTGGCAGGATTGAAGCCGAAATAAAACCGGCGGAAGCATTTTTCCCACCCACGAAAGGACGCTCTATGAAGAAGCTTCTCATCGCATCAGCAGTCTCCGCCGCGCTCGCGGCTCCCACGGTGGCGCTGGCCCAGGCGGCCAGGGCTCCGACGCTCTCGCAGGTGCTCGATGCTTCCGGCCTCAACGTGAGCGGGTACATCGATGCCGGCTATTCCTACGCCAACCGCAACGTCGAAGCCGGCGGGTTTTCGAACCGGGTGTTCGACTCGCAGAACAACTCCTTCGCGCTGAACCAGTTCGGGCTGACCGTCGCCAAGCAGCCGAGCAGAGGCTTCGGCGGCGTGGTCAATATCACGGTGGGCAAGGACGCGCAGTTCATCCATTCCTTCCCTGAAGGAGTAGCCGCGAACACTTTCGACCTCACCCAGGCCTACGGGCAGTACTCGAGCGGCTCCCTCACCCTGATGGCGGGCAAGTTCGTGACGCTCGCCGGAACGGAGGTGATCGCGAGCACGGGCAACATGAACTTCACGCGCTCGATGCTCTTCGGCGCCATTCCGTTCACGCACACCGGCGTGCGCGCGGGCTATGCCGTGAGCGACACCGTCACCCTGTACGGCGGCATGAACAACGGCTGGGACCAGCTCACCGACGCGAACAAGGGCAAGACTGTCGAGCTCGGGGCGTCGATCATTCCCATCAAGCCGCTGACCATCAACGTCACCGCCTACTCCGGCAAGGAATCGGCGGTGCCGCCGGGAACGCCCGGCGGGGGCGCCCAGGACACGCGCAACCTCCTCAACGTCGTCGCGAGCTACACCATCAACAACCGCATGAGCGCCGGCGGCGAGATCCTGTACGTCAACCAGGACAGACCCCTGGGCGGGGCGGCGAAGTACAACGGCCTCGCGGGATACTTCGCCTACAACCTCAACCGGGAGTGGCGAGTCGCGGCGCGCGTGGAGACGTTCGACGACAAGAACAACTTCCACTTCGCCCCCAATAACCAGGCGGCCAATACCGACGTCAAGTACAACGAGATAACCGCCACCCTGGCCTACCTGCCGAACAGCAGCGTCGAGCTGCGCGCGGAGGTCCGCGGGGACCGGTCCGACAAGGGCGTTTTCATCAACTCGGACGGCACGACCGCCAAGACCTTGCAGACGCTCGGGCTCCAAGGCATCTACAAGTTCTGATCCGCCCGATGCAGGCGCGAACCGTCCGGGGGACCTCTCAGTCCTTCGGCCGGCCGCGCGCGAGCGCGTCGCGCCGCACGATCTCCTCGACCATGGCGCGGAAGCGGCGCTCGATGATCCTTCGCACCATCGCCATGCCGAAAAAAGGGGGCACGGAGAATTCCGGTATGAAGCGTCCGACGTAGTCGAGCTTCACTCCAGGATCCGACGCCTTGAGCTCGTAGCGGGTCTCCAGATCCCGGATGTTTCCGGAAATCCGGCGCGCGTCGATCCGGCGGCGCGGCTCTTCCACGACTTCCAGCATCACTTCGACCGGCTGCCGGTAGAAGAAGAATCCGAACTCGCCCTTTTGCTCCACCAGGAAGCGGTTGCCGTCGCGCGACACGACGCGCGAGCTCTTCACGTCCGGGATGAATTGGGCGAGATTGTCGTAGTCCGAGAGTACTTCCCAGGCGATTCGCGCATCGACCTGCATCAGCGCCGATGCGTTGACCGTGATGTATTCTCCTTGCCGCTCGATCCGGGTCTCGATTGCCTCGGCGGCAGCGGCATGCGAAAGGCCCGGCGCGACGGCGAGCGTGAAGATGAGAGCGGAGCCGACGCGGATCGGGATCACGAACATGCCAACAGCATGACGCAACCGCATATTCCGCCGCAAGCTTTGCAGAATTACGGGGCGCTGACTCCCTGCCTTTGCGGCAGGGCGAGGATCGCGTCGCGGTTGGTCCAGGAGATCGTGAGCGCGGCGGCCTCGCGCCAGGGCAGCCACTTGCAGCTCAGGTGCTCCGCGGGGTCGAGCGTGACGGGAAGCGGCTCGGGCACGGCGAGGCTGAACACGTGCTCGAGGTTGTGCGTGACCCCCGGCGCATAGCGGCTCTGGTGCTTCTTGAAGATCTCGAAGCGGTTCTCGATGCCCCAGTCGCGCAGATCGTAACGCGCCGCATCCAGGCCGGTCTCCTCGCGCACCTCGCGGATCGCCGCGTCGCGAAGGGGCTCCGACTCGTGCGCGAGGCTGCCCGTGACCGACTGCCAGAAACCCTGCCAGGCGGCGCGCTCCATCATCAGTACCTGCAGATCCGGGGTGTGGATCACGACCAGCACCGAGCGGGGAATTTTGTAAACAGTAGTCATGGGGCGGCGGGCCGGGAATAATAGTGCAAAAGGAGGGTCCATGAATCACCGGATCGCGCGGGGCTTCCTGCTTGCCGTCGCCGCCGGCGCGCTCGCCGGCGCCGCCCGCGCCCAGGACAAGTGGCCTTCGCGCCCGGTGCGCCTCATCTCGACTTCGGTCGCGGGCGGCAACATCGACGTCATGTGCCGCATCATCGCGGAGAAGCTCTCGCTCCGGCTCGGGCAGCCGGTCGTAGTGGACAACAAGCCGGGTGCGGCGACCGTGCTCGGCACGGCCGAAGCGGCGAAAGCGCCGCCCGACGGCTACACCTTCCTCGTCACCATCATGAGCTCGATGGTGGGAAACCGCGTGCTGCGCGCGAATCTCCCCTACGATCCGGTGAAGGACTTCGAGCCGGTGACGCAGATCAGCACCGGCAACGTGCTCCTTGTCGGGCCGGCGAGCGCGCCCTACCGGGACCTGAAAGGCTTCGTCGAATGGGCGAAGAAGCTCGGGCGGCCGGTGAGCTACGGCTCGATCGGCGTGGGCACCTCGCTGCACCTCTTCGGCGTGATCCTGGAGAAGGAGTACGGCGTGCCGCTCAATCACGTCCCCTACAAGGGCGAGGTGCAGGCGAGCACCGACGTGATGAACGGCGCTCTGGACGTGGCCTGGGTGAGCATCCTGATCGCGAAGCCCCTCGCCGCCGCAGGAAAAATCCGCGCCCTCGCGATCACCGGCCCGAAGCGCTTCGTCGCCTGGCCCGAGCTCGCCACTTTTGCCGAGCAGGGTTTCCCCGGATTCGAGATGCCGGTCTGGGGCGGCGCCTACCTGCCCGCCGGAACGCCCAGGCCCATCGTCGAGCGGCTCTCGCGCGAGATCGTGGAAGTCCTGAGAATGCCCGAGGTCTCGGAGCGCCTGATCGCGATGGGGCAGCTGCCGATCGGCAACACGCCCGAAGAGTTCGCCGAGAGCTACCGCAGGGATTTTCCGAGATGGGAGGCGCTCATCAAGGCTTCCGGCGCGAAAGTGGAGTGAAGGCGGAGCGATGCTGAGCGCGGAAAAGAACCGGACGCTGACCCAGGTCGGTGCGGGCACGCCCATGGGCGAGCTCCTGCGCCGTTACTGGCACCCGGTCGCCGCGGTGAGCGACCTGGAGGCGAACGCGATCAGGCCGGTGCGCATCATGGGTGAGGACCTCGTCGTCTACCGCGACCTCTCGGGCACCTTCGGCCTGATCGCGCGGCATTGCAGGCACCGCGCCGCCGACCTCGCCTACGGCTACGTCGAGAAATGCGGCTTGCGCTGCCACTACCACGGCTGGACGTACGACGAGAAGGGGCACTGCATCGCGCAGCCCTTCGAGGAGAAGTTCGACCCGCAGGAGCGCCTCAAGAATAGGATCCGCACTGCGGCCTATCCGGTGCGGGAAAAAGCCGGGCTCCTGTGGACCTATCTCGGCCCGCAGCCTGCGCCGCTCCTGCCCGACTGGGAGCCGTTCTCGTGGAAGAACGGCTTCGTGCAGATCGTGTTCGCGGAAGTGCCGTGCAACTGGCTGCAGGCGCAGGAGAACTCGATCGACCCCGTGCATTTCGAATGGATGCACGAGAACTGGAGCCTGCGCCTGAAGGGCGGCACCGGTCCCTACGCGGCCAAGCATCTGAAGATCGGCTTCGACGAATTCGAGTACGGTTTCGTCTACAAGCGCGTGCGCGAAGGCTCCGACGAAGCCGATCCGCTGTGGACCACCGGCCGCGTGTGCCTTTGGCCGAACGGGTTTTTCCTGGGCGAGCACTTCGAGTGGCGCGTTCCGGTGGACGACGAGAACATGCTCTCGGTCACCTGGTCATTCATCCGCGTGCCGAAGGAAGCCGAGCCCTACGAACAGAAGAGCATCCCGGCCTGGACTGCGCCGATCAGGGACCCGCAGACAGGCCGCTGGATCACGAGCCATGTCATCAACCAGGACATCGTCGCATGGGTCGGCCAGGGGCGCATCGCCGACCGCACGAAGGAGAACCTCGGCGCGAGCGACCGCGGGATCTCGCTCATCCGCAAGCAGCTCTTCCGGGACCTGGCCGCGGTCGCTGGCGGCAAGGATCCCAAGGGGCTCATTCGCGACGCCAAGGCCAATGAGCGCGTCGAGCTTCCCAACATCGGCAGGAAGCTCTACACCGAGGGAATGACGCTGGAGGAATACCGCCGACATCCCTTTTGGAAAAACCTGCTCGAGGATTTCAGGTGGCACTACGGCCAGCCGCCCGAGGTGCGCGGCGCGTTCCGGGAGGCGATGGGGCTGGAAGCCGAAGCCGGCTGAGGGCGATTCACGCCGCCGGCACGTCCGGCCAGCCGGACTTCCAGCCCTCGGGCCCGCCGATCAGCGTCCAGAAGGGCTTGCCCTCTCCGCGCCAGTGCTCGGCGGCCGCACTCATCGCCGCCATCGTTTCCTTGAATTCGTGGCCGTGCCCGCCGCAGAAGTGCTTGCTCTTCTCGAGAATGAGCACCCAGCCCTTCGCGGAAAGCCACGACAGGTCTTTGAGGCCGCCCGCGAAGGCGTTCCAGTCGCGGGCGTAGCGCTCGGGAAAGCGCATCGCCCGGGACGCGTCCTCGAGAAAGTCCTCTTTGTCGTGCGCGTGGCCGATGTCGATGTAGATCACCATGAGCCCCGCCGCGGCCGCGGCGCGCGCAAGCTCGCGCGCGTCGGCGGAGAGCTGGAAGACGCCCGCCTTCGCCGCGTCCCTGATCCAGTCGGCATTCATGCGTTCAGCTCTCGGTCTTGCGCAGGCGAATGTGCAGCTCGCGCAGCTGTTTTTCGTCCGCGGGCGAAGGCGCCCGCGTGAGCAGGTCCTGCGCGCGCTGGGTTTTTGGAAAGGCGATGACGTCGCGGATCGATTCGCTGCCCGCCATCATGGCCACGATGCGATCCAGTCCGAAGGCGATTCCACCGTGGGGCGGTGCGCCGTACTGGAGCGCATCCAGCAGGAAGCCGAATTTCTGCTGTGCCTCCTCCGCGCCGATCGAGAGCGCGCGGAACACCTTCGACTGCACTTCCTCGCGGTGGATGCGCACCGAGCCCCCGCCGATCTCCGAGCCGTTCAGCACCATGTCGTAGGCCTTGGCGAGCGCCGCTCCGGGATCGCGCGCAAGAAGATCCTCGTGGCCGTCCTTGGGCGCGGTGAACGGGTGGTGCATCGCGTTCCAGTGCTTCTCCTCCTCGTCGTACTCGAACATCGGGAAATCCACGACCCAAAGCGGCTTCCAGCCGCTTCCCGCGTAGCCTTTCTCATGGCCGATCTTCACGCGCAGGGCGCCGAGCACGTCGTTGACTACCTTGATCCTTCCCGCGCCGAAGAACATCAGGTCGCCGTTTTTCGCGCCGGAGCGATCGACGATCGCGCGCAGCGCGGCGTCCGAAAGGTTCTTCACGATCGGCGACTGCATGCCTGCGCGCCCTTTGGCGATGTCGTTGAACCTGATCCAGGCGAGGCCCTTCGCGCCGTAGATTCCTGCGAACTCGGTGTAAGCGTCGATCTCGCCGCGCGTGAGATCGCCTCCCTTGGGAATCAAGAGTCCGGCCACGCGGTGAGCCGGCGTGTTCGCCGGCCCTGAGAACACCTTGAACTCGACCGACTTCATCACCCCGGTGAGCTCGGTGAGCCTCAAGGGCACGCGCAGGTCGGGCTTGTCCGAGCCGTAATCGCGCGTCGCATCGGCGTAGCTCATCACCGGGAACGGGTCGGGGAGCGCGACGCCCAGGACTTCCTTGAATACGCTCCGGATCAAGCCTTCGAAAATCGCGCGGATCTCGGTCTCGGCGAGAAACGAGGTCTCGCAGTCGATCTGGGTGAACTCGGGCTGGCGGTCGGCGCGCAAATCCTCGTCGCGGAAGCACTTGGTGATCTGGTAGTAGCGGTCGAACCCCGCAATCATGAGGAGCTGCTTGAACAATTGGGGCGACTGCGGCAGCGCGAAGAACTCGCCGGGGTTTACGCGCGAAGGCACGAGGTAGTCGCGCGCGCCCTCGGGCGTCGAGCGCGTGAGCATCGGCGTCTCGATGTCGACGAAGCCGCGCTCGTCGAGAAACCTGCGCACCGCCATCGCCGTGCGATAGCGCAGCATCAGGTTTTTCTGCATCGTCTCGCGGCGCAGGTCGATGACGCGGTGCGTGAGGCGCACGGTCTCCGAGAGATGCTCATCGTCGAGCTGGAAAGGCGGCGTCAGCGAAGGGCTGAGGATCTCTATATCGTGCGCGAGCACTTCGACCTCGCCCGAGGCGATGTTCGGATTGACGGTGCCTTCAGGACGCCTGCGCACGACGCCGGTCACCTTCAGCACGAATTCGTTGCGGATCTTTTCCGCGGTCGCGAAAGTCGCCTTGCGGTCGGGATCCGAGACGATTTGCGCGAGGCCCTCGCGGTCGCGCAGGTCGATGAAGATCACCCCGCCGTGGTCGCGGCGGCGGTGCGCCCAGCCGGCGAGCGTCACGGTTTGCCCTAGGAGCGCGGCGCTCAGCTTGCCGCAATAGTGGGTGCGCATGGGGGGCGCAGTATAGCAAACCGACCCGAGGGGATTTGCCGCCGTTCTAGCGCGCTTCGCGTTCCCGCGCAGCCGTGCCGCCGAGAATCATCGAGTTGAGAAGCGACAGCGCGCAGCCCAAGGTCACCGTGAGCCCGATCGCCGACAGAATGGGGATACGCGATGTCGCAAGGCACCCGAACGCGGCGAATGTAGTGAGAAAACACACCGACAAGGCGAGCGAGGTGCCCTGCTCGCTGTCGGTTCCGGGTTGCGCTCGATTGAAAAACAGCGAGTAGTTGAGACCGATCCCGAGCACGAGCAAGAGCGAAACCAGGTGGAACAGCGATAAGCCGATCCCGAGCAGCGCCAGGCAGGCGACCGTCATCGCGATCGCCGCATACACCGGCAGCATGACCTGCAGCGCGGCTCGCAGGCTGCGAAGTCCGAAGCACAGCAATACGGCGATCGCGAGCGCGCCCAAAGCGGCGAGCACGAGGGTCTGAGAGCGGTAGCCGCCGATCAGCCGGTCCGATTCGGCCTTGAGATCGAGGAAGCTCGCACGCGCGCCCTCGGGCAGCCGCTCGGCCAGCGGGCGCAGCCGCGACCGGTCGCGCACGCCGCGCAGGGGAATAAGCGCATGCCATTCGCCGTCTCGCGTTGCGAGCAGCGACTGCACCTTGAGATCGAGCCCGGTACCGCGCAGGTCATCGATCGTGAGCAGGGGCCCGAGCCGCGCCGCTTCCACGTCGCGCTCGAAGGGCGCGAACGCGTCGGCGCGATACGGCGAGCCGCGCAGCGCGCGCTCGAGCGAGCGGTGCAGGTCGCGCGCTTGGGGCAGCGCGGCGCGGCGAAGGGCCTGCGTCTTCGCGCTCGGCAGATAGCGCGCCGCGAGGTCGAAGCCCTCCAGCACGCCTTCGCCCACCCAGCTCTGGAGAGCGAGCGCCGTCTGCTCGCTTTTCTCGAGCGCCGCCTCCCGGTCCGCGGCCGTCACGATCAGAAGATAACCCACGTCCGGCGCGCGCAGATCGGCGCTCAGCTGCCGGTGCAGCTCGCGCGCCGACTCGGGGAGCGGGCTCAGGCGTCCGAGATCGTCGTCCCAGATCCGGTCGTGGCGCGCGACGACGAAAGCGAGCGCCGCAGCGAGCACCACCCAGGCGATCCACGCCGCGCGGCGCATCGCGAGCCCAGCGCGAACCAGGCTGAAGGGCAGCACGCGCGGCGGCGGCGCGTCTCGGCCCGGAGCGAGCGCGGGCAGAACCCAGCGCGTCACGAGCCCCGCCGCGAGCACACCGACCATCGAGAGCACGCCGAGCTGGGAGAGGCCCTGCAGGCTCGAGAGCAGCAGCGCGAGCGAGCCGAAAACGGTGGTGAGCACGGCAAGGCGCAAGGTCGGCCAGACCCGGGCGAGGACTTCGAGCACGGATTCGCCGGACTTGCGCTGCGTGAAGACGTAGGACGGGTAATCGACCGCCTCCCCGATCAGCGTCGCCCCGAAGGCGAGCGTGATCCCGTGCACCGTGTCGAAGAGGACGCCCACCGCCGCGACACCCACGAGCAGACCCGTCAGCACCGGCAGCGCGGAGAGCGCCACGGGGCCGGGCGAACGGTATACGAGGACCAGTATCAGGAGGACCAGCGCGCCGGCGAGGCCCGTGAGCCAGCGGGAGTCGTGCTCGACCGCCGCGCGCGTGCGCGCGGCGAACACGCCCGGCCCGCTCACCAGCACGCGATATCCGGGACCGGCTCCGGTACTTTGAAAGGCTGCGGCCAAGGCATCGGCCGCCTCCTGCTGGCGCACCGCATCTATCCCCGAGGCCGCGGTCTGCGCGAGCAGCAGCGCGCGCCGGCCGTCGCCGGAAAACCACACGCCGTGCCGCGACGCCGGCGCCCCCTGACCCGCGGCCTCGACGAGGCTGCGCAGCTCGCCAGTCGGATCGCGCGCGAGTGTCGCTTTGATTGCCGCTCCTTCGAGCGTCGCGAGCCGCTCGAGGTTCTCGCGCAGCGCGCGGGCGAGCGATTGCTCGCTGAAGCGCTCGGCACTCGAGGTCGGGCTCAGCAGGTAGCGGTACCGCAATCCCAGCTCGCGCGCGCCCTGAGTGAATTCCGCTGCGCCGTTCATGACATAGTCGAAGCGCCGGTCGGCTGCGAGAGCGCGCGCGAGCTCGCGGGAGAAGCGCGCGAGCTCGGGTGGCGCGCCGCCTTCGATCGCGATCAGCATGGTGCGGGAGGCTACGCCCGAGCGCAGCTGCTCGACGAGGAGCCGCTCCAGGCGGCCGCTCGCGGCGGGGAGGAAAGCGGTCAGATCGGCGGTGAAGACCACGCGGCGGGCCGTCCACCCGGCGCTCGCCGCGACGACCGCGAGCCAGACGACGAGCGCGGTGCGACCGGAGAGCCTCACGGGGATTCTTCGTGGATGGTCATCACCGAGCCGTCTCCGCTCGGCTCGAGGATTTCGAGGCGGGCGACGCGCGAACCCGAGCCGGCGACGAGTATGCTTTTCACGACGCCCGCGATCTCGACCTCCCTCGGTATGAGCTCGAGCGTCCAGCGCTGCCTGGTGCCCCGCACCCTGACGGAATAGAGCCGCTCGAGCTCCGTAGCGTCGCCGGCGAGCGTCGCGCGCAGGCTCTCGACCAGCCCCGCGATGAGGGGCGCGTTTTGCAGCCTGAGCTCGCGGGTCTTGCCCTCGCGCTCGACGGTCAGTCGGTCGCCGTCCACGCGTATCACCTCCCTGAAGGGCAGGATCTGGCGTTTCTCGATCCGTGCAGGACGCGCATAGAGCAAGGTGCCGGAAAGCTGCAGGGGCTTCTGCAGCACAGCGACGCGCCTGACCTCGGAGTACCGGGCCCGGCTCGCCTGCACCTGCGCGAGCTGCGCCATCAGTCGAGCGAAGTCCCAGGGCTCCTCCTGCGCCGCGGCCGGAAGCGTGGCAAGGAGGAGCAGCACGGAAGCCGCACGCAACAGGCTACCGCGGAGACCTGCTCCAGAAATCATAGAAATTGAACCAGTTGTAGGGCGCCGTGCGGCAGAAATGCTCCAGGCGCTCGGCGTAGCGCTGGGCCCATTCGCTGATCCACGCGGCCCGCCCGGCGCGGTCCCCCGCGGGCTCGTCACAGAACGGCTCCACGTAGATGACATAGCGCCTCCCGCCTTCGTACAGCCCGGCGAGCAGCATGACCGGCACCCGCAGGCTGTGCGCGAGCAGCAGCGGCCCCTGCGGAAAAGCGGCCTCGCGGCCGAAAAACCGGCACATCACGGCCTTTTCCGAGCCGGCGCAGCGGTCTCCGAGCAGGCCGACCAGCTCCCCGCGCGCGAGGCACTCGCCGATCCGCAACATGGTGTCGACCTCGCCGGGCACGATGATGCGCGTGCGTAGCGCCGGATCGAGCAGAGGGTTCAGCGCCCCGGTGATGTTCGCGGCGTTGTCTTCATACATCACCACGTTGACCGGAAGCCGATGTTCGGGCGCCAGCGTGCGCATCAGCTCGAAGCTTCCCAGGTGCGCGCCGAGCAGAAGGCAGCCTCGTCCCCTGGCCAGCGTCCGGCGCAGGAGATCGATGCCCCTGACCTCGATGTCGAAGCGCTCGAATTGCCCGGCGATGAAATACACGCGATCGAGAACGGTCGTTGCGAAGGTGAAGTAATGCCGCCAGAGATCGGTGAAGCGCGGCGGCCGGCCGAGGGCGAGCGCGAGGTACTGGCGCGAAGTGGTCCGCGCGCGCGGCGAGAAGAGCAGGAAGTATGCACAGATCGGATACAACAGCAGACGCGCGGCGCGTCGGCCGCAGCGCAAGGCGAGCCACTTCATGAACCGGGTCGCGCTGCGGCTGCCCCGCTCCCGATGGTCGAGCCAGGGTGCTTTCCGGAGTGCGTTCATTTGCGCGCGGTCCGGCGCGGCGCGAGTCTCGCCGAGCGGGCAACGGTTCGAACCACGTCAGCGAGGGGGCGGTGCGAATGATGCCGATAGCGCACGCGCCGGAAAGCGTACTCGCCGACGAACAGCACGCCCACCAGAAGATAATCGATCCCGTTCGCAAACAGTGACCAGGTCTGAGGCGTCGCGAACACCGCCAGTGCAGCGGCTGCCGCCGCCATGCTCACGAAAAACGCCGTCCAAACGGCCGTCGACCATCGCGTATAGCGCGCGAGATCCGCGGGAACCTCGGTTCCGCGCACGAGACGGGCGAACCAGCCGATCATCGGCTCTTCACCCGGCGCCAAGGTCCTTCCGAACCAAACGGCCAGAGCGAGATTGATGATGATCGGCGGGAACTTCAGCAATGCGTCCGGATCGGCGACGAGCGGCGCCGCGGCAAGCAGCGCGAAACCCGCCAGGCCCCACTGTCCCGGAAACGACAGGAACACCAGCGCAGCGATGCACAGCCACGCCGCCCACGCCAGGTAGGCGAGCCCCGTCGTGACCGCGGCGTGCGTGAGAACCGGGTAGGCGAGCAGAAACGTGACCGCGAGCGCACCCCGATGAGCCCAGCGATGCATCGAGGCAATTCCCGCCTCAGTTACCGCTCTTCCAGACAAAATCGAGCTTCGTGCGCCAGGCGCGCTTGCGCTTCTGCCAGGCCGTCAGGCTCTCGCGCCAATTGAAGATCGAGGTGACGTAGTAAATGGCCTTGAAGACCAGGAGCGGACCGCGGATCGGTGTTTTGCCGAAGATGTCTGCCGAAAGCAGCGACAGGATCGCTTGTTCCAGCCGGAACGCAGGGCGCGGCGACATGAACATCTTGCGCAGCGCGGGCGTGGTGATACGGTAGATGAACCAGGAGAATGTCTTGAGACCGTGCTTCACGGTCTTTTCGTAGCGCCGCAGGCTGCGCGCCGAGACGTCGCCGTTGCGCAGGGCTTCATCGACGACTTCGGCGCCGAGCTCGCCGCTGTTCATCGCCAGGAACACGCCGCTCGAGAACACCGGGTCGATGAACGCATACGCATCCCCGACCATGATATAGCCGTCGCCGGTCATGCGCGTCGCGCAGTACGAGAAATTTCCGGTCGCGAGCGCCGGCGCCGTGAGCTTCGCGTCCTTGAGGCGCTCGGCCATCATCGGGCACAGCGCGATGGTGTCGAGCAGGAATCGATCCACGCTGACCTTGCGGGTCTTCATGTAATACGTCCAGCACACGGCGCCGACGCTCATCGCGCCGTCGCGCAGCGGGATCATCCAGTACCAGCCGTGATCGAACCAGTAGACGCTGATGTTGCCTTCGTCGCGCCCGGGGCGGCGCACCGCGCCCTTGAAATGGCCGAACACGGCGGAACTGCTGTGCACGGGGTTACGGCTCTTTATGCTGAAGCGATTGGCGAGGAAGGTGTCGCGCCCGGAAGCGTCCACCACGAAGCGCGTCTCCCAGCATTGCGCCTGGCCGTGCTCATCGACTGCGCGCACCAACGAAGTCGAGCCTCGCCGGAATTCTACTTCGGTGACCTTGACTCCCTCGCGCACCTCGGTGCCTTTGGCGGTGCTGTTTCGGAGCAACAGGTTGTCGAACTCCGAACGCCGCACCTCGTACGCCGAGGGGTAGGACTTGTCCATGGCGTTGGCGAAATAGTAAACGGCCGGCTCGTAGCCTTCGTAATTGAATTCGGCGCCGGGCTTGACCAGCCCGATCTGATCCACCTGATCGAGCACGCCCAGCCGCCGGAGCAAGGGCAGGTTGAGCGGCAGCAGAGATTCGCCGATGTGAAAGCGCGGATGGTGTTCCTTTTCGAGCAGCACCACGTTCCAGCCTTTTTGCGCGAGGAACGCCGAAATGGTCGAGCCGCCCGGGCCGCCGCCGATGACGAGCACGTCGCATCGGTATTCCGGCGAAGCGATAGGGGCAGCGGGCATGGTGACAAGTGCAGGGCGCGATGCGGGCATTTTACCGCGCCGGTGTGCGCGTTCAAGTCCTGCGCCGCGCGCAAGGGGCGCTCCCGATTCCGGCGGGCTGCGCCGCTACGGTTTTCTTGCGCCCGGCAGAACCGGCGCCACCACGCCCATCGAGATGACGTACTTGAGCGCCTCATCGACGCTCATGTCGAGCTCGATCACGTCGGCCCTGGGCATCATGAGAAAGAACCCCGAGGTCGGGTTCGGCGTGGTCGGCACGTAGATGCTCAGATAGTCTCCGTGCAGGTGATTGGCGACGTCGCCGCCCGGCCGCCCGGTGAGGAACGCGATCGTCCAACTGCCCTCGCGGGGATACTGCACGAGCAGCGCCTTGCTGAACGCCTGGCCGCCCGGGGCGAACAGCGTGTCGCTCACCTGCTTCACCCCGCTGTAGATGGTCTTCACCACGGGGATCCGGCCGAGCACGTTCTCCCAGAACGAGAGCAACCGCTGGCCGAGAATGTTGGAGGCGAGCACGCCCGTGACGAACACCACGAGCACGGTGAGCAGCGCGCCGAGGCCCGGTATCTGATGGCCGAACAGGACCTGGGGCTGATATTGCGGCGGCAGGAGCAGCAGCGACTGGTCCATCGTGCTCACGATCAGGTCCAGCACCCAGATCGTGATCGCGAGCGGAATCCAGATCAAGAGCCCGGTGATGAGGTATTTTTTCATCGCGCGCCGCCTCCTCCGCGGCGGCGTTCCACGCTAAGGACGAACGTCTGCCCCGCTGCCGACGGCTTCGGATTTCGACTCGGACTTGCTTTCGGACTTCTTGTCGGGTTTCGTGTCGGGCTTCGTGTCGGGTTTCGTGTCGGGCTTCGCATCGGGCTTCGTGTCGGACTTCGCACCGCCCTGTTCCTTGTCACCGGAGGCCGTCGTGCTCTTGACGTCCGGCTTCGCCGCCGGTTTGGCGCCGCTGTTCCTGAAGTCGGTCGCGTACCAGCCGCTTCCCTTCAACTGGAATCCCGCCGCGCTCAGCATCTTGGAGAACGTCTGCTTGCCGCACTCCGGGCAGTCGCTGAGAATCGGGTCGCTCAGCTTCTGCAGGTATTCCTTCTGGAACCCGCAGGAGGAGCAACGATATTCGTAAATCGGCATGAAGCCTCCGAATGCAAGCCGGCGAATTATACCCTGCGAGCTTGCTTCGGAAGAATCGGGGCGTTCGGGCGAGATTCAAGCCAGGCCGCGGTTGCCTTTCACGCCGATGAGGCGCGGCACGTTGAGTTTGCGCGGCGCTACGGACTTCCTGTCGCGCAGGTACCGGGCGAGCACATCCCAAATCGGCTCGTCCGGGTTTTCGTCGCGAACGCCCTCGACCACGGGAGCCCAGCTCGCGATCTTGTAGGTCTTCCCGGCTTCGATCGGCCCGCCCGCGAGGCGCATGTCGGCGATGCGCCCGCCCGGTCTCGCGTTCGGGGCGCAGCTGTAGGTCATTCCGCCGACCCGCACCATGTCGCCTCCCTGCTGGTAATACGGATCGCGATTGAACA
>CAYQVE010000027.1:17300-20409 GCA_964420785.1 uncultured Enterobacteriaceae bacterium | reverse complement strand
ATTATGTGCAAGAGCGGCGGCCAGTCGAACACCAGGAAGGCGCCGATGCTGCCGAGCGCGAACGAGATCAGCAGCCCGACGCCGAACGCGAACCGCGTGGCGACGCCGATCAGCCGGCGGGGAATGGTATCGAGCCGCTGCTCGACAATCCTCCGGCGGGCGCCGGCGGTTGCCCGCCAGAACAGCCATTCGACCCCGAAGCCGATGGCGATGAAGGCGAGGATCAGCACCAGCGGGCGGAACTTCCGGCTTTGGTGAAACTCGTCGAGGAGCCTGTCCCGGGCCTGGCCAAACTGCGCCGGCAGCGCGGGAACCGCCGCGGCCAGGCCGATGAGATGCTCCCTGAAGGCAGCGAGCCGGCGATCGACGAAGCCCGCTGGCGTCGCCGCGGGGGCCGCCGCCTCCGGGGCGGGGGCGGGCTTGACCTCCGCGGCGCGCTGCTGGTCGAGCCAGTTCTGTACCGCGGGACCGGCCAACAGTTGCAGCCGCCCCTCTACCTTCCGCGGCCCCTCCGGGGTCGAGTTAAACCAGATCCTCAATCTCACCGGCGGACCCTACAAGCACAAGGAGTACCGCGCGAAAGGCACGGTCGTCTTCCAGAACAAGAACATGATGTGTCAGTACCGCGCCGTGGGCCATCCGATCGCGATCGCGGTCGCCGAGCACATGGTCGACCAGGCGGCGGCGAAGCTGGGCATCGATCCCGCGGAAATGAGGAAGAGGAACCTCATTCCAGACGACGCCTACCCCTGCAAGTCCGCCTCGGGCATGCGCTTCGAGGCGCTCTCGCACCACCGGTGCCTGGACAAGCTGCTCGCGCTGATGAACTACGGCGAGCTGCGCAGGGAACAAGCCGATCTCAGAAAAAACGGAATCTACCGCGGCATAGGGCTCTCCTCCTTCATCGAAGTCACCAACCCCAGCCCGATGTTCTACGGCGTGGGCGGCGCGAGGATCGCCGCCCAGGACGGCTGCACCATCAAGCTGGACGCGAGCGGTGCCGTCGTCGCCGCCACCGGCGTCACCGAGCAGGGACAGGGAACCGAGACGATCATGGCGCAGATCGCCGCGACCGCGCTCGGCGTCGAGATGAGCTGCGTGAAAGTGCTCACCGGCGACACCGACAAGGTGCCTTACGGCGGCGGCACCTGGGCCTCGCGCGCGGCGGGAATCGGCGGCGAGGCGGTGCTGCAGGCGGGGCTCGCATTGAAGCGCAACATTCTCCAAGCCGGCGCCGTGATCCTGAAGGCGAACGCCTCTGACCTCGATATCGCCGACGGCAAGGTGGTGAGGAAGGGGACCGAGCAGGGCATCAGCCTCGCCGAGCTCGCGCGCACCTGCTACTACCGCGGCAACGAGCTCCCGGTCGACTTCCAGCCGGAGCTCGTCGTGACGCGCCACTACCGCGTCAAGGACTATGCTTTCGTCTTCAGCAACGGCGCCCAAGGCTGCTCCCTCGAAGTGGACCCCGACACCGGCTTCGTGAAGCTCCTCAAGATGTGGTGCGTGGACGACTGCGGCCGCGTCATCAACCCCAAGCTCGTGGAGGAGCAGGCGCGCGGCGGCATCGTTCAGGGGATCGGCGGCGCGCTTTACGAGCACTGCCTGTACGACGAGCGCGGGCAGCTCTTGAACGCCACCCTGGCCGACTACCTCGTCCCCCTGGCCGCGGAGATGCCCGACATCGAGTGCGCGCACGTGGAGACGCCGACGAAGACTTCCATGCTCGGCGCCAAGGGCGCGGGCGAGGCGGGAACGGGCGGCGCGCCGGCGGCGATCATGAACGCGGTGAACGACGCGCTCAGGCCGCTCGGCGCGAAGGTGACGAGCCAGCCGATCACGCCGGAGGTGGTGTTGAAGGCGCTGGGAACGGTGCGCTAGATGCCTGGCGCGCAGGAATTCCGACCGGTACGCCGCGCTGCCGGGTTCACTTCGAATATACGAAGGACAGCACGGCGCAGATCAGGCCGAGCCAGAACGCGGTGTGCTCGATATAGACCCAGAGCCTCGCGGGAAAAAGCGTGGTGCTCCAGGGACCGATTTTTTCCCTGAGAAAATCGTCGGCGCCATTGCTCCTCGACTGCGTGATGCTGCTGGCGATCACTCCGGCTGCAACTCCCGCGACTAAGAAGCACACCACGGCGATCCAGACAAAATTGGCCTGGAGGATGGGCAAGGCCTCCTTCTTGCCGATTTTCGATGTGGCCAGGGTGATGTAAGCGGAAGCGAAGACAAGATAAAGTCCGATGTGAAACTTGGTGTAGTCGTACAAGAGTTCCAGCTTTTTCAGGTTTGCCTCCACCTGTCCTCCTGTGTAGGTAATTGGCCTCCCCGGAACAGATTACTACTTTGGACGCTGACGTGGTACGGTTTGACCCTCGCAAGGGAGGAAGCATGGACCAGCGCATCCCGAAATCTGCACTGGCGGCCGCTGCGGTAGCCGCAGTTCTCTTCACGATCGGTTGCGCGCAATCGCCCACGCGTGGAGGCGGCGGCCACGCGGTCGACGCGGCCTGGCCCAAGCCCCTTCCGAACAACTGGACGCTGGGGCAGGTCGCCGGAATCGCGGTCGATGCGCGCGACCACGTGTGGGTAATCCACCGCCCGAGAACGCTCATCGACGAGGAGAAGGGCGCCGCGCTTTCACCGCCGCGCGCGAAATGCTGCGTGGCCGCGCCGCCGGTGATCGAGTTCGACGGCGAAGGCAACGTGGTGCGCGCCTGGGGCGGGCCGGGCGCGGGCTACGAATGGTTCGAGAACGAGCACGGCATATACGTCGACCGGCAAGGCAACGTCTGGGTCGGCGGCAACGATCCCAAGGACCACCAGCTCATCAAGTTCGCCCCCGACGGGAAGTTCCTCATGCAGATCGGCCGCGCCGGCCAGACGGGCGGCAGCAACTCCACGACCTTGCTCGGGCGCCCGGCGCACATGGAGATCGACGCGGCGGCTAACGAGCTCTACGTCGCCGACGGCTACGGCAACAAGCGCGTGATCGTGCTCGACGCGGCGAGCGGCGCGTACAAGCGCCACTGGGGCGCTTACGGCCATGCCCCGCGCGACGAGAAGCTCCCCCTGTAAAACCCGCGCTCCCCCCAGTTCGCCAACC
>CAYQVE010000027.1:13983-17290 GCA_964420785.1 uncultured Enterobacteriaceae bacterium | reverse complement strand
AGTAAAGTTGCAACTGACTGTGCGTACTTATAAACCCGAGGTTCGAAAGCGCGTACAAGCGCCACGGGGGCGCTTACGGCAACGCGCCGAGCGACGAGAAGCTCCCCCTGTACAGCCCGCAGTCGCCGCAGTTCGCGAACCCGGTGCACTGCGTGCGCCTCTCGAACGACGGCCTGGTCTACGTCTGCGACCGCGCCAACAACCGCGTGCAGGTGTTCAGGAAGGACGGAACCTTCGTCAGGCAGTTCGCGTTCGAGGAGAAGTCGCTCGGCTCGGGCTCGTCCTTCGACCTGGTGTTCTCGAACGACGCGCAGCAGAGATACTTCTACCTCGCCGACGGCACCAACGACCAGGTGCTCACGGTCGAGCGCGACTCGGGCAGGGTGCTCTCCTCCTTCGGTCGGCCCGGCCGCTACGCCGGGCAGTTCCTGGTGCTGCACAACATCGGCATCGATTCGAAGGGCAACCTGTATACGTCGGAGGTCGGCAGCGGCAAGCGCGTGCAGAAATTCAGGCCCGCGAACTAGCCCGCGCCCGTCACGCGAGCGATGACCTCGGCGTGGTTCCTCAGCCGCTCAAACGCTGCGGCGATGTCGGGGACGATCTTGTTCACGCTGGCGACGAGGAAGAGCCGGCCGGCGCCGAAGGCGTAAGCGGAGATGCGGTTGCCGCCGCCGTCGGCGTTGAGGATCTCGCCGGCTTCCGTGATGGCGTTGATGCCACCGACGAAATAATCGGCGGTCGTATGCACGCGTCCGTCAGTCGCCCTCCTTCACGGCCCGGCCGCCGAGAAAGAGGTTCGAGAAAAGCCTGTCCCACTTGTCGCCTTCTTCGAGCGCGAGCACCGGATCGACGATCTCGTACTTGAACTTGTTGAGCGGGCTGTCCACCAGCCTGCTGGTCGGGACGCGATTCCCGGCTTTCAGGATTTCCTGGCCCTCTTTCGAGAGCACGAACTCGGTGAAAAGCAGCGCCGCGTGCGGGTGCGGCGCGTGGCGCGACAGGCCGATCGCCGCGGCCTGTCCGAACGCCGGCTGCAGCGGCTTCCACTCGACCGGGGCGCCCTTCAGCTTCAGGGTCTCGATGTTGTTGTTGTACGCGGTGAGGAAGAACGCGACTTCGCCCGAGGCGACGAGCTGCGCCGTGTGGATGTGGCCGTGGCGGATCTCCGGCTTCATCGCCGCGAGCTTCCTGAAATAGGCGATGCCCTTCTCCTCGCCCATCGCCTTGGCCACTGCCGCGAACCAGAGCACGTCGGTTCCTTCGATCGTGATCCTTCCGGTCCATCGCGGCTGCAGCAGGTCCTCGTACGTCGCCGGCAGTTCCTGCGGCTTGACGAGCCTGGTGTTGTAGCCGATCACGAAGAAGGCGAACCGGTCGGCGACGTACTGCCTGTGGCCGCGGGGAAAGGCCTCCGGCACGATGTCGCGCAGCACCGGGGTGTGGAAATCCTCGAGCAGCTGCTCGCGGTAGAGCGCCTCGAGCCGGTGCGAGCTGGTCTCGAACACGTCGGCCTCATGGCGCCGCGCGCGGGCTTCGGCCAGGGCGCGGCTGACGATCTTTTCGGCCGACCCGCGCCAGTGGTTGACCCGGACTCCGTACTTCTGCTCGAACGCGGTGGCGAGCGCCTTGCCGTCGGCGACCGTCATCGTGCTGTAGAACAGGACCTGGCGCTCCTTCTTCGCGCCTTCGACGAGCCGCTTGTCGCGGTCAGCGCCCTGGTACATGTAGATGTCCCGGTTGGAAGGGGACTGCGCGAAGGCGGCCGCAGCAACGCAGGCGAGCGCGGCGGCGAGGCGGGGCAAACGCTTCATGAGAGAACGAAGTGGGATCGCGGCGCTCGACGGATTGCCGATATTACGGTGTACATTGTCGACGCTGTCAAACCGGCCCGAGCCCGCGTTCTTCCGCGTGGAACGCGCGGCTCTCACCTGCAGGAGGAAACAGATGACCGACACCGCCCACCCCATCCGTATACGCAAGATCGGCCACGTCGGCCTTTACTGCCGCGACCTCGCGAAAATGGTCGATTTCTACACGCGCCTCCTCGGCTTCAAGGTCTCCGACGTCAACGAAAAAGGGATGACGTTCCTGCGCTTCGGCGGCGACCACCACAGCTTCGTGCTGGCGCAGATGCCCCCCGAGGAACAGAAAAAAGGCGCAGGCGCGGCGCTCCTCCAGCAGATCGCGATGGAGGTCGCGAGCCTCGACGCCCTGAAGCGCATCCGCAAATACCTCCTCTCGCAGGGCGTGAACGTCCGCGGCAAGATCAAGCACGAGGGGCCGGGCAACGACTACACCTTCGACTTCGACGATCCGGAAGGGAACCGCCTGCAGTTCTTCAGCGACATGGACCGCATCGGCTGGGACGGAAAGAGCCGGCCGAAGGAGCAGTGGAAGCGCTTCGAGGTCGACGACTAGCGCGTGATGGCCCTGGTTGATGCCATTCAGGCTTTAGACCTTCCCTAGTTCAGCCACTTCTCGACGGTCTTTGACGCAGCGGCCGGGCGGATAAGAAGCCCGGTCGTCGAGACCCTCAGCTCGAGCTCCGCGGGCTCGTTCACCGGGACGAATGCGGCCGAGCCGTATTCCGCGTCGAGGAACGGCGCAAGGAAAGCGTAGCGCTTGCGCAGATCGAAAAGATCCAGGGGCTTCTGCTGGCCGAGCGGGTGCAGCGTGCGCGGGGCGGCGCGCTCCTGCTCGATCACGCGGAACCTTCCCCCGACGCGGTCGAGCTCGTAGGCGGTGTTAAGGCCGAGCAGGTTCGCGAGCGCGTGCCACTTGAGGATTCGCGCGTCCACGTAGATCTCGTCCCCGGAGATCGGGTAGGTCGCCATCCGCCCGTCGGGAAAGCGCAGCGTGGCCGCGAATTGCTGCGGGCCGTAGGGACGCACCGCGATGCGCGCGGCGAGCTCCTCGCGCGCGAGCGAGCGGTAGCCCTGGATTCCCACGGTGATCGTGCCCTCGAGGAGCCCCAGCGAAATGAGCAGCAGCCCCAGGAGCGTCCGCGTGATGAAGCGCAAGGGGTGCAGGCCGAAGAGGGCGGTGAGGCCGGCGAGGACGAGGATCGCGCCCAGCGACAGCAGCACCGCCGCGCCGAGCAGCCACGGCAGGCTGGCAGAGTGCGACAGGAAGCCCAGTTCCGGTATGTCAGGCACGGTGCCGAATCATAAACCCATGTAGAGCTTGTGGAATCGGTCGTTGTTGGCCAAGTCCTACTGGCAGCCGCCCCCGTAACCCGACCCTACGTTCCCCTACCCGGAAGCCCGGGTGGGCGAGGCGGTGCACCATGCGCACCAGCGCGGCG
>CAYQVE010000027.1:0-13973 GCA_964420785.1 uncultured Enterobacteriaceae bacterium | reverse complement strand
CCCCCGGGAAAGGGGGGCACCAGTGATTTGGTGAACCTATGATCGCCACTTTGTTCCCTGCCGGCTTGGCGGCTACTGGATTGCCCGCTTTCGCGGGCAATGACAGCCGGCGTTTGGCTCACAACCCCAGATAAAACTTCCGGATCAGATCGTTGTTGTTGAGCTCGTCCGCCGTGTTGCCCTCGAACGCGATCTTGCCGTGCACGATCACGTAGCCGCGGTCGGCGATGCGGATCGCCTGGTTGAAGTTCTGCTCCGCCATCAGCACCGTGAGGCCGTAGCCTTCCTTCAGCTCCCGGATCTTGTCGATCGTATGGATCACGAGGATGGGGGCAAGGCCGACCGACGGTTCGTCGATCAGGAGAATCTTCGGCGCGGTCATCAGGGCGCGGGCGAGCGTCAGCATCTGCTGCTCGCCGCCGCTCATGCTGCCGGCGAGCTGCTTGCGCCGCTCGGCAAGGCGCGTGAAAGTCGCGAAGCAGAACTCGAGGTTCCTCGCGATCTCTGCGCGCGCGTTCCGGCGGTAAGCGCCGAGCAGGAGATTCTCCTCCACCGTGAGCCGCGGAAAGAGCCTGCGCCCCTCGGGCACGAGCGCGATGCCGAGGTCCACGATCTGCTCGGGTGCGCGGCCTGCGAGGTCGTGCTCGACTCCGTCGACGATGGCGCTGATGCGCCCGGCGCTCGGCGGAACGATGCCCATGATGCACTTCATGAGCGTGCTCTTGCCGTTGCCGTTGGTGCCGAGCAGCGTCACCGTCTCCCCGTCGTTCACCGCGAGCGAAATGCGGTCGAGCACCTGCACCGCGCCGTAGCCCGCGCAAACGCCTTCGACGCGGAGGCTATTCCCCAAGGTAGGCTTTCACGACTTCGGCGTTGCCGACCACGACTTGAGGGTCGCCGTCGGCGATCTTGCGCCCGGCCACGAGCACCGCGACGCGCTCGGAGAATTTCATCACCGCGCGCATCACGTGCTCGATCATGATGACCGCGACGCCCTGCTCCTTCAGGCCGGAGAGGAGCGCAAGAACGTCGTCGACTTCGGATGCGGAGAGCCCGGCCATCGCTTCGTCGGAAATGAGGAGCTTCGGCTTCGCCGCCATGGCGCGCGCGAGCTCGAGCTTTCTCATGTGCACCTGGGTGAGGCCGCCCGACATCGCGTGCGCCCGTCCGGCGAGACCCACCTGTCCGAGGATGCGCATCGCCTCCTCGACGATCCGGCCGGGCGCGAGCTTCTCGTGTCCGCGCGCGGCATAGACGAGCGGCACGCACAGATTGTCGAGCACCGTCATGCTCGCGAAAGGCTTGGGGATCTGGAAGCTGCGCGCGAGGCCCATGCGGATGCGCCTGTGCGCTGCATGCCCGCGGATGTCCCGGCCCTCGAAGCGGATGCTTCCTTCATCGCTCCTGAGCGTCCCGGCGATGCAATTGACGAGCGTGCTCTTCCCCGACCCGTTCGGGCCGATGAGGCCGACGCGCTCGCCCGGGCGCACGACGAAGTCGACGCTCTCCAGCGCAGTGAAGCCGCCGAACCGCTTGGTCACGCCGCGCACTTCGAGGAGCGCTTCGGCCATCAGCGCCCCTTGCGCCGCCGCCACGCCTCGACCCAGCCCATGATCCCGTTCGGGGCGAGCGTGACGAAGAGCACCAGCAGCACGCCGACGATGAGCAGGTTCCAGGCCGAGGACACCGTCACCTGCACCAGCTGCTGCACGCTGCCCAGGAGTACGGCTCCGATAAGCGGCCCCATCCAGCTCATCATGCCGCCGATGAGCGGCATCGCAATACTGTTGACCGCGTACGACAAACTGAACGCCGAGCTCGGCTCGATATACGAGAGGTAATAGGGAAAGGTGGTCCCGGCCATGCCCATCAGCGCGCAGCTCACCATGGTCGAGAAAATCTTGAGCCTGAGCGTCGGCACGCCCGAGCATTCGGCGGCGAGCTCGTCGTCGCGGATCGCGGCGAGGCCCCGTCCCAGGGTCGAGTGCTCGATCGCGCGGGCGACGACGAGCGCGATCGCGGCCATCACGAGCTGCACCGCGTAGATCAGGTGGATGTAGCGCCGCAGGCCGAAGGGAATCTCGCGGGGCTGCAGCACGTAGGCGCCGCGCGCTCCGCCGACGTAGTCCCAATTCACGATGAAGATGTAGAGCACGACGGCGAGCGCCAGCGACGCGATCGCGAAGAACACGCCGCGCAAGCGCAGCGTGAGGTAGCCCAGGCCCAGCCCCGCGAGCCCCGCCACGAGCGTCCCGGCGACGATCCCCACCGGCAGCGGCGCCTTGAAAGCATTGTAGAGAAAGACCGTTGTATACGCGCCGATCGCGAAGAACGCGGCCGAGCCGAAATTCACGTAGCCGGTGTAGCCGCCGAGGATGTTCCACGCCGTGGCGAGGATCACGAAGAGCAGCACGGTGTACGCGGCGGAGAAGAAGTACTCGTTCGGGATGAGCTGAGTGACTGCGGCAAGCACAAGCGCCACGGCGAGGGCGACCACGGCGAAGATCTTGTTGCTCATCTGCCCAGTATCCCGGAGGGCCTGAACGCGAGCGTCGCGAGCAGCAGGCCGAAGGACACGGCCGGCGCCCACGAGGGCCCGAAAAACGTGGAGGTGAAGGACTCGGCGAGCCCGAGCACGAAGGCGCCCAGCAGCGTGCCGAGAATCGATCCCATGCCCCCCAGCACGCACACGGCGAACACCAGGCCGATGAATTCGCGCCCGATGGCCGGCTGCACGGGCTGGATCACGATGAGAAAGGCGCCCGCGACGCCCGCAGTCGCGATCGAGATCGCGAAAGCGAGCTCCTTGACGCGCACGGGATTCACGCCCATGAGGCGCAGCGCGAGCTGGTCCTGGGCGACCGCGAGCACCGCGCGGCCGAAGAACGTGCGCGTGAGGAAGAGCTGAACGCCGACGACCATCACCGTGGACACGAGGAAGGGCACGACCAGGCGCATCGGAAAATCGACCTCGCCCAGGCGCCAGGTCACGTCGCCGTAGCGCGTGCTCACCATCCGGTAGTCCACGCCGAAGATCAGGACGAGCGCGACTTCGGTGATGAACAGGATGCCGAAGAAGAACGCGAGACCGCGCAGCGACTCCTGCCCGCGGCGCTCGAAACAGACGTAATAGATCCGGTACAGAACCATTCCCAGAAGGAAGAAGAGCGGCGACACCGCCACCGAAACGACTATCGGGTCATATCCGAAGCGGTCGTTGACGATGTAGGCGACGTAGGAACCGAGGATGATGAAGGCCGGGTGAGCGATGTTGACCACGTCGAGCATCCCGAACGAGATCGAGATGCCGACGCTCATCGCGGCGTAGAACCCGCCGAGCAGCAGCCCGGCAATGACGGCGTTGGCGAGCAACGCCCACGAGACTTGCATGAGCTGAAAAACGGCACCGGCGGGTTTCCCCGCCGGCGCAGTTCAATGTCTATTTCTTGTTTTCGTGATAAGGTGCCTTCAGGTCCCCGGTCTTGTATTCCTTGGGGGAAAGCACGGTGAGACGCCCGGGTTTCTTGAATTGTTCGACGTCGTTGCCGGTGATGCCGTGGTACTGGGTCATCATCACGCGAGGCGCGGCCCATTCACCGTTCTTCGCGAATCCGACCTTGCCGACATAGGTGTCGAACGTGTTCTTGTGGATATACTCGGCGAGCTTCGCCTGGTCGAGTCCGTTGGTCGCCGTGATCGCCTGCTCGAGCACCTGCATCATCGCGTAGGCGTAGGGCGGCAGATAGAAGCCGAGCGGATCCACTTTCTCGACGATCGCGCGAGCCTGGTACTTGGCGAGGAACTGGTCGAGGAAGGGAAACTTGCTCCCCAGGTCGGGCACGTAGAACTCGTAGTTCACCACTCCGTTCAGCAACGGTCCGAGCTGCGTCTTCAATGCCGCGAACTGCGGCCCGACCAGGCCCCCGCCGAACAGGCGCGTCCTGAGACCCACCTCGTTCGCGGCGCGCACCATGCCCGCCGAATCCGGCGGATAGGAGGCGACGAAGACGACCTCGGGGTTGGTCGCCTGGATCGCGCGCACGATCGGCGAGTAGTCCACGGTGTTCGGAGGATAGGTCTTGTCGTAGACGATCTTGAGGCCCGTCTTCTTCGCGTGCTCGCGCGCGCCTTCGAGCGCCATCGCCGGGTATTCCGCGTCCGCGCCCACCAGCGCGACGGTCTTCGGCTTGGGGTTCATGCTCATCGCCGCGTCGAAGAAGCCCGGCGACCGGCCGACCGCGGGGTTCGGACCCGCCGGCATGATCTGGAAGTAGCGGTCGTAGTTGAACTTGGAGTTGACGTTCAAGCCGAACAGGGTCAGGAAGGTGAGATTGCGCTGCATCATGATCGGCATCGCGGGCGCGATGACGTTGGTGCCGTAGCCCGACACCACGAGGTCGACCTTGTCCACGTCGAGGAGCTTGGTATAGATACCCGGGACGGTAGCGGGGCTGGTCTGGTCGTCGTAGTAGACGAACTCGACCTTGCGCCCGAGGATCCCGCCCTTCGCGTTGACGTCGTCGCGCCAGATCTCCATCGCGATCAGCGCCGCCTTGCCGTTGCCCGCGAGCGGCCCGGTGAGGCTCATCCCGAAGCCGATCTTGAGCGGCTGCTGCGCGAGCGCGGTGCCGGTCAGCGCGAGCGCGACGAACAGGGCCGCGCGCTTCAGGGCGGTCAGAACACTATTGCCTAGCATGGTCTCCTCCTCGGTTTGCGGAAAAAATCGGTGCGGCGTTCCGAGGCTTTGCCCCCCGTGCTCGCCTTCCCCCCGGCCTGTCCGGCGATTATGAAAGCGCCCCGATATTTGTCAAGCGATACCCTCTACCACAGGCGCTCGTCGCGCTCGAGCTGCGCGAGCATCTCGATCTGGAATTCCCTCGGCCCGAAGCCGAAGCGCTCGCCCGAGCGCTCGTAGAAGAACGGGCGATCGGTCCTCAGGCTGAATTCGCGCATCCACGCGAGCAGCGGCTCGTCCGGGTCGCGCCCGGCCGAGCGCAGGATGTAGGCGGTCTTCGCTCTCCATCGAACCGGGATGATCAGCACGCCCAGGCGGTCCGGTTTGAATTCCTCCGGGAAAGGGCTCTCCTGCTGCAGCCACCCGCAGACGAAGTTCCGGCACGGGTCGACCGGCCGGCGCTCGTAGATGGTGCAGCAGCCCTCGCCGCGAAAGTGGCAGGGCCGGCCCGGCTTCATTTCGTGGCCCAGGATCGTGCCCTTGACCCAGCCGTCGCAGCACGCCGTGCAGGTACCGCATTGCCGCGCTCCGTGCACCACGGGGGCCGGGTTGATCGGTACCACCGCGCCGCAACACCGCTTGTATTTCTTGCCGCTGCCGCAAGGGCAAGGATCGTTTCTTCCGACGGGCATCGGGAGAGTCTAGCGCATGCGCTAGACTTGGCGCACAAAGCCTCATGTCGGTCTCCTTCGTCATCCTCCTGTCGGTGCTCTCGAGCATCGCGCATCGCGGCAGCAAGGTGCTGGTGTCGCTTTCCGCGCTGCAGCTCGGCGCGAACTCGTTCATGGTCGGCGTTCTCGCCGCCCTTTATGCGGTGTTTCCGCTGCTGCTCGCGGTGTACGCGGGCAGGATCTCCGACCGCATCGGCGTGCGCTACCCGATCCTGCTCGGCTCGATCGGCATCACGGCGGGCCTGTTTCTTCCGGCGCTGCACGAAGGCTTGGTCACCCTGTTTCTCTGTCCGACCCTGATAGGGTTGGGGCACATTTTCTTCCACGTCTCGATCCACAACGCGGTCGGGTCGATCGGCGGCGCGGCCGAGCGCGCCAGGAACTTCAGCAGCTTTTCGCTCGGGGCGTCGGTCGCGACCTTCATCGGCCCCTCGCTCGCCGGGTTCACCATCGATGCTCTGGGTTTCCGGCCGACCTTCGTCGTGCTCGCCGTGATATCGCTCGTCGTCGTGCTGCTCGCGCTCGCTTCCCCGCGGCTGGTGCCGCCGCGCGGCGGGCATTCCGACGGCTCGCAGAGGCGGCGCGCGCTCGACCTGCTGAAGGAAGCTCCCTTGCGCCGCACGCTGATCATGAGCGGAGTGACGCTCACCGGAATCGAGTTGTTCTCCTTCTACATGCCCGTCTACGGCCAGTCGATCGGGCTCTCCGCGTCGCGCATCGGCCTGGTGCTGAGCGCTTACGCCGCGGCGGCATTCGTGGTGCGCCTGCTGATGCAGGAGCTGGCGAAACGCTTCACCGAAATCGGCGTGCTGACCGGCTCGCTCTTCATCGCGACCGCGACCTACGCGCTCTTTCCTTTTCTCTCCGGGGTTCCGATGCTCGTGACGACCGCGTTCCTGCTCGGCCTGGGCCTGGGCTCGGCGCAGCCGCTCACCATCATGCTGACCTACCACCACGCTCCGCCGGGTCGCTCGGGCGAAGCGCTGGGAATGAGGCTCACGGTGAACAAGATCACCCAGATCTCGATTCCGCTGGTGTTCGGCGGCATCGGCGCCGTGTTCGGCCTGCAGCCGGTGTTCTGGGCCAACGCCGCGTTTCTACTGGCCGGAGGAATCGTTTCGCTGAAGGACCTCAGAGAAGGCCGGGGATCCAGCGTTTCACGCGCGCGAGATATTCGCGGTAGGGATCCCCGAAAAGCGCGATGAGGCGCGCCTCGTCATCGCGCACGCGTCGGTCGAACCACGCGGCGTGGAACACGAGCACGGCCGCGGCGAGCCAGGAGTCGAGCGCGAAAGCGAGCCCCGCGAGAAAAAGCAGGTGACCGAGGTACATCGGGTTGCGGCAGTAGCGGTACGGCCCGCCCGTAACCAAGCGCTCCGGCGGAATCGAGATCCCGGGCCCGCCGCCGCCTTCGCGCAGCCGATAGCTACCGACGAGCCGGTACTGCAGGTACCCCCACGCGAGCAAGGGCAGCGCCCAAAGCTGGGTCCGCGGCACTCCCCGCTGCAACGCCGCTTCGGCGCAGAGAAGCACGATCGGCCAGAGAACGAAGGTGCGGTTGGAGGTGCTGCGAAACCAGCGCGCCAGCGCGGGACGGATCACTCCCTTGCCGCCTCGGTCCCGGGCATGAACAGGATGAATAGGTTCGCCGCGACGATCGTGCCCGCGAGGAAATGGAAGGTGGCGGTGAGGCCGAAACTGTCGGCGACCAGCCCTCCGAGGAGCGGCCCGATGGAGGAGCCCAGCGCCTGCGCGCCGAAGAGCACGCCGATGCTCGTCCCGCCCATGTTCTTCGGCGTCGTCTCGAGGAGCCACGCCTGCAGCACCGGGCGGATCGCGTAGAGGAAGAAGCCGAGGACCGCGACGAAGGCCACGAACGCGAGCGACTTCCCCGCGAGCGCCATGAAGACGAGCACCACCGCGGTCATCAGCATGCTGGTCATCATCACGCTCTTGCGGCCCATTCGGTCCGACAGGTGCCCGGCGACGGGCGCCGCGGCGAAGCCCGCGGTCTGCAGCGCGAACATGCACGCGCCCACCCAGAAGGGCGAATAGCCCATTTCGTACGCCAGATACACCGGCAGGAAAGTGAGCAGCGCGTTCTGCGTCATCGAGCGGAACGCGGAGCTCGTCGAAAGCAGGATGAGCCCCCGGTTGCGGAACAGCCCGGGCAGGCCGCGAAAATAGTCGCGCAGGGACTGCGTGCCCGGGTCGCGCGAACCCTGGCGCTTGCCTCCGCCGAGCCGCAGCGTTCCCAGAAAAACGAAGATGAGGAGCGAGATCACGACCCCCGGAACGACGTTCAGGACCACCACTTCGCGCCAGGTGAGCGCGGCGAGCAAGGCCCCGACGACGATGGGCGCGATCGCGTCGCCGACGTTCCCGCCCATGCCGTGCAGGGAGAGCACCAGACCCTTCCTCTCGGGAAAACGGCGCGCGAGCGTGGGAATCGCCGTCGGATGCCACAGGCTGTTTCCGAAACCGACGAGCGCGACGCAACCGAGCAGCATCAGGTAGCTGTGCGTGAAGCCCATCAAGAGATACGGGAAGCCCACCCAGAAAAGGGAAGTCGCCATTAGCACGCCCTTGCGGCCGACCGTGTCGACCAGCACTCCGCCGGGAATGTTCGCGACGGCGCCCGCGATGTACTGGCAGGTCATGATCAGGCCGATCTGGCTGTAGCTGAGGCCCAGCTCCTTGCCGATGATGGGCAGGATCAGATAGAAAGTCGCCGGGTACCAGTGCGTGAGCGAGTGGCCGAGCGTGATCAGCCACATCTCGCGGTACGAGCCGCGCGGAGCTTCAGGAACGGCGACTGCGAGACTCATCCGGTTCTCCCCCCGCAATCTTATCAATTTCCCGTGCGCTTCAGCACGATGTCCTCGAACAGCTTCGTCCATTTGCCGGTTTCGTCGAGCGAGCGGATCGGGTCGGTCTGCAGGATCTTCACGTTCTTGAGCGGGGAAGGCGTGCGCATATTCGAGGGCACGTAGTCCATTTTCACCAGGTATTGCTGCCCCTCGCCGAGCATGTAGTCGTAGAAGAGCAGCGCAGCGTTCGGATGCGGCGCGCGGCGCGCGATGCCGATCGCGTTGGAGCGGGCCACGGCAGGCTCGAGCGCGAACCAGTCGATCGGCGCGCCCTTTTTCTTCGCCTGCTCGGGCATGTAGTTGTATACGGTGAGCGCAAGCGGCACTTCGCCGGCGATCACCATGTTGTTGAGCAGCGTGTGCCCGGTGCGGGCGGAGATGCCGTTCTGCGCGACGAGATCGCGGAAGAATTTGAGCCCCTTCTCGCCGCCGCCCATGACGTCGACCACCGAGGCGAACCAGTCCTGGTTCTTCGCCTCGATGCCGAGCTTTCCCTTCCACCTGGGGTCGAGGAGATCCCGGTACGTCCTGGGCAGGTCTTCCTTCTTGATGAGCTGCGTGTTGTACACCTGCACCCACACCGAGAGGAGCGTGGCGGCCCATTCGCGGTGCGCCGGCACCGAGCCGGGCTGCAGATCCCTGTGCACCGGAGAATTCACGGCCTGCAGGATCTTCTCGCGCGAGAGCGCCTCCATCTCGGGCGAACCGAAATGGATCAAGTCCACGTCGTACTTCCTTGCCGCAGCCTCGGCGAGCGTGCGCTGCAGGACCTTGTCGGTGCCTGCGCGCCAGATGTTGACCTTGACGCCGTACTTCGCCTCGAAGGGCTTGATCAGCGTCGGCTGGTCCTTCTCGGCGAAGGTGGTGTACATCGTGAGCGTGCCCTCCTTCTTCGCCGCCGCGACGATTCTCTCCGCGCGGTCGGGGCCGCTGTAGTCGAAGGGCGTCTGCGCGCCGGCGCTGCACGCGAGGAGCCCGCAGGCGGCCAAGACGACAATCTGCTTGATGGAGTTTTTCATGTGTCTCTTCCTCAATCGCGCACGTCCTGCAGGAACCAGTCGGTCGGCAGGTCGCGCCCGAGGCCTTCGCGGCGCGCCGCCTCGTAGGCCGCGGCGGCCACCGCGAAAAACTGGGCGCCCTGGATGTTGCCGCGCTCCGAGTAGGTGATCTGGTCCCGCGCAGTGCGGCCGCGGGCCCGGCCGCTCACCACGTCGGCGAAGCTGACGTCGTCGCTCCTGCCGGCCACCTGCGGCGCGCGCCGGCCCATCCGACTCGTTCCCCACCGCGGATCCTGCGGGCGCGCGACGTATCCCAGATACTCGTCGGCGGTGGCGAGCTCGGGCCGCCCCACGGGCGCGGGCGCCGTCCCCAGCCGCAGCGTCCGGTCGAAACGGGAAAGCGCCGCGTCATCGGGCCGCCCGCCGATCGATACGACGTGCATCCCCGCTTCGAGCCACTCTCCGCGGATCACGGGAACCGCGGAGTCGGTGCAGGCCGCGAGAACGTCCGCGCCCCGATACACCTCGCGCGGCGAATCGAAGGCTTGGCACTCGATGTCGTGGCGCTCCGCGATCCCGGCTGCAAAGCGCTCCCGGTTCGCCCGCGTCGGGCTGAATACCCTAAGATGCTTGAACTGCCTTACCTCGAGCAAGGCCTCGACGTGCGAGCGCGCCATGCCCCCCGAACCGAGAAGCCCGAGCGTGCCGCAGTCCTCCCGCGCCATGAGGGCGGTCCCGATGGCGCTGTCCGCGGCGACGCGCAGGTGCTGCAGGATGCCGTCGTTGATGATGGCGAGCGGCTCGCCCGTTTCGACGTCGGTCAGAAGCACCAGGCCGCAGTAGCGGCCCGGTCGCGAGCAGTACTTCTCGCGCGTGCGGGCGCCTTCGTACTCGCGCTCGTACACGATGTCGGACTTCATGCGGATGGCGAAATAGCCGCCCGTGGAACCGCCCTCCATGCTGCCCCATTGGTAGATCTTCGCGGGATCGCGCGTCGGGATGCGGATGTCGATGCGCGGGCGGCATACGGCTTCGCCCGACGCGAGGCACAGGTAGGCCGATTCCAGCGCACGGCGCACCGCGGCGGGCCTGAGCACGCGTCGCACGATGTCGTTGTCGATCAGCAGGGTCACCGGCCACCCTTCAGGATGATTTCCTCGTAGAGCTTGGCCCAGCGCTCGCCCTGATCGACGAGAAGCACGGGGTCGATGATTTTCAGGGAACTCCGATCCAGCGCGGTGTGGATCTTCCTGCTCGTCGGAACGGACTTGCGATCCGCCAGGATCCGCTGGCCGTCGTCGCCGATCATGAATTCGTAGTACAGCAGGGCCGCATGCGGGTGCGGCGCACGCCGGATCACCGCGAACCCGTTGCCGTGCGCGATCGCCGGTGAAAGCGTGAACCACTCGAGCGGCGCGCCCTGTCCTTTGAGCTGCTCGGCAGTGAAATTGTAGACGGTGAGCGCGAACGGCACTTCGCCCGAGGCCACAATCTGCGCGAGCAAGCTGTGCCCTCTCCGCACCGACAGGCCGTTCTTCGCCGCCAAGTCGCGAAACAGCTTCAGGCCTTTTTCTTCCCCGAGGGTCCGCACCATTTCCGCAAACCAGTCCTCGTCGGAGGCCTCGATGCCGAGCTTTCCCTTCCAGCGCGGATCGAGGAGGTCGCCGTAGGACGCGGGCAGGTCCGCCTGCCTGATGAGCCGCGTGTTGTAGGCCTGGACGAACACGCTCAACCGGGCCCAGGCCCACGCGCGATGCTCGGGCACGGCGGCCGGGATCAGGTCGGCGTGATGGGACGAGCGCACGGGCTGCAGCAGCCCCCGGCGGCGCAGGAGCTCGAGCGGCACCGAGTTGCTGTCCACCAGATCGACTTCGTCGCGCCCCGCCTGGGCCTCGGCCACGGTGCGCTGAAGGACCTTCTCCGAGGCGGCGCGCCAGGCGCGAACCTTGACGCCGTATTTCTTTTCGAACGCCGCGTTGAGCGTCGCGACGTCCTCGGGGGGAAACGACGTATACAGGCTGAGGAAGCCCTCGCGACGCGCGCCTTCGAGCAGGCGCTGATGGCGGTCTGCTCCCTCGTAAGCAGCAAGACCCGCCAGCACGCCCCGGGCTTCCTGCGCCGCGAGGAACGCAGGCGAAGCGAGACTCGCGACCGCGAACACGGCGACCAGCGCGCGCCCCAGCGCGCCGCTTGCCGCGATCTCCGGTTTCATGCCGCCGACACCGTTTTCGGCGGGTCCTTCTGCGCAATCGCAACCGCGTCGGGCAAGCTCAACTCGCGCGGCACGACCATGGACACCGCGCGGCCGCGCTGCGCCGCCGAATCCAAGCCAGGCGGCGCGTCCCCGCGCGCCACCGCGCTCGCCGCGTCCATCAGCCGGCGGCGGGTCTTGACGATGCCGCTGTCCGAGGAGACCAGATGCTCACGGCTGCGATCCTGGATCGCTCCCATGCTTTCCTGCACGGCGGCATCCTGGACGCCGACGCCGAGCACGCCGGAAAAAGTCTTCTTTGCCCTCTGCGCCGCGCGGTCGATGAGATAGTCGTTGCGCCTGTTCGCGACCGGGATGAAGGAACCTTCGATCAAGGGCACATGAATACCGCGCCCGGTATGAGCGGCTTCGCGCTCGGCTGCGGTGAGAGCGCGTCCCGGGTGATAGTCGATGCTGAACGTCCAGCAGCGCTCGTCATCGATCGGGACGAACGCGTGGCCGCCGTAGGGATTGTCGCCGTAGGGAGGAAAGAAGCTGAAGCACGGCATCAGCCACTGCGTCACGCGCCAGTAATAGCGGTCCGTGCCCACGTCGCGGCGCGTCGCAACATACAACCCGGCAGGCGAAACCGTCGGGACGATTTTCGGCTTGCGGTCGGCGAGAAGCATCGCGAGGCTCTGCGGATCGCGCTTGAGCAAGGGGTCGGCGGCGACCGAGTGACGGTGGAGAAAACCCGAATGAATCGAATCGAGCGCCCCTTCCATCGCCTGCAGGTAATTCGATTCCTGCAGACGCTTGGAGACGTATCGATGGGCAGGCGGCACCTGAGTCCATTCGTAAGCCGGTTCACCCGGCTTCTTGTCCGCGGGACCGAGATAGGCCCAGATCAGCCCGGCGAGCTCGATCGCCGGATACGATTTCAGTCTGATGCTATTCCTCACGCCGGACTCCTCGCGCTCCGAGGGCAGGTCCACGCACTGACCCGTCACGTCGTATTTCCACCCGTGGTAGGGGCAGCGGATTCCGCCCTCCTCGTTGCGGCCGAACCAGAGGCTCACTCCGCGGTGGGCGCAAAACTCGTCGATCAGGCCGACCTTGCCTTGCGTATCGCGAAACGCGATCAAGCGCTCGCCGAGCAGCTTCACCCGAACCGGCGCGCAATCGGGCTCAGGCAGCTCCTGCGCGAGCAGCGCCGGCAGCCAGTAGCGCCGGAACAGCCCGCCCACGGGGGTTCCTCCGCCGACGCGGGTCAGCAACTCGTTGCGCTCGGCTGCGAACATGGCCTACTGCGGCGCGGCGGGCGCCGGGACTGCGGTGCTGCGCCCGTAGATCGTGTCCTCGAAGATCTTGGTCCAGCGATCGTAGTCGGCGAGCACGGCGTCGACATCGATGAATTTCAGGTCGAATTTCCTGAGATAGGCCTCATTGCGGCGGTGCGAGATGACGTGGTTCAACTCTGCGAGCAGCGCCTGGCCGTCGGAGAGGATGAAGTCGTAGAAGAGGACTGCCGCGTGGGGATGCGGCGCGCGCTTCATGACGCCGATTCCGTCGGTGTAGGCGACCGTGGGCGCGAGCGCGAACCAGTCGATCGGCGCGCCGTTGCGCCGCGACTGCTCCGGCAAATAGCTGTAGAGGGTCAGCGCGAGCGGGATTTCGCCCGCGACGACGAGGTTGTTGAGCAGCGCGTTGCCGTTTCGCACGGTCAGGCCGTTGGTCGCCACCAGGTCGCGGAAGAATTTGAGACCTGCCTCACCGCCCATTTCCCGGACCAGCGTGAAGAACCATTCCTGTTCTTTCGCTTCGACGGCGATGCGTCCCTTCCAGCGCGGGTCGAGCAGATCCCCGAACGTTTTCGGCAGCTCTTCGCGCGTGACTCTCTTCGTGTTGTAGGCCTGGACGAAAATATAAACGCGCGGGCCGGCCCACTCGCGATGCGGCGCCACCGCCTCGGCGATCAATTCCCGCTGGTAGGGCGAGCGGACTTCCTGAAGGAGGCGCTCGCGGTGCAAAAGCTCCATTTCGGGCGCGGGATTATGCACGACGTCCACATCGAAGCGGCCGGCGCGCGCCTCGGTGACCGCCCTGCGCAGGACGTTGTTCTTGCCCGAGCGCCAGACGTGGACCTTGATTCCGTAGCGGCGCTCGAACTCGGAAACAAGGCGGATGAGGTCCTTCTCCGCCATGGATGCGTACAAGGACAGCGAGCCCTCGCGCATTGCGCCGGCGACGAGGCGCGCCGAGCGCCCGGCGCCTTCGTCAAGCTCGGGAGACTTGGAATCCTGCTGCCCGAAGGAAAGACTCGCGGCGAGACAAGCGTGCGCGACGGGCGCCAGGTACGACAGCCGACGCAGCCAGCGCCCGGGTGTAGGACGCATAGGGGCCGGCGGGCCCTACGCGGGCTCCTTCACCCTGCGCTTGAGATATTTCTCGACGAGCTCGGCGCTGAGCACCACCTTGGCGTCGTAATCGGGAGCGTCCTCGAACTGC
>CAYQVE010000026.1:0-20430 GCA_964420785.1 uncultured Enterobacteriaceae bacterium | reverse complement strand
CTCCGGCATGCCGCGGAAGGGAAACATGAAACCGGAGAGAAGTATGGATGGCAGGAAGAAAAAGAACGCCATCTGCATCGCCTGCAGTTGGTTCTTCGCTAACGTGGAAAAAGTGAAGCCTACCGCGAGGTTGGCAGCGATGAAAACGACGAGCGCCACCGAAAGGAGCAGCAGGCTCCCCACCATAGGAACCTCGAAAAGGAGCTTCGCGGCAGCGAGGATGATGGTGACCTGGATGTAGCCGACGATGATGTAGGGCACGATTTTCCCGGTCATCACCTCGATGGGGCGCACCGGGGTAGCGAGCAGATTTTCCATCGTGCCGCGCTCGCGCTCGCGCGTCATTGCGAGTGAGGTCATGATCACCATGGTCATGGTCAGTATCGTGCCGACCAGGCCAGGAACGATGTTGTACTGCGTGATCCCCTCCGGGTTGTAGCGCCGCTGCACACGGACCTCAAACGGCGCAGATCCCTGCACCATAGTTGCGAGCGGCCCTTTGAGGTCGTGATTGAGCGCAGTTTGGTTCAGTGCGGCCAGCGCCGCCAGCGCGTTGCCCGTCGCTGCCGGGTCGGTGGCATCGGCTTCCACCAGTAGAACCGGCCGCTCCCCGCGCACGAGTTTCCTCGAGAAGTCCTCCGGCACGGTGACGAAGAACTGCACTTCACCCAGCTCCAACATCCGCTCACCGTCGGCGGGCTTTCCGACCATGTAGTTCACCCGAAAATAACCGCTGTTTTCCATTGCCCGGATGAAGCTGCGGGAAAAGATGCTGTTGTCGGCGGAGAGCACCGCGGTCGGCAGCGCCTTGGGGTCGGCGTTGATCGCGAATCCGAACAGGATCAGTTGCATGATCGGAATTCCGACGATCATGGCGAAGGTGAGCCGATCGCGGCGCATCTGCACGAATTCTTTTGCGAGCACCGCGACGAAGCGGGCCCAGGAGAAGAAGTTCATTGCAGACCGTTCTCGGCCTGGTGCATGAGGCGGATGAACGCGTCCTCAAGGCCTGCGGCTACGCGTCGCCACTCTAGATCGGGCCTTTCACGGTACGGTGCAATCGCTTCGTCCAGCACCGGGCTGTTCACGCCGCTCACGTGCAAAGCCGCACCGAAAGGCACGACCATGTCGATACCGGGTCGCTTGCGTAACTCGTTTGCGAGCACCGCGACCCCTGCGCCCGTGACCTGCCAGGTCGTAAGACCGGAACTGCGCACGACCTCGTCCGCTGTCCCCTGAGCGAGCAAGCGTCCGTAAGCGATGTAGGCGAGGCGGTGACAGCGCTCCGCTTCATCCATGTAATGCGTACTGACCAGCGCTGTCATACCTTGCGTAGCGAGATCGTGGATCTGATCCCAGAACTCGCGTCTTGCCTTGGGGTCGACCCCTGCGGTCGGCTCGTCGAGCAAAAGCAGTTCCGGGCGGTGAATCAGGCAGGCGGCGAGCGCCACTCGTTGCTTCCATCCGCCGGACAGCGTGCCGGCCAGCTGGCTGGAGCGCTCGCTCAGGCCCAGGCCGGTAAGCGCGTTCGCGATGGCCCGCTTGCGCTGCGGGACCGCGTAAACGCGCGCAATGAAATCGAGATTCTCCTCGATGGAAAGTTCTTCGTAGAGCGAAAAGCGCTGCGTCATGTAGCCAACGCGGCGCTTGATCGCTGCCTGCTCGCGACGCAGGTCGAAACCCAGGCAGGTGCCGCTGCCCGTGTCCGGGGTGAGCAGCCCGCAGAGCATGCGAATCGTGGTGGTCTTACCACTTCCGTTGGGCCCGAGAAATCCGTAGATCGTGCCTCGCGGGACCTGGATGCCAAAGTTGTCCACGACGCGCTTGCCCTCGAAACTCTTGGACAATCCGGCGACATCGATGGCGAGGTAAACCGGGCCCGGCGCACTCATGGAAAGCTGATTTCGACAGGCTGGCCGGGATGGAGCGAAACCGCATCCGCCGGTGCAGGCCGCGCCTCAACCAGGAACACGAGTTTGGCGCGGTTCTCCCTGCTGTAGATGACAGGCGGCGTGTATTCCGCCTGTGGGGAAATGTAGCTGATCGGCGCGGAAATCGGCTCTCCACACCCGTCGCATCGCACGCCGACCGCCTGTCCGACTTTTACCGAACCGAGAATTTTCTCGGGAACGAAAAAACGGACTTTGATATTCGTCGGTGGCAGAAGTATCACTACCGGCGAGCCGGCCGGCACCCATTCACCCTGCACGTAGACTGTGTCAGTGACCTGACCGTCGCGCGGCGCACGCAAGGATTTCTGCTCCAGTCTCCAGTCGGCTTGTGCGAGAGCCTCCCGTGCGGCGGCGGTTGCCGCTCGCGCCGCACGGATCTCGTCGGGACGCGCGGCGAGCTTTGCGGCGGCGAGCTGGGCCTTCAACTCACTCACTCGCGCGCGGTCGCGGTCGCGTGCCGAACGCGCCGTGTCTGCGGCTTCGTTGGAGACGAATTTCGCGCGTACCAGCTCCTCCTGTCTTGCCAGATTGCTTTCGGAAAGAGTGAGACTCGCTTCGGCCTGTGCAAGCTGGGCCCGGATGGCGTCGACTTCCTCCGGGCGTTTGCCCGTGAGAAGGTTGCGGTACTGGGCGTCTGCCTGGCGAAGCTGCTCCTCGGCCTGGCGTCGAGCGGCAGCCTCGCTTTCTTGCTCGAGCGCGAACAAGGGCTCGCCGGTTTTTACCGCGGCGCCTCGCGCCACATGGACGCGCGCAAGCTGTCCTGCGATGGGCGAAGCAACTCGCAGGTACTCTCCCTCTGCATAGCCCTGCACTGTGCCGTTGGTCTGATTTCCGCAGCCTGTGATTACCGCAAGCAGCACGATTGTGGGGAAGCGTCTCACCGGGACATCTCGCCCGGGGTCCGAGCGCGCAAGCCGTCCAAGACCAGCGCGAGGTAACTATCGAAGTAGCGTTCAGCGCTCAAGGGGTCGTTTTCGTGGCTCTGAAATGAATGGCGCCACAGCATCATCAACAATAGTGGTCCCATCATGGCACGCGCAGTCGGGTCAACATCCAGTCTGCGAAATTCATCTTCCTGGATTCCGCGTTTGAGGATGTCTGCGATCAGAGCGAGCCCGCGAAGGATGACTTCCTGGTAGTAGAAACGGGCGAGATCAGGAAAGTTTCCGGACTCAGCGATGATTAGTTTAGGAATTCCGGAAAGCAAGGTGCTGCCGACATTGCTCCACATCCCCGACACGACGGCGCGGAGCAGTTCGCTCGCTCCACCGGTGAATTCCCGTACCAGTGCTTCCGCTTTTTCAATGGCAGGCAAGATCCCGCCCCGAACAACGGCTTTGAAAAGGTCATCCTTCCCGGTGAAATAGAGGTAGAGGGTACCCTTGCTTACTCCGGCTCGAGCCGCCACATCATCGAGCCGCGTCGCCGCAAAGCCGCGCTCGACAAAAAGTTCAAGGGCCGCAGCGAGAAGTTCTCTTGGGCGGGATTCCTTGCGGCGTTCCCTACGCGATTTGTTCTCGCGCTTAGCGGCGGTTTTCATGATACAGAATGACTGACCGGTCAGTCATTAGAATACGTAACTGCATTAATGTCAATAGCTTTTAGGCGCAACCCGTGTCCGTTACTGCCTCAGTGTTTGGTTCAGGGGCGGCCGCAGCCTCGAGGAGACCCGCCGCAGTTTCCGCCTATCGCCATTGCGCCCTCGTGCGGGAAGCGTCGCACGGGCTCGTCACTCATTGTTGAGCACCTCCGCGCTCAGTCCAAGGAGGCTGCACTTGAAGGCCGCTTAGCGATGAATCAAAATAGCCCTCGACAGCAATAATTTCTTGAGCGGGCGCAATCCTCAATGCGCCGCAAAGCGTGTTTAACCGTCCGGGAGCCAATCCGTTCCATGCATGTATCCCAAGAACGTTACGGCGACGCGCTGGTGCTCACGCCTATCGGGCGAGTCGACAACAGCACCACCGACGGGCTGAAATCCGGGCTCGACGCCTATATAGCCAGCTGCCGGGCAGGGGGAAATCCGCTGGTCTTGGATTTCTCGAAGGTGGACTACATTAGCAGTGTCGGGTTGCGCGTCTTGATGCTGGCAGGCAAGGAAATCCGCGAGCAGGGAGGCTCGATCGTGGTAGCGGCGCTCCAGCCTGTGGTGCGCGAAATCTTCGAGATCAGTCGTTTCAACCTTGTCTTCAAGTGTTTTGGGTCCGTTCGCGAAGCTCTGACCAAAGTTTCGCCAACCGCCCTGGCGGCTTACGACTCCGCCCATGGCACCTGAACGATGGCGCTTTGGGTCACGTTCTGGGGAACGCGCGGTTCCATCCCCGTCTCCCTGGACTCCGCGTCGATCAGGGACAAGCTTGCTCATGCGATAGTCGCGGCATCGGGTAAGCGTCTCGACACGCAAGAAAAAGCGCGGGCATGGGTCGACTCTGAGCTTGATTTTGCCGTTTCGCACACTTTCGGAGGCAATTCCGCCTGCGTGCAGCTCGATGCGGGTGACGACGAGCACGTATTGTGCGATCTCGGGAGCGGCGTGCGCGCCTTCGGAAACCACGTATTTACCCGCGACGGTCCTGCCAAGGCCAACGTCTTCCACGTGTTTCAGTCCCATCTTCACTGGGACCACATCATGGGCTTCCCCTTTTTTGCCCCGGCGTACATCCCTGGAAACAGGATTCGGATTTACGGCTGTCACGCTAATCTCGAAGAAGCGCTTCGGCGCCAACAGGATCCGCCCAGTTTCCCTGTGCCGTTTGATCGCCTCGGGGCCTCGATAGAATTCGTGACACTCCAGCCTGGCCGAAGCTATGAGATCGCTGGATGGAGCGTGACCGCGAAGCTTCAGAGCCATTCCGGTGATTCCTACGGATATCGATTCGTACGTGACGGCCGGATCATCGTCTATTCGACCGACTCCGAACACAGGCTGGACGTCCCTGATGCAGTCGAGGGCGCTGCAACTTTCTTTGCGGACGCCGACCTGGTGATTTTCGACGCAATGTACTCGCTCGCGGAAGCCGTGTCGGTGAAGGAGGACTGGGGCCATTCGAGCAACGTGGTCGGGGTCGAGTTGTGCCAGCTTGCCAATGTCAAACACCTCGTGCTTTTCCACCACGAACCGGCCAACAACGACGAGCGCATCGCCCAGATTTGGCGCGAAACCTTACGTTACGAAGAAATCTCGCGAACGGGTGACCCGCTGCGCATCTCGGTCGCTTACGACGGCCTGGAGATCGAGCTCTGAGGAGCCGATCGTCTCAGGATGCTGAGGACGGGCGGTCCTCCGGATCGGAGTTGGGCGCGCGAGCAAATCGCTTCCGGGTCGTGTTCAATTCACGAGGGGTCGGTCACGGTCTGGCCCTGCTTGCCCTCCTTCTCGTACCGATTCTGTGGCAGGACATGCCCGTCGTCGGGGCAACGCGCCTTGCGTGGCTCGACGGCTACCAAGAACTGTCTCCGCGCCATAGGCGCTCGGCGCCCGCGGTCATCGTCGCCATTGACGAGGTCAGTCTGGACCGATTCGGTCAATGGCCGTGGCCGCGCACCTTGATTGCACAACTCATCGATAAGCTCGGCGCGGCCCGCCCCGCTGCAATCGGGGTAGACATACTGTTTCCGGAGCCCGACCGCCTTTCCCCCGAATGGCTTGTACGATCGGTAGCCGAGGCCGACCCGCAATTGGCGGCACGTCTCGCAAAGCTGCCGCGCCACGACGCGCTACTGGCTGCATCGCTAAAAGCGGCTCCCGTCGCACTGGGTATTGCCGGGCTTGAGGTTGGCAAACTTTCCGAAGCGGCCCCGCTGACTCCATCCCTGCAACGAGGATCCGATGCGCGAGCGGCTCTGCGCCAATATGCTTCTACGCTTCGCAGTCTCCCGGAGATCGACGTGGCCGCGAGAGGACACGGACTGCTCAGCGCCGATACCGAAGGAGGCGTTGTTCGGCGCATGCCGATCGTCGCACTTGTCGGCACCACTCCGGTGCTACCTTTGAGCCTAGAGACTCTTCGCTTGGCGAGTGGCGAACCGCTCTTCTTCGTGCAGGGCGGCAAGGTCGGGGTCGAAGCCGTGGGAATCGGCGACCTGACCGTGCCCACTCAAGCAGACGGACGCCTATGGGTCCACTACACCCCGCATAATGCAAGTCGATTCGTCTCGGCCGCGGATGTGCTCGGCGGGAACGCTGACCCCGCTCAACTCGAGGGCAAGCTCGTTCTCGTCGGAGTTACCGGACTTGGCCTCATCGATTACCAGACCACGCCGCTTGGCGAGCGCATGCCCGGAATCGAGATTCACGCGCAGGTCCTCGAGAATGTTTTTGATGGTGCGCTGTTGATGCGCCCGCGATGGGCAACCTGGGTTGAAGGATTGGCGCTTCTGGTTGCGGGCTTGGTCGTCGTCTTTTCCGTACCCCGGCTCTCACCGGGACGTTCGACGGTCCTGCTCCTTTTGTTGCTGATCACGTTGGGCGCGGCCGGCTTCGGAGCATACCGGGTGGCTGGGCTCCTGCTCGACGCTTCGGTTCCCGGCGCCGCCATCGCCTTCCTGTTCGCCGCGATGCTTGTCGAGACGCTCGCTGAGGCCAACGCCCAGAGAAAATTACTGCAGGAGCGCCTACAACGCGAACGTGAGGCGGCCGCGCGCCTCGCCGGCGAGCTTGATGCGGCGCGACGCATCCAAGTCGGTAGCCTTCCGCGGCCCGAGTCGGCATTCCCTTCAGAGCATCGTTTCGAGATTTCCGCCGCCATGGAGCCTGCGCGCGAAGTGGGAGGGGATCTGTACGACTTCTTCATGCTCGATGCCGAGCACTTATTTTTTCTCGTGGGCGATGTATCCGGGAAGGGCTTGCCGGCCAGCATCTTCATGGCAGTCATCAAAGCTCTGTGCAAGAGTACCGCCCTCCGGCGCGGACGTCGGGTCGATGAATTGCTGCGTGAGGCCAACGCGGAAATCGCGCGTGAGAATCCCGAGTCCTTGTTCATAACCGTTTTTGCGGGCGTGCTCGAAGTTCCGAGCGGTCGGCTGGAATATTGCAGCGCCGGACATGAACCGCCCTTTGTTCTGACTCCTGAGGGCGAGATTGCCCGGCTTGAGGAAGGCGGTGGGCCGCCGTTATGCGTGCTCGAAGGATTCTCCTACGTCGCCGCCGAGCATAGGATGAACCGACGAGGAATTGTTTGTGTTGTATCCGACGGGGTGACCGAAGCAATGAATCCGGAGGGCGAACTCTACGGCGCCGGGCGGTTGCGCGACGCACTCGAGCACGCCCGGTACGCTGAAAATCCGGCAGCCCTCGTCAATTCGATCCGTGCCGACATCGCGAAATTTGTCGACGGAGCGGAAGCCGCAGACGACCTCACTCTCTTGGTGCTGCGCTGGAACGGGCCTAGCGCACGTTGATTTCTACCCGCCGATTCCGCGGCTCGGAAATCCCGTCAGCCGTGGGGATCAAAGGCTCGCGTCTGCCGCGGCCGGCAGTAAGGATCCGCTCAGCTGGGATACCCATTCCCGCCAGGATCGACTTCACGCGCTCGGCACGCTGAAGAGAAAGGGCATCGTTGGATGGATCCGGGCCGACCTGATCGGTGTGGCCAATAACGGTAATGTCCGGCGCCTGTCTGCGGGCCATCTCGGCGAGCAATCGCTTTACTTCCTGCTTCGATTCCTCGGTAAATTCATCATTACCACTCTCGAAATAGAGGATAAAGGAGATCGGGCGCGACGGCTGTGCCGCGAGTGCACTGCCAAAAACATCCTTTACTTCGCCCTGGCTTGCAGTACCGCGTTGCACACCGCCATCCGGCGTCGTCCGGGCCGAGGCGTACGCGGTATTGAGCACAGCCCTGCCCTTCTGCCCTTGGACAACGACTGTTCCGACTTTGCCCTCCTTGTCCGGCAAGAGCACTACCAAGTCTTGGCTCGGTGTGGCGCAGCCGCCCAGGACTAGCGACGCGATCAGCGTAACGTAGTGCCGCCGCATGTAATCCTTTTTAGGGCTCAGTCGTTGGAGCGAACGAGGAACTCGGTTCCGCGCACCCCGAGGATCGAAGAAGGAGTCTTCACTTTCATTGCATCGGGAGACTGCTTGGCTATTTTCCCAGACACCACCGACAGAGTTCCCTTGCGAAGAGAGGATTCGAAAGCACCTTCGTGCGTAGTCGAGTTGAACGCGTATCGCTCGATGGCTAGCACGCTGTTGGGGCCGACTGAGAGAAGCGAATTGTCGACGAAGGCGATACCGGCCGATCCGTCCGCTCCGGTCACCACGGTGTCGGTCACTTGCAGATGCGTTCCTACCCGCGCTGGCAGGCGTTGGCCGCTGCGCTCGAGATGCACCGAGCCTCTGGCGACCCTGAACTGCGCTATATCATTTGCCCAGCTTGCGATCGGCGCAATGGCGCACGCGACAATAGCGAGAAACCGACGAATGACGATCAAGCGAGTTGATTGCATAATAACCCCCCAATAATTGGCCTGCTTGCAATTCCGGAGGTGGCCAGCGCCTACGAGGACGCTTTGTTCCGTATCTATAATAGCCTAAACGGCCTTTCCCCGGCTCTTCCCGTCAATGGCTAACGCCCCGCTTGCCCGGTTCCCGGCCAGGATGGACTCCATGGCGGAAATCCGGACTTTTGTAGAGGAAGCGTGCACCACGGCCGGGATAGGTCGCGAAGATTGCCTGAAGCTCCTCCTAATCGTCGAGGAATTATTCACGAACACGGTCACCCACGGTTATCGCGAGGAGAGCGAGTCTCCGGTGTGGATCGCATTTGATCCCTGCGATACGGGATTTACCTTGCGGTACGAGGACGCAGCCCCGCCACACAATCCGTTCGGCGAGTATCGCCCCATGGACACCGCCGTCCTCATCGCTCAGCAACCGGTGGGTGGTCTCGGCCTGAAATTGATTAGATCGCTTGCCACGGGCGCGGCCTACAGCCGCGAAGGCGAGCGCAACTGCATCCGGCTCACGTTCGCAATACGCCCCCGCAGTTGAGTTCGTACGCTTGCCAACGCCCGGCGCTTGGAGTAAGGTCCGTTCGAGCAACGTAGGGGTCCTGGACGGGCAAACTTGCCTGGGCGGGTGAGAGCAAACCCTTCGAACCTGATGCGGATAATGCCGCCGCAGGGAAGCGTTGAACGGCTGGTCCCTTCGCTCCCCTGCGGTTTGTGCGTGAGAGGAGCGCCATGAACGCCAATCCAAAGTTTCTCGCCCAGACCGCGCGCGTCGACGACGCAGCGGTCAAACCCATGCCGAACTCGCGCAAAGTCTACGTCGAAGGCTCGCGCAGCGACCTCCTTGTGCCGATGCGCGAGATCGTTCAGTCCGACACGCCGGCCTCGCTCGGCGCGGAGAAAAACCCACCCATTTTCGTCTATGACACCTCGGGCGCCTACACCGATCCGCAGGTCAAAATCGACATTCGCACCGGCCTCGCGCCGGTGCGCGCGAAGTGGATCGAAGAGCGCGCCGATACGGAAGAACTGCTTGGCCCGACTTCAAGGTACGGTATCGAACGTCTTGTGGATCCGAAGCTCGCAGAGATGCGCTTTAGTCTGAAAAGGAAGCCGCGCCGGGGGAAGCCGGGCCGCAATGTGACCCAGCTGCACTATGCGAAAAGGGGCATGGTCACGCCGGAGATGGAATATATTGCCGTCCGGGAGAACCAACGATGCGAGGCGCTCCCGGAATTGATCACCCGGCAGCACGAGGGCGAGTCGTTCGGGGCGTCACTGCAGAAATTCATCACCCCGGAATTCGTCCGCGAGGAAGTAGCTCGCGGCCGCGCCATCATTCCGGCGAATATCAATCATCCCGAAACCGAACCGATGATCATCGGCCGCAATTTCCTGGTGAAGATCAACGCCAATATCGGCAACTCGGCGATCAGTTCCGGCATCGCTGAGGAAGTCGAGAAAATGACCTGGGCGATACGCTGGGGCGGAGATACGGTCATGGATCTCTCGACCGGCAAGCACATTCACGAAACGCGCGAATGGATCATCCGCAACGCTCCGGTGCCGATAGGTACGGTGCCGATCTACCAGGCGCTGGAAAAGGTGGACGGCAAAGCCGAAGCGCTGACCTGGGAAATTTTTCGCGATACGCTGATCGAGCAGGCCGAGCAGGGCGTGGACTACTTCACGATTCACGCAGGCGTGCGGCTACCGTTCATCCCGATGACCGCAAAGCGCATGACGGGGATCGTCTCGCGCGGCGGTTCGATCATGGCGAAGTGGTGCCTAGCCCATCACAAGGAGAGTTTTCTCTATACGCATTTTGAAGACATCTGCGAGATCATGGCGGCGTACGACGTGTCATTCTCGCTCGGCGACGGTTTGCGTCCCGGTTCTATCCACGATGCAAACGACGAAGCGCAGATCGCGGAACTCAGAACGCTCGGCGAATTGACCGATACCGCCTGGAAGCATGATTGCCAGGTGATGATCGAGGGACCGGGGCATGTGCCCATGCAGCTTATCCGCGAGAACATGGACCTGCAGCTCAAATACTGCAAAGAAGCGCCGTTCTACACGTTGGGACCGCTTACCACCGACATCGCCCCCGGTTACGACCACATCACTAGCGCAATCGGCGCAGCGATAGTCGGTTGGTATGGCACGGCCATGCTGTGTTACGTGACGCCCAAAGAACACCTCGGACTGCCGGACAAGGACGACGTCAAGGACGGCATCATGGCGTACAAGATTGCGGCGCATGCCGCGGACCTTGCCAAGGGGCATCCCGGCGCGCAGATCCGCGACAACGCACTCTCGAAAGCGCGTTTCGAATTCCGCTGGGAAGACCAGTTCAATCTCGGCCTCGACCCGGACAAGGCAAAGCAGTTCCACGACGAGACCTTGCCGCAGGAAGGAGCGAAGCTCGCGCACTTTTGCTCGATGTGCGGCCCGCATTTCTGCTCGATGAAGATCACGCAGGACGTGCGCGAGTACGCGGAGAAACATGGTCTTTCAGAGCAGGATGCGTTGAAGAGGGGTATGGAGCAGAAGGCGGTGGAATTCGTAAGAAAAGGCGCGGAGGTCTATCAGAAGGCCTGAGGGATCAAGGCGGCAGTTTTCCGCTGCCTTTTGTTTTCTGGAGACACCGTGGAATTCGCCCCGCTCGCAAAGGCTTTCGTCCTCGGTGTCGTGGAGGGCTTGACCGAGTTTCTGCCGATCTCGTCGACCGGACACCTGATCCTCTTCGGCGAGCTGCTCGGCTTCTCCGATGAGAAGGCAAAGGTATTCGAGATCGTGATCCAGACAGGTGCGATGTTCGCCATCGTCTGGGAATACCGTCTGCGGTTCGCTCAGGTGGTGTCAGGCATTACCACCGATCGCGCCGCGCAGCGTTTTGCACTCAATCTCCTTGTCGCCTTCACTCCTGCAGCGGTGCTGGGCCTTGCGTTCGGCAAGCCGATCAAGGCTCATCTCTTCCACGCCGTGCCCGTCGCGCTCGCATTCATCGTCGGAGCGTTCATCATCCTTTGGGTGGAAAGACGTCAGCGCGCTGCCGTGATTCAAAGCGTGGACGAAATGACGTGGAAGGACGCATTGAAAGTCGGCATTGCGCAGGCGTTCGCGCTGGTCCCCGGTACTTCGCGTTCGGGAGCGACCATCATCGGCGGGATGCTGTTCGGACTTTCCCGGCGCGCGGCGACGGAGTTTTCCTTCTTCCTAGCCGTTCCGACGCTCGTGGCAGCCGGCGCATACGATTTCTGGAAAAACCGCACACTCTTCGATTCGGGCGATGTAGGGATGTTCGCCATCGGTTCGGCGGCGGCGTTCGCGTCCGCCTTCCTCTGCGTACGTTGGCTGCTTCGCTACATCGCCACGCATGACTTCACGCCGTTCGCATGGTACCGGATCGCTTTCGGCGCTACGGTGCTCATGACGGCCTACGCCGGGATTGTCAATTGGTCGGCGGGTTAGCCCCGGGGGAGCACCGGTCGAGTGTGCACGCGTAGGTTTAGCCCTGGACCCAGGGCAGGCCAGCACATCGCCAACCGCCGACCGTACCGCGGTGGCCCTGCGGATCCTTTTCGCCTTCGAATCCTTCCAGCACGTTGTAGGAATTGGGATAGCCAGCTTGCGTTGCCGCTATAGCGGCGTGGTGCGAGCGCGCTCCGGAGCGGCACAAGAACATTACTGGTGCCTTCGTCTTCGCGACCCGCGCCTGGAGCTGCTCGGCGAACTGCGGATTGCGCTCGCCGCTCGGGTAAGTGTTCCATTCGATCAGCAACGACTCAGGAATATGACCGACATAGTCCCACTCGGCTTGGGTGCGCACGTCGACCAATTTCGCCTCTGGGACGTTTTGCATCAGCGCGTGTGCCTCACGCGGCAGCAGTGCTCCGGCGTAAGGTAGGTTCATCGCCTCGGCTCGCTCTTGGGCCTGGGCGAGGATGCCTTCGACTGAGTCTTTCTTCGCCATAGAAATTCGGTAATAACGCGATGTGCATAGTTTAGCTCCAGGCGGACCGGGCGGAGTTGATTCGCACTCACGCGGTGCGCATAATGACTGCTTTGCGCTGGTTTGGTGCGCCACCCCCCAAAATCGCGTCGAGTGCTCTCTTATGGCACAATGGCCTGCCGTTTTTGCGCCGGATGGCATGGAATCTGCAGAGATTCCATCGACCTAGCGCTCTGTTTCCCTCATAACCCCACCAACAATCCGCAACCTGAGGAGATCCTGCAATGGCAATGTCCGCCAATGACGTCATGAAAATGATCAAGGACAAAGAGATCAAGTTCGTGGACCTGCGCTTTACCGACACCCGTGGCAAGGAGCAGCACGTCTCCGTGCCGGTCAAGGCTTTCACCATGGACAAGTTCGAAAGCGGACATTTCTTCGACGGATCCTCGATCGCGGGGTGGAAGAGCATCGAGGCCTCGGACATGCTACTGATGCCCGATCCAGACAGCGCGCGGATGGATCCCTTTACCGATGAGCCGGTGCTCAACATCACCTGCGACTGTGTCGAACCCTCCGATGGAAAAGGCTACGACCGTGACCCCCGCACCATCGCTAAACGCGCCGAGGCCCACCTGAAATCGAGCGGCCTGGGCGACACCGCGTATTTCGGTCCCGAGCCCGAATTCTTCATCTTCGACTCGGTGACCTGGAGCGTGGACATGTCCGGCTGCTTCTGCAAGATCAAATCCGAGGAAGCGCCGTGGTCTTCCGGGGAGGAGTACGAGGGCGGTAACATGGGTCACCGTGCCCCGATAAAGGGCGGCTACTTCCCGGTGCCGCCGACGGACACGCTGCAGGACATTAGGAACGCGATGGTGCTCGCAATGGAGCAGCAGGGCGTGGAGTGCGAAGTGCACCATCACGAAGTGGGTGCGATGGGCCAGAATGAAATCGGTACCAAGTTCAACAGCTTGGTCAACCGTGCAGACTGGATGCGGATTCTGAAGTACACCGTCTGGAACGTGGCCCATTCCTACGGCAAGACGGCGACCTTCATGCCCAAGCCCGTCGTGGGCGATAACGGCTCGGGCATGCACGTCCATCAGTCCGTGTGGAAAGAGGGCAAGAACTTGTTTCAGGGCGACGGCTACTCGGGGCTGTCCGACTTCGCCCTCTACTACATAGGCGGCATCATCAAGCACGCAAAAGCCTTGAACGCCATTACCAATCCGGGCACCAACTCGTACAAGCGTCTGGTGCCGGGGTTCGAGGCTCCGATCAACCTCGCTTACTCGTCCCGCAATCGCTCCGCCGCCTGCCGCATCCCGCTCGTCACCAACCCCAAGGCGCGCCGGGTGGAAGTGCGCTTCCCGGACCCGACCACGAATTCTTATCTTGCTTTTGCGGCGATGCTCATGGCCGGACTGGACGGAGTGCAGAATAAGATCCATCCCGGCGACCCGATCGACAAAAACATGTACGACCTGCCGCCGGCCCAGGCGAAAAAGGTCCAGCAGGTGTGCTCATCACTCGAAATGGCCCTGGAGTGCCTCAACAAGGACCGCGATTTTCTGACCAAGGGGGGCGTGTTCTCCGACGACATGCTCGACGCCTACTGTTCCCTAAAGCATGAGGAACTCACGCGCTTTCGCATGACGACCCACCCGGTCGAGTTCGACATGTACTACAGCTCGTAAAAGGCGCAAACCCAGGGGCCCGGTGGCGCCGGGCCGCGAATCCAATCCAAAAAAGGGGAGGGCGGAATACCCGAGGGCGGGTGTTTCGTCCTTTTTTCATTTGAAATCAGGGTTGTTTTGGCCTACACTTAAAGTTCCCACTAGGGTCCGGGGGGGTGATGGCACTCAACAAGCGATTGATCGGCTGCGTTTTTCTCGCGCTGGCGACGCCCTGTGGTCACGCTCGGAGCGAAGTGTACAAGTGCCCAGACGCGAGCGGGCGTCCGACTTACACCAACGTCAAACGCGACACCGTGGGCAAGAACTGCACCTTGGTGAGCAAAGAAGTGTCCGTTGTCCCGGCTCAGGTCCCGGCGCGCGGCGTGCAATCTTCCGCCGTATCGGACTCTGCCTCAGCGCGCAACGAGAATCGCCGCAGGATTCTCGAGTCGGAGCTTCAGAACGAGCAGCAACTACTCTCCGACGCCCGGCAGAAGCTCACGGAGCAGGAAGGAATTCGCGACGGCGACGAGCGCAACTACGCTCGGGTGCTGGAGCGATTGAAGCCGTATCAGGAAGCGGTGAGCCAGCACACAAAGAACATCGAGCAACTTCGCGGCGAGCTCGGCCGCCTCAGGTAAGGGCGAGTCGCGCCGCTCTAGCGAATCGGGCCGCTTGGCTCGGGCTCGGGGCAGGCGCCCCCCCGGCGCTGCACGGCACCGGCGCGCGACGCCACGGCTGCCCCGGTCCCGGAAAGGGCGCGGGTTTATGAGTCCGGCGGTCTCACCGGGACTGGACTGGCTCGCCACCGCCGTGGTGCTCTTGGACCGGGCCCTTCATGTAAGGTACGTCAACCCTGCGGCGGAAATCTTGTTCGCGACCAGCCGTAAGAGCATCCTCGACCAGCCTTTTCCCGGACTTTTCGCGGACTCGGGCTCCCTAGCAGCCCTGTTGCATCAAGCGATTCGCGAGGAGCGTGGTTTCGCTGATCAGGACTTGGTCCTCGTTCCAACGGGCCAGGAGCCCCTACACCTCGACTGCATCGTCACGCCGGTCGAGCTACCGCAGGCCGCGCTGCTGCTCGAGCTGCGGCCAATCGACCAGAGGCTGCGCATCGAACGAGAAGAGCAACGCATGACCCAGCACCGGGCCAACCGAGAACTGATCCGCAATCTGGCTCACGAAATCAAGAATCCACTGGGGGGTTTGCGCGGGTCAGCTCAACTCCTCGAGCGCGAACTCGACCGACCGAGCCTGCGCGAATACACCCGGGTGATCATCAAGGAGGCCGACCGTCTGCAGGCTCTTATGGACCGACTTCTTACTCCGCATCGTCCTGCGAATCACGTGCCGATGAACATCCATGAGGTATGTGAACGGGTGCGGAGCCTTATTCTTGCCGAATTTCCTGAAGGCATTCGAGTAAGACGCGATTACGACGTCGGCCTGCCCGAGTTTCGTGGGGATCCGGAGCAACTCATCCAAGCCGTACTCAACATAGTGCGGAACGCCGCGCAGGCAATACTGGGAGCCGGTGCTTCCGCCGACGCTGGGCTCCAAAACCGGGGCGAAATCGTCCTGCGCACGCGGGTCGCCCGCCAAGTGACGCTCGCTCGGCGCTTTCACAGGCTGGCATTAGAATTGCAAGTGGTAGACAACGGCCCGGGGGTGCCAGCGGAAATTCGCGACCAGATTTTCTATCCGCTGGTGTCCGGCCGTGAAGGAGGAACCGGGCTCGGCCTGACGCTCGCGCAGACTTTCGTACAGCAGCACCACGGGGTGGTGGAATGCGATAGCCAGCCGGGAAGAACCAGCTTCCGCATCGTGCTACCGCTTCGCTGAAAGACCATGATGAGACCTGTCTGGGTCATCGATGACGACCGCTCCATCCGTTGGGTGTTCGAGAAGGCGCTTGCTCGCGAAGGTATTCCTTTCAAGACGTTTGCTCAGGCGACTGAAGCGATGGAGGCGCTCGACGCAACCGGCGCCCCGCAGGTGCTCGTTTCAGACATCCGCATGCCCGGCACGTCGGGCCTGGAGCTGCTGCAGAGTCTAAAGCAGCGTTTCCCCAATCTTCCGGTCATTGTCATGACCGCGTACTCCGATTTGGAGTCGGCGGTGGCAGCGTTCCAGGGTGGCGCGTTCGAATATCTGCCAAAGCCCTTCGATGTCGACCAAGCGGTCGAGCTCATCCGTCGGGCACTGGGCGAGAGCTCGCGGGAGGGCGAAGCCGAGGAGTCGTCGCCCGGTACGCCGGACATCCTCGGGCAGGCACAGTCGATGCAGGAGGTGTTCCGCGCAGTCGGCCGCTTGTCGCAGTCGAGCGCCACGGTCCTGATCACTGGCGAGTCCGGAACAGGCAAGGAGCTCGTGGCGCGAGCGTTGCACCGCCATAGCCCGCGCTCAGACAAGCCATTCATCGCAATAAATACCGCGGCAATGCCAAAAGACCTCCTGGAATCGGAGCTCTTCGGACACGAGCGGGGCGCCTTCACGGGGGCACAGGCTCTGCGACGCGGGCGCTTCGAGCAGGCCGAAGGCGGCACGCTGTTCCTGGATGAGATCGGCGATATGCCGGCCGAGCTGCAAACGCGTCTGCTGCGCGTATTGTCTGACGGAACGTTCTATCGGGTTGGCGGCCATCAGCCGATTCGCGCGAGTGTCCGCGTCATTGCCGCGACCAATCAAGACTTGGAAGCGCGGGTCCGCGAAGGCCTGTTCCGTGAGGATCTGTATCACCGGCTGAACGTGATCCGCCTGCGGCTTCCCTCGCTGCGCGAACGCCGCGAAGATATTCCGCTGCTCGCACGACACTTCCTCGCGAAATCGGCTCGCGAGCTCGGTGTGGAACCCAAGCGCTTGTCGGATTCGGCGATGGCCCGCCTGTCGGCTCAGAATCTGGCCGGAAACGTCCGTCAGCTCGAAAATGTGTGTCACTGGCTCACGGTGATGTCACCCACGCAGGTCATCGAGGTCGGTGATTTTCCGCCGGAGCTCCGCGAGGATGCAGTGGCGCCCTCCGGCGAATGGCTCGCGGCGTTGGCACGCGAAGCGGATCGCAGACTAGCAAGCGGCGAGACGAACATCATGGAGGAGCTCTCGAAGAGCTTCGAAAAAACACTGATTGTGAAAGCCCTCGCGCATACCGGCGGTCGACGAATCGAGGCTGCGGGTCGGCTCGGCATAGGTCGCAATACGATCACCCGCAAGATCGGTGAGCTAGGCATCGGAGATGGGACGCTGACCGACACGGAGTAGTCAGAGGCACGATTCGGCGCGCCTGTTTGGCGACGTGATTCGTGAAGGTAGAATGGTTCAGCGATATTTTCGAGAACGCGGCGATCGTGGCATCTTCGAGTATCCCGATTTCATCCCGAAAACCGCAGCGCTTCGCGCCCAGGAATGGACGATCGCACCGCAGCCGAAAGATTTGCTGGACCGTCGCATGGAGATCACGGGCCGACTACCTTGCCGGCGTACAACTACGTCGACTGACTTATCGCTGCGGCAATCCGCTCGTGTGTGAGTGGGAGATCGCGCACGCGCAAGCCGAGTGCATGCGCCACCGCATTGGCGATCGCCGCTGCCGTGGGACCCTGCGCGGCTTCGCCCGCGCCGACGGCGGGCAGCTCGGGGCGGTCGATCAGCTCGACTTCAACGGCCGGTACCTCGCTGAATTTCAAGATGGGGTAATCCTCCCAGCCGAGGCTCGCGATGCCGCGTGCGTCGAGCTTCACCTGTTCCTTGAGCGTCCAGCTGGTCGACTGAATTGCGCCACCCTCGATCTGATTGATCACGCCGTCCGGGTTGATAACAAGCCCGACGTCGACTGCAAGAACCAGCCGATTCACGCGCACCTCGTGGTCGACCTCGACTTCGGCGATCGCTGCGCAGTAGGCGCCGAGATTCTTGTATTTGGCAAATCCGATGCCGTGACCTCGACCTTCGACGGGTTTCCACCCGCTCCACGCGGCACGCCGTGCCGCCGCGTCGATCACCGCCCGGCCCCGCGGGTCCTTGAGATGCCGCAGCCGGAAGGCGATCGCATCGATCTCCGCCGCCTGAGCGAGCTCGTCCATGAAGGATTCGATCGCAAACACGTTGGCGTACGCACCCAGTGAGCGCAGCGCCGAGGTTCGCAGCGGCATCTCGCGTACGTAGTGGTTGACGACGCGCTGGTTCGGAAAGTCGTATACCGGAATCGCGTTGCGATCCGCCGCCCCCGCAGGGAGCGGCATGTTGATCGCCGAGGGCCGCCCATGCGGCCTCGCCAAGTGCCAGGCTGCCAGGAGCGCAGGATCATCCGATCGGCCCGGCCTGCAGCTGTGACCGTTGCTCCAGAGTTCGTGCTCCCAATCGACGATATCGCCGCGGGCGTCGAGTGCCGCGCGCAAGCTCAGGACCATGGCCGGACCGCACGGGGCCCACGCGAATTCGTCGTCTCGCATCCACTGCACCTGGACCGGGCGGCCGCCTGCCACTCGCGCGAGCAGGGCTGCGTCGAGCGCCGCATCGTCGGCGCCGTTGTGCCCGTAGCAACCCGCTCCTTCCGCGTGCCGCACGACGATCGCATCCTCGCGCATCCCCAGAGCCAGCGCCAGGTCGCGGCGCAGATTGAAAATTCCCTGGCTGTGGCTCCACACCATGAGTTTGCCGTCGTCGATCTGGGCGGTCGCGCAGGACGGACCAATCGAGGCGTGCGATATGTAGGGTTTGGTATAGAACGCTTCGAGCGCTCTCGTTGCACGGGATTTCGCGTCGGCGTTTTCCTTCTCGCTGATGACGCGGTGCTCGGTCGCGTGGTCTCTGAGCCATGCATGCACGTCCCGGGGCAGCGGGTCAGCCTCTCGCCAGTACGCTGTCAGCCTGAGGGCGCGCTGGGCCGAGATCGCCACGTCCTCGCGCTCGGCAAGGACCCCGACAAAGTCGCCGTCGCGCACGATCCCCGCGAGCCCCGGCATCGACTTGACCTTGCTGTCATCGAGCGAGATCAGCCCGGCGAAATCGTGCGGGGGGCGAACGATCCGGCCGTAGAGCATTCCCGGCAGCGTAATGTCCTGGATGAAGCGGGGCCGACCGGCGATCTTGTCGGGCAGGTCGCGCCGCGGGGCGGGCTTGCCGACCACTTGGTAGTCGCTCGGTGATCTCAAGGCCGCTGTCTCGTCGATGTCGCGGTCGAACAGCGCGTCGTCCGCACATTCCCAAAAACTCGCGCGCCGGCCTGCCGCCCGTGCAGTTCCGTCCGCTACCTTCAAATCGCGGGCCGATACGCCGAGACGCGCCGCAGCGCGCTCAAGGAGCAGCGCGCGGGCCTGCGCGCAGGCGCGGCGTAGCGCGACACCGGAATCCTGGATAGAGAGGCTACCCGAAGTAACGCCCTCGTCGGGACTCACGGCGGTATCGGCGGGAACCATACGGATGCGTTCCGGCGCGATCCCGAGCTCTTCCGCGGCGACCTGCGCGAGGGCGGTCAGGATACCTTGGCCGATTTCGACTTTGCCGCTGTAGATCGAGACCGTGCCGTCGCGGTGCACGCGCAGCCACTGCGAAAGTCTCGGGCTCTTCTCCAGACTTCCGGGCCGGCTGAGTCGGGTTTCGGCAACGGTGTTCACGCGCTATTCCTGAGCCGCGCGCAACACTGCGCGCACCATTCGGTTGTGCGATCCGCAGCGGCACAGGTTGCGGTCGAGCGCCTCACGAACTTCGCGCTCCGTCGGTCTGGGATTTTTCGCTAGGAGCGCCGCGGCGCTGATCAGGACGCCGCTCGTGCAGTATCCGCATTGGGCCGCCTGCTCGGCGAGAAAGGCGTGCTGAAGGGGATGCAGCTCGCGGCCTTTGCCCAGGCCTTCGACGGTAGTGATTCTCTTGCCCGCTGCCGCCCACAGGGGTGTGTCACATGCGGGGGCTGGATGGCCGTCGATCAGAACGAAGCATGCGCCGCACTGCCCGCGACCGCAGCCGAAGCGCGTGCCGATCAGCCGAAGGTCATTACGCAGCGCGTAGAGAAGTGGCGTGTCCGGACCCGCCTCGAGCTCGGATTCCGCACCGTTGACGTTGAGCCGGAAGCGCTCGGCCACGGGTTTCCTACCTTTCCCGGCAGAAAAAGTGTCCTTCGCGCGCCCGCCCTAGTCGACCTTCGCACCCGAGAATTTCACGACCTTCGCCCACTTCTGGATGTCTTGCTCCATGAATTTTCCGAACTCTGCGGGCGTCATGCGCATCGGAACTGCGCCCTGCTTGGCCCAGGCTTCCTTCACGTCCGGCAAGTTGGCGATTTTCTGGATCTCGGAATTCAGACTGTCGACGATCGGCTTCGGGGTCGCAGGCGGGGTCATCACACCCAGCAAGATCACCGCCTCGTAGCCGGGCAGGCCGGCTTCCTCCC
>CAYQVE010000025.1:6202-21045 GCA_964420785.1 uncultured Enterobacteriaceae bacterium | reverse complement strand
TCATGTTGAGAACAAGTGTAGCCAAATTGAGAACGGGGCGCCAGTGACGGCGAGGTTGCAGAGCTGCGCCGCTCGGTGGTACTGCTTCATCTTCTCGGGAGCGTTCATGGCGCTAGTTTAATCCCCCCGGTTCTCGCGGAATCAATCCGACGGCAGAATTCTTGTAGGATTCGGACTCGGCAGCATCCATGAGCAAACCCCGCGCATACCGCTACTCGGTCGTCGACGTCTTCACCGACCGGCCGCTGGAAGGGAACGCGCTCGCCGTGTTTCCCGACGCCTCCGGCATCGACGATGCGACCATGCAGAAAATCGCGAGGGAATTGAACCTGTCGGAGACGACCTTCGTCTTTCCCGCGACCCGCGGCGACTGCGCCGTGGGCGTGCGAATTTTCACTCCCGCCCGCGAGCTGCCTTTCGCCGGACATCCCACGATCGGCACCGCCTTCGTGCTGCTGAAGGAAGGCCTCGCGAGCGGCGAGCGATTCATGCTCGAGGAGAAAATCGGGCCCATCCCGATTCGCGTGGACAAGGGCGAGCGGCCGCTCATCTGGCTGCGCACGCCTGCCATCCGCGAGGGCTCGACCTTCGACCGCGAGGTCTGCGCCCGGGCCCTGGGACTGGAGGCGGGCGATCTCCTCCCGGTTGCTCCGCAGCTCCTCAGCGCCGGCAACCCCACGCTCTTCGTCGCGTTGAAAGACCAGGACACCGTGGATCGCGCGTGGCTCGATTCGCGCGGCTCCGCGGTCCTCGGGGACGGGCAGCGGGAGCCGATGTGCGTGTTCGTATTCGCGCCGACCGCCCAGGGAGCGTACTCGCGCATGTTCGCGTTGGATTACGGAATCGCCGAGGATCCGGCGACAGGCAGCTCGACCGGTCCGCTCGCCGCGTTCATGATGCGGCACGGCCTCGCGCCGCACGCCGACGGCACCCGCTTCGTCAGCGAGCAAGGGACCAGGATGGGACGCCGCAGCCTACTGCACGTGCACATCTTCGGGGAGCGGGGCGCGGTAGGCATCGATGTCGGCGGCCGGGTGACGCCCATCGCCCAGGCCGTGATGAGCCTCTAGCCGCCCGCGCCGATGCGCCGCAGCTGCAAGGAGATCGAGTGGTTCGAGGACTACCGCGTGGGCGACGAGTTCGTCGGCGAGCCGGTGACGCTCTCGGAGAAAGAGATCCTCGAGTTCGGCCGCATCTACGATCCCCAGGCATTTCACGTCGACCCCGCCGCCGCGAAAAAATCCCCTTACGGCGGGCTGATCGCCTCCGGAGAGGAAGTCATGACGCTCTCCTTCAAGGCCATGATTCGCGCGAGACCCGGGCCGGCGAGCGGCGCGAATTGGCGATAGGATACTTGCGTCACCGAGTTTCCGGAGAAACAGGCCATCTCGCATTCCGGCCTTGCCTAACTTGCAGCAGGAGACGACTGATGAATGCCCTACATATCGCTCAGGTCAACATTGGCAGAATGAAAGGGGCGCTCGAAGATCCCGTCATGGCCGGCTTCGTCGCCCGTCTCGAGGAAATAAATGCCTTGGCGGACCGGAGTCCCGGCTTCGTGTGGCGGCTGCAAACCTCCGAGGGCGACGCCACGTACCTGCGTCCATACGACGACGATCGTATTTTGTTCAACATGTCGGTGTGGGAATCCATCGAGCAGCTCAAGCGATTCGTGTACCACACCGCTCATGTCGAAGTGCTGCGGCAGCGGCAGGCGTGGTTCGAGAAGTTCTCCGGCGCCTACACCGCCTTGTGGTGGATTCCGAAAGGCCATGTACCCGGCATCGATGAAGCGAAAAAGCGGCTGGCCCATCTGGAGGCTCATGGTCCGTCGGCGTTCGCGTTCACGTTCAAGAACCCATTCCCCGCCGACGAGCAATTCGTCAAGAGCACGGACTGGTCGTCCTTCAAGCCATGTCCGGCGACATAGAGCCAACTGTGGCAACCCTTCAAGCTCTCACGGCCGGCATGATCGCCGGGATCGTTTCCAACGTTACCGGGTACGTGATTACCGGCCGGCTATTCCACCCGTACCAGGCGAAGACGCCCGATACCTGGCGTGCCGCGGAATCGTATGCGCACTACCTCTATTCGGCCGGCGTCAGGGTGCTCGCGTGCATCGGCATTGCGTTTCTGTACGGCCTCCTGGCCGGGTCGACCGCGGTCTTCGGTTCCGCGTCGATCATGGGTGCCGCGGTGTTCGGCTTCAGCCTGTGGGCGGTCACCGTCGTTCCGGTCGTCATCGAAGCGGCGCTCTTCGTAAACTGGCACCGCGGCTTCGTAGCCGGGCTTCTGCTCGACTGGCTGATCGTATGCGTCATCGCGAGCATCGCGGCTTGCTTCGCCGAGCGTGTCATCTGACAACCAGCTCGACATCAGGACGTCGACGCAGCTTCGGCGCGCTCGATCTCCTTGCGCAGGAACCACACGAACGCGAGCCCGGGAAGCGCGACGCAGAAAGCCAGGAGAAAGAACGTCGCCCACGAGAGCCCCAGGTACCTGGGGTCGGTCGCATAGCCGGCGGCCGGGCCGACGTATACCCGGCCGAAGGAGGCGAGCGCCGAGAGGAGCGCGTACTGCGTGGCGGTGAAGCGGTGGTCGCACAGCGCCATCAAGAGCGCCACGAAAGCCGCCGTGCCCATTCCCCAGGCGATGTTCTCGAAGCCCACCGCGAACACCATGATCGGATAATTCTTCCCGGCGAGCGCGAGCCACATGAAAGTCAGTATCGACACCGCCTGCAGGACGCCGAACCCCATGAGCGCGCGGTACAGGCCCAGCCTCACCATCAGCGCGCCGCCGAAGAGAACCCCGACGATGGTCGATGCGAGGCCGACCGCCTTGTTCACGTAGCCGACGTCGTCGAGCGAGAATCCCGCGCCGCGCAGCAGGAACGCGGTGGTGAGCGAGCCCGCGAACGCGTCGCCGAGCTTGTAGAGCACGAGCAGCACCAGGATCCACGCGGCCCGGGGCCGGGAGAAGAATTCGCGCAAGGGTTCGACCACCGCCTCGCGCAAGGTCTTCGGCGCCGCGGGGGCGGTGGAAGGCTCCTCGCCGAGGAACGCCGCTGCGACGCCCGCCGTCATGAGGACGGCCATGAGCAGATAGGTGCTGCGCCAGCCGAGCGCCGGGATCCAGCCCGAGCCGGCGACCAGCACCAGCGCGAGCGCCCCCGAGACGAGCATCGCCAGACGGTAGCCGACGACGCCCAGCGCGCCCGCCGGCCCGCGCTCCTCGCGGCTCACCACGTCGGTCCGGTACGCATCGACCACGATGTCCTGCGAGGCCGAGGCGAAGGCGACGAAGAGCGCGAGCCAGGCGATCGCGGCGAGATCGGAGCGCGGCGACAGGAACGCCATTCCCGCGATCCCGGCCGCGAGCGCGAGCTGGGTGAGGACGAGCCACCCGCGGCGGCGGCCCAGGAAAGGCGGGACGTAGCGGTCCATCGCCGGCGCCCACAGGAATTTCCACACGTAGGGAAGGCCGACCAGAGTGAAGATTCCGATGGTGGACAAGTCCACGCCTTCGACGGTCATCCACGCCTGCAGGGTGCCGCCGGTGACCGCGAGCGGCAGCCCCGAGGAAAATCCGAGCGCGAGAATGACGGCGAGACGCGGGCTGCGGAACACCTCGAGATAGGGCGTGGGCATGGGCGATTGTAACCTCGCCGTGATCCTGTACCCGATTGCGGCGGCCTTGACGGTGCGGCTGCTATAGTGGTCACCATGCGCGAGTACACCGGACATGACGGGCGGCGCATCCGGTTGACCGATGAGCGACTCGCTCACATCCTGGAGCATCCGGAGATGGCGGACATGGAGCCGAGGATAGCCGAAACCCTTGCGCATCCTGAGCAAGTGATTGAGTCCTTGAGCGATGAGGAGGCTCGGCTTTATTATCGCTACTACGTAAGCTCCCGCGTCGGGGACAAATATCTCTGCGTGGTCGTGAAAATACGGGAGGAGGACGCCTTTGTGGTCACCGCCTACATGACGGACAAGGTAAAGAAAGGAAAGCTTCTATGGCCGAGCGAAAAGTGAAAATCTGGTACGACCGCGAGGGAGATTACCTTGAGGTGGTCTTCGATCAGCGCGAAGGATTTTTCCGCGAGACCGCGAACGACCAGGTCATGGAGAAAGTGGATGCGCAAGGCCGGATTCTCGGTTTTTCCATTCTCAAGGTGAGCGCGCTCACCAAGGCCCCGCTCGAAGTGGCGCTCTAGGGAAAGCGGCGCCCATTCTGAAGGGCCTTCTCAGATCTATTGGCGTTGAAGAAACGCTCAGAGTCGCGCGTCGTAGTCTATCGTCAGCGGCGCGTGATCGGAAAAACGCCTGGCCTTGAAGATTCTCGCCTTCCTCGCCCGCGCGGCGATTCCCGGCGTGGCGATCTGGTAGTCGATGCGCCAGCCGACGTTCTTCTTCCACGCCCGGCCGCGGTTCGACCACCAGGTGTACTGCCTGGGCCGCGGATCGACCCGCCGGAACACGTCCACCCAGCCGATCTCGTCGAAGGTCCCGGAGAGCCAGGCGCGCTCCTCGGGGAGGAACCCGGAGTTCTTGCGGTTTCCGCGCCAGTTCTCGAGGTCGATCTCCTTGTGCGCGATGTTCCAGTCGCCGCACAGGACGAACTCGCTGCCGCTCGCCCGGAGCTTTTTCAGCGTCGGCATGAACTCCTCGAGGAAACGGAATTTCGCCTGCTGCCTCTCCTCCGAGCTCGACCCCGAAGGCAGGTATACGGACACCACGGAAAGTCCGCCGAAATCCGCCCGAAGGAACCTTCCCTCGGGGTCGAACTCGCGGCTGCCGAAACCGCGGGACACGTTTTCGGGTTGCGCCCGCGAGTACAGCGCGACGCCGCTGTAGCCCTTTTTCGTCGAGCACAAATCGTAATAGGCGCGATACCCCCTGGGAACGAGCGCGAGGCCCGGGAGGTCCGCTTCCTGCGCCTTGACCTCCTGCAGACATACGATGTCCGCGCGCTGACGGGCGAGCCAGCGCGGAAAGCCCTTGGCGAGCGCCGAGCGGATGCCGTTGAGATTGAGCGTGATAATGCGTAACATTCCGCGAATTCTCTCCGAAAAATGCGCAGCAGGGGCAGGCAAGCTTATAGGATCTTCATCATGCGCAGCCGGACAATGATGTTCCTGTGCTCGACGCTGCTCGCCGTAGCATCCGCAGCGGCGCAGGAGCGCATGTACAAGTGCGTCGACGCGAGGGGCAAGGTCTACTACACCCAGATGCCGCCCCCGGAGTGCCTGGGCCGCGACACGCAGGAGCTGAACAAGTCGGGGACGCTGATACGCAAGAACCCGGCCGCGATCCCCCTGACCCCCGCGCAGGAGCAGGCGCGCGAGGCCGAGCGCAGGAAGAAACTCGAGGACGAGGAGAGATCCAGGGAGGAGCGCCGCAAGAACCTGGCCTTGCTCAACACCTATTCCAGCGAAAAGGACATCGAGGATGCGCGCGCGCGCGCGCTCGCGGAAGCCCAGGGCGCAATCACGGACACCCAAAGGGCCATCGACGGAGCCCAGAAGCGCCGCAAGGAGCTGGAATCGGAAAAAGAGTTCTACGTGAAGAAGCCGATGCCCTTCAAGCTCAAGCAGGAAATCGCGAACAACGAGATCGAGATCAAGAACCAGATCGGCCTGCTCGACGCGAAGAAGAAGGAGATCAGCACGATCAACGCCAAGTACGACGCAGACAAGCGCCGCTACATCGAGCTGACGAGCGGCAAGGCCGCCGCCCCGAAGCGGTAGATTCGTCCGGCTAGCCGTTCAGCTTCCGCTTCAGAATCTCGTTCACCTGCGCAGGGTTCGCCTTGCCCAGGGTCGCCTTCATCACCTGGCCGACGAGCGAGTTGAACGCCTTGCCCTTGCCGGCGCGGTAGTCCTCGGCCTGCTTCGCGTTGGCGGCGAGGACCTGGTCCACGATTTTTTCGATGGCATCGGCATCGCTGATCTGCTTCAGGCCGCGTTTCGCGATGATCTCGTCGGGGTCACCCTCTCCGTTCGCCATCCCGTGCAACACCTCCTTCGCCACGTTCGCGGAGATCGTGCCGTCCTTGATGCGCTCCAGCAATTTCGCAAAGGCCTTGCCGCTGATGATCAGTTGCGAAAAATCGATGCCGCGATCGTTGAGAAGCGCGGACAGTTCCCCCGTAATCCAGTTCGCGACCGTCTTGGGAGCGGGGTTTTCGAGCGACCGGCACACGAGCTCGAAGTATTCGGACTTTTCGCGGGTATCGGTCAGCAGGCCGGCATCGTAGGGGGACAGCGCATACTCGGTCTGGTAACGCGTGCGCTTCGCTTCCGGCAGCTCGGGCAATTTCGCCTTGATCTCCTCTATCCACTTCGCCGAAACCTCCAGCGGCGGCAAGTCGGGGTCCGGGAAGTAGCGGTAGTCGTGCGCCTCCTCCTTGATGCGCATCGAGCGCGTTTCATCCTTCTCGGGATCGTAGAGCCGCGTCTCCTGCACGATTTTTCCGCCGTCATCCAGAATTTCGATCTGGCGCTTCGCCTCGAACTCGATCGCGTGCTCGAGGAACCGGAACGAGTTGAGGTTCTTGATCTCGGCGCGCGTGCCGAGCGGCGCGCCCGGCCGCCGCACCGAGACGTTGGCGTCGCAGCGGAACGAGCCTTCCTGCATGTTGCCGTCGCAGATGCCGATCCAGCGCAGCAGCGCGTGGAGCGCCTTGGCGTAGGCGACCGCCTCCTCGGCCGAGCGCAGGTCGGGCTCGGAGACGATTTCCAGCAGCGGCACGCCCGCCCGGTTGAGATCGATCCCGCTCGAGTCCCGGAAGGCTTCGTGAAGCGACTTGCCGGCGTCCTCTTCGAGGTGCGCCCGCGTCAGGCGGATCGCCTTCTCCCCGCTCTTCGTGAGGATCCTGATTTCCCCCCCTTTGACGATGGGAAGCTCGTACTGGCTGATCTGGTAGCCCTTGGGCAGATCCGGATAGAAATAGTTTTTCCGCGCGAAAACCGAGCGCCGATTGATCACCCTCTCTCCGCCGACCGCGAGCCCGAAGCGGATCGCGCGCTCCACCGCGCCGCGGTTTGCGACCGGCAGCACTCCAGGCAGCGCGATGTCCACCGCGTTCGCCTGCGTGTTGGGCGCCGCGCCGAACGCGGTCGATGCGCCGGAGAACATCTTCGAGGCGGTCGAGAGCTGGGCGTGCGTCTCCAGGCCGATGACGATTTCCCATTTCATGGCCGAATCCCGGAGGGCTCGCGCTCGTGCCAGTCCGTCGCCTTCTGATACTGATGGGCGACGTTGAGCATCCTCGCTTCGCCGAAGTAGTTCCCGACGATGTGCAGGCCCACCGGAAGATCGTCCTTCCCGAACCCGCAGGGGATCGACATCCCGGGCAATCCGGCGAGGTTGACGGGAACCGTATAGATGTCGTTCAGGTACATCTGCACGGGGTCCGCGGCCTTGGCGCCGATCTTGAAGGCCACGGTGGGCGCAGTCGGGCCAACGATGAGGTCGCATCGCTTGAAAGCCGCTACGAAGTCGTCTGCGATCAGCCGCCGGATCTTCTGCGCCTTGAGGTAGTAGGCGTCGTAGTAGCCGTGGGAGAGAACATAGGTGCCGATGAGAATGCGGCGCCTGACTTCGGCGCCGAATCCTTCAGCCCGTGTGCGGCGATACATGTCGGCGAGGTCGCGGTATTCATTCGCGCGGTGGCCATAGCGCACGCCGTCGAAGCGAGACAGGTTCGACGAGGCTTCGGCCGGCGCGATGACGTAGTACGCAGGCACGGAGAGGCCGCTCGAGGGCAGGCTGATCGAAACGCGTCTCGCGCCGAGCTTCTCGAGCTGGGCGAGCGCCGCTTCGATCGCCTTGCCTACGTCGGCGGCAAGTCCCTCGCCGAAGTGCTCCCTCGGCACCCCGACGCGAAGACCCGAAAGCGGCCTGTCCAGCTCGCGGCGGTAATCTTCGGCCGCGCGCTCGACCGAGGTCGAATCGCGCTCGTCGAAGCCGGCCATCACGTTCAGGAGCAGCGCGAGGTCTTCGGCGCTTTTCGCGATCGGTCCTCCCTGGTCGAGGCTGGAAGCGAAAGCGATCATGCCGTAGCGGGATACGAGGCCGTAAGTCGGCTTCAGCCCCGACACACCCGAGAGTGCCGCCGGCTGGCGGATCGATCCGCCGGTGTCGGTGCCGGTGGCAGCGGGCGCCATGCGCGCGGCAATCGCCGCCGCCGAGCCGCCGGAGGAGCCGCCGGGCACATACGCCTGACCCCAGGGATTTTTCACCGGACCGTAGAACGAGTTTTCGCTGGAGGATCCCATCGCGAACTCGTCCATGTTGGTCTTGCCGAGAATCACCGCCCCCGCCGCATTGAAGCGCTCGATCACATGCGCGTCGTACGGGCTCACGAAGTTCGAAAGCATTTTCGAGCCGCAGGTGGTACGCCAGCCCTTCGTGACGAAGATGTCCTTGTGCGCGACCGGAATCCCGGTCAGCGGCGTCGCGTCGTCGTTCGCGATACGCTCGTCCGCCGCGTGCGCCTGGGCAAGGCTTTTCTCGGCTTCGACGGTGATGAAGGCGTTGAGCGCACCGTTCAGCCTCGAGGTGCGGTCGAGGAACAGTTGGGTGAGCTCTGCGCTCGAGATTTTCTTCTGTGCGAGCGCGGCGGAAAGCTCTTTGAGAGAGGCGTTGACCATGGGATCCAGGATTCAGCCTGAATCCCGCTATTCGATCACTTTCGGAACGAGATAGAACCCCTGCTCCACCTCGGGCGCCACCGACTGGAAGCGCTCCCGCTGGTCCGGCTCGCTCACGACGTCGTCGCGCAAGCGCAATTCGAGGTCCTGACCATGCGACATCGGCGCGACGCCCTCGGTGTCGACCTTCTGCATTCTCCCGATCAGCTCGAAGATGTCGTTGAGTTGGGCTTGAATCGCTGCGGCCTCCGCGTCGCAAATGCCGATCCGCGCCAGTTCCGCGATGCGGCGCACCTCTTCTGAGGACAGGGACATGAAAAATCGCTTAAAGCGGAAATTTATTTCCTGTATTATAGCGCAATCGAGAACCCTCTTTCCTAAGGAAATCAGCAGGATGTTCGGCTTTTTGCGTGGATATTTTTCAGACGACATGGCGATTGACCTGGGCACGGCCAATACGCTGATTTACGTGCGGGGCAAGGGTATCGTGCTCGACGAGCCTTCGGTCGTGGCGATCCGCCAGGAAGGCGGCCCCAACTCCAAGAAAACCATTCAGGCGGTCGGCAGGGAAGCGAAGTCGATGCTCGGCAAGACGCCGGGCAACATCATCGCTATCCGTCCGATGAAGGACGGGGTGATCGCGGATTTCACCGTCACCGAGCAGATGTTGAAGCAGTTCATCAAGAAAGTGCACCAGTCGCGCCTGTTCTCGCCTTCACCGCGCATCATCATCTGCGTGCCCTGCGGCTCGACGCAGGTCGAGCGGCGGGCGATCCGCGAGGCTGCCATAGAGGCGGGCGCGAGCCAGGTGTTCCTGATCGAGGAACCGATGGCTGCCGCGATCGGCGCGGACCTGCCGGTGGCCGAAGCCACGGGCTCGATGGTAGTGGATGTCGGCGGAGGCACGACCGAGGTCGGCGTGATCTCGCTCGGCGGCATGGTCTATTCGGGCTCGGTGCGCGTCGGCGGCGACAAGTTCGACGAAGCCATCATCAACTACATCCGCCGCAATTACGGCATGCTGATCGGCGAAACCACGGCGGAAACAGTCAAGAAGGAAATCGGATCGGCCTTCCCCGGATCCGAAGTGCGCGAGATGGAAGTGAAGGGTCGCAACCTCGCGGAGGGCATCCCGAGGAGCTTCACCATTTCCTCGAACGAGATCCTGGAAGCGCTCACCGAGCCGCTCAACCAGATCGTGGGTGCCGTGAAGTCGGCGCTGGAGCAGACCCCGCCCGAGCTGGGCGCCGATATCGCGGAAAAAGGCATGGTGCTCACCGGCGGCGGGGCGCTCCTGCGCGACCTCGATCGCCTCCTCATGGAAGAAACCGGGTTGCCCGTGATCGTCGCCGATGATCCGCTCACCTGCGTCGTGCGCGGATCGGGCAAGGCGCTGGAGAGAATGGACAAGCTGGGGAGCATATTCGCAGACGAATAGGGTGGGGAGATCCGCAGCTCGAGACTGGGGAAAGCGAGTGCTGCAGCTGTGTTCGTAACGAGTTCGCATAGCCCAGGCCCCTCGAGCCCGAGCCCCTAGTCCCATGGATTACCAGCCGCCGCCGTTCTTCAGCCGCGGTCCCGCGCCGCTCGTCCGCCTGGGGTTTTTCTTGTGTCTCGCAGTTTTCCTGATGGTGCTGGACGCGCGTTTCAGATACGCCGAGTCCCTGCGTCAGGCCGTCGCCCTGCTCGCCTATCCGCTGCAGCGCGTCGCCCTCGCTCCGGGGGACGTATTCGGCGCCGCCGCCGGATTCTTCACGACGCAGGTGTCGCTCAAGCGGGAGAACGAGCAGCTCAGGGCAAAGCAGCTGCTGGCGGCGAACGAGCTGTTGACGGTCCAGGCGCTGCGCTCCGAAAACGCGCAGCTGAGGCGCTTGCTCGAAGCGCGCGAGCGTCTGCCGCGCGAATCCACATTGGCGGAGATCCTCTATCAGGGGCGCGATCCTTTCTCGCGCAGAGTGATCATCGACAAGGGGCGCCAGCACGGCATCCAGCCGGGACAGGCGGTCATCGACGACCTCGGCGTCGTCGGACAGGTGACGCGCGTCTATCCGCTGCTCTCCGAGGTGACCCTGATCACGGACAAGGAGCAGAGGACGCCAGTGCAGGTCGTCAGGAACGGCCTGCGCGCCATCATCTACGGCGCCGGGGACAGGGGGACGCTCGAGCTGAAGTACACGGCGACGAACGCGGACGTGCTCGCCGACGACGTCCTCGTGACCTCGGGCATCGACGGCACTTATCCGCCCGGCCTTCCGGTGGCGAAGGTGTCGCGCATCGAGCAGGACGCCGCCTATTCTTTCGCGACGATCACGTGCGTGCCCACCGCCGGGACTGAACAGAACCGGCAGGTGCTGGTGCTGTCCCGGGAAATGAACCTCCCGGCCGCACCGGTCGAAACCGAATCCGTGGCGGGCCAGCTCCCCAAGCAGAAGCGCTCCAGGAGCCGCGAATGAGCGCGGGGGAAAGCTGATGTCTTTCTACGAACAGTCGCAGCGCATCCTGTTGCCCGTGAGAGTGGGCTACATGGCGTTTACCTTCGTGCTTGCCCTGCTGTTCAACCTGCTGCCGTGGCGCGACGTCACGGGGCTGCCCGACATGGTTGCGCTCGTGATCACATTCTGGTGCGTGCACCAGCCTCGCAGGATGGGGATCGGCATCGCGTGGTTCGTAGGGCTCGTCATGGACGCGGGCAATGGCGCCCTCCTCGGCCAGCATGCCTTCGCTTACGCTTTTCTCGCCTTCGCCGCGGTCAGCCTGCACCGGCGCATTCTGTGGTTCTCGCCGTGGCGGCAGGCGGCGCACGTGCTGGTGTTGCTGCTCGCGAGCCAGATGCTGATGCTCGCCGTGCGGCTCGTAGCGGGCGGAGTGTTCCCCGGGTTGATGTATTTCTCGGGGACCTTCATTGCAGCGGCGCTGTGGCCTGCCGTGAGCTTTCTGCTCCTGCTGCCGCAGCGCAGGCCCGAGAGCGTGGACGAGAACCGGCCGATCTGAAAACTGATGCGTCTCGCCGAGATCCGAAACACCAAACGGGAGCTGCACTACTTCCAGCTCCGCCTGGGTGTCGCAGGGGTCGTCGTGCTCGCCGCGTTCGCGGTTCTCTTCGGGCGCTTTTTCTACCTGCAGGTCATCCAGCATCAGTACTACGACACCAAGGCCGAGGACAACCGCATTTCGATCGTACCGGATCCGCCCAACCGCGGGCTCATTCTCGACCGCAACGGCGTGGTGCTCGCCCGCAACTACTCCGCCTACACCCTGGAGCTCACGTTCAGCAAGATCGCGGATCTCGAGGGAACGATCGACGAGCTCGCGACCATCGTCGACATCCAGCCCAAGGACCGCCGGCGCTTCCAGCGCCTGCGGGATGAAAGCAAGGGACGCGACACCCTGCCGATCCGCAATCGCCTCACGGACGAGGAAGTCGCCAGGATCGCGGTCAGCCGCTACCGCTTTCCCGGGGTGGATATCCGGGGCAGAACTTTCCGCCAGTATCCCCTCGGAGAGGTCGCTTCGCACGTGGTGGGCTACATCAGCCGCATCGACGACCGCGACCTGGAGCGCATAGAGGAGAACGACCAGTCGGGCAATTACAAAGGCACCGACCACGTGGGAAAAACCGGCCTGGAGCAAAGCTATGAGAGCGCACTCCACGGCACGACCGGCTTCGAGCAGGTCGAGACAGACGCGGGAGGACGCATCGTGCGCGGCCCGAACGTGCAGAAGCTCGCCCCGCGCACTGCGCCCGTGCCCGGAAACAACCTGGCGCTCACTCTCGACATCCGCCTGCAGGAAGCCGCAGAGAGAGCGCTCGGCGAAAACCGCGGGGCGCTCGTCGCGATCGAGCCTTCGACGGGAGGAGTGCTCGCCTTCGTATCCAAGCCCGGCTACGACCCCAACCTTTTCATCGACGGCATCGACCCCGCGAACTGGGATGCGCTCAACAATTCGCCCGACAAGCCCCTCAATAACCGCGCGCTCACCGGACTCTACCCGCCGGGGTCGACCTTCAAGCCCTATATGGCCCTCGCCGCGCTCGAGCTGGGCACGAGGACGCCTACGCAGACGATTTTCGACCCGGGCTACTTTCTGTTCGGCAACAACCGGTTTCGCGACGACAAAGCGAGCGGCCACGGCGTGGTGGACATGTACAAATCGATCGTCGTGTCCTGCGACACCTACTACTACATCCTCGCCAACGACCTCGGCATCGACAATATCGCGCGCTTCATCGGCCAGTTCGGCTTTGGAAGCCGCACCGGAATCGATATCGAAGGCGAGTTCCTGGGCGTGCTCCCCTCTCCGGAGTGGAAGATGAAGCGCTTCAAGAATCCGGCGCAACAGAGGTGGTTCCCCGGTGAGACCATCAGCGTGGGCATCGGGCAGGGCTACAACGCGTACACGCCGCTGCAGCTCGCGCAGGCCGTAGCGACCCTCGCCAATGACGGGGTGATGTTCCGTCCGCATCTGGTCGACTATATCGAAAACCCGATGACCGGCGAGCGTACTTACGTGCAGCCCCAACCCTCCAAGACCATTCCGCTCAAGGAGCGGAATCTGGAACTTATCAAGCGCGCCATGGCCGGTGTAAACAAGGAGGGCACCGGGGCGCGCGCCTTCGCCGGGGCAAGCTACGCGAGCGCCGGCAAAACGGGTACTGCGCAGGTCATCGCGCTCAAGCAGAACGAGAGATACTCCGACGCGACGGTCGCCGAGAACTTACGCGACCACGCACTCTTCATCGCTTTTGCTCCCGTGGAAAGTCCCAAAATCGCGCTCGCGGTGCTGGTGGAGAACGCCGGGTTCGGGGCGCGCGCGGCTGCGCCTGTCGCGCGCAAGGTTCTCGACTTCTACCTGCTGGGCAAGCGCGTCGACAAGCCGACCGAACCGGTGCACCTGCCCGGCAAGCGCACCGATAAACTCCCGCCACTCCTCGGCGGGCCTGCCGACGAGCCGGCTGAGCCCGCGACGGAGGAGGACGAAGCCAATGATTAGGCGCCTCTTCGAGCGGCTCACCGCCAAGATCGACGGGCCGCTGTTCGCCCTCGTGGCCTGTCTGCTCGCGCTCGGCCTCGCCACGCTCTACAGCGCCGCCTACCAGGCGCCGGGACGCGTCGGCGCGCAAGCCCTCAACGTGCTCCTGGCGCTCGCGCTGATGTGGGTCGCCGCGCAGGTTCCGCCGCAAGTTTTCATGCGCTACGCTCTTCCCGCCTTCGTGCTGGTCCTGGTGATGCTCGTCGGCGTCGCCTTGTTCGGCGACGTGAGGAACGGCGCGCGCCGCTGGCTTCCCCTGGGATTCGCCAGCGTCCAGCCCTCGGAGCTCATGAAAGTCGCCATGCCGCTCATGCTCGCCCGGTATTTTCACCGGCACGAAGCGGCGCTCAGAATTCGCGAATACGTGGTCGCCTTCGTGCTGCTCGCGGTGCCGACCGCGATGATCGCGCGCCAGCCCGACCTGGGCACGGCGCTGCTGGTCGCCGCCGCCGGCTTCTACGTGATCTTTCTCGCCGGCCTTTCGTGGAAATTGATCGCGGGCGGATCCGCCGTGGTCCTTGCGAGCCTGCCGGTGCTGTGGGGCGTGCTGCACGACTACCAGCGCAGGCGTTTTCTCACGCTGATCGATCCGTCGTCGGATCCCCTCGGCGCGGGCTACCACATCATCCAGTCCACCATTGCGGTGGGCTCCGGCGGAATCACCGGCAAAGGCTGGCTGGGGGGCACCCAGACGCACCTCGAGTTCATTCCCGAGCGCGCCACCGATTTCATTTTCGCCGTGTATTCCGAGGAATTCGGGCTGATCGGCGCGAGCTTCCTGCTCGTGCTCTACCTCGCGCTCATCATGCGCGGGCTGATGATCGCGGCCAATGCGCCGACTTTCTTCACGCGGCTGCTCGCGGGCTCGATCACTCTCACCTTCTTCACCTACGCGGTGGTCAACATGGGCATGGTGAGCGGGCTGCTGCCCGTCGTCGGGGTGCCTCGTGCACTTCGGCACGGTCGACGACTCGCGCACGCAGACGACCAGCATCTCCGACGGCGATCGCACGATCGGCGCGTTCACCCAGAGCGACGCGGTGTGGTCGCAGCTCGTCGACTGCGTGAAGACGACGTACTCGCCGTTCGGCGTCACCGTCACCGATGTCGATCCCGGCCCGAGCGTCCCGCACTACGAGAACATCATCGG
>CAYQVE010000025.1:0-6192 GCA_964420785.1 uncultured Enterobacteriaceae bacterium | reverse complement strand
CGGTTGTCGGGGTGCCGCGGCCGGTCATCAGATACGGCGGCACCTCGCTCGTGACCTTGTTTCTCGGCATAGGCATCTTGATGAGCATCCAGCATCACCGCACGCTCATGCAGACGTGAAGCGGCCGGTGCTCGCGTTCCTGCTCGCGGCGTTCATGCTTTCTGCCCTCGCCGGCTGCACTCTGGCGCCGAAGCACATCGGGGGCAGGTACGAAGACGACGGCCCGGGTGGACCGCTTCCGGCCGACCTCGACCGAATCGCCGACGCAAGACCGCGATCCGAGCCTCTCAACCCCGGCGCCAACAGCCCTTACACCGCCCTGGGCAGGAAATACGTTCCCTACCAGTCTCTCAGGCCCTACCGACAGCGCGGCCTCGCAAGCTGGTACGGGCGCAAGTTCCACGGAAAACCCACTTCCAGCGGCGAGCGCTACGACATGTACGCGATGACCGCGGCGCACACGATACTGCCCATACCCAGCTACGCGCGCGTGACCAATCTCGGCAACGGCCGCAGCGTCGTGGTGCGCATCAACGACCGCGGGCCGTTCCACGCCGAGCGCATCATCGACCTGTCCTACGCCGCGGCGTACAAGCTCGGATTCGTGAACGCCGGCAGCATTCGAGTGGAAGTGGAAACGATCTTGCCGTAAAGCTGCGGCCGGTATAATTCGCCCTTCGCGATCCCATGTCACGCCGTCTCGCAGCCTACCTTCCCCTGCTGTTTTCCAGCGTTGCGCTCGCCGCCGCGCCGCAGCCGCCCGTCGTGGAAGCGCGTGCGTGGCTGCTCCTCGACGCAACCAGCGGACAGTCGATCGTGAGCCGCAATCCGAGGGAGCGCATCGAGCCGGCTTCGCTGACCAAGCTGATGACCGCGTATCTCGCTTTCGCCGCGCTCAAGGGCAGGTCGCTCGCCCTCGGTCAGACGATTCGCGTCTCGGAGCGCGCGTGGCATACGGCCGGTTCGCGCATGTTTATCGAGCCGAGGAAGCCCGTTACAGTGGAGGAGCTTTTACACGGAATGATCGTCCAGTCGGGCAACGATGCCTGCATCGCTCTCGCCGAGGCCGTCGCCGGTTCGGAGCCCGCCTTCGTCGAACGCATGAACCGCGAGGCGGGTCGCCTCGGCATGACCGACACGAATTTCACGAACTCGAGCGGGCTGCCCGACCCGGGACACTATTCGACGGCGAGCGACCTCGCGCTGCTCACCTCCGCCTTGATCCGCGACTATCCCGAGTACTATAAGCTGTATTCGGAGCGCGAATACCGCTACAACGACATCACGCAGCGCAACCGCAACCAGCTCCTGTGGCTCGACCCGAACGTCGACGGCGTGAAAACCGGGCATACGGAAGGCGCCGGCTATTCGCTCATCGCCTCGGCGCGGCGCAGCGGGCGACGGCTCGTGTCGGTGGTCATAGGCGCGAGCTCGGAGAATCTGCGCGCCCGCGAGAGTCAAAAGCTGCTCAACTTCGGGTTCCAGTCCTACGACACCCTGCGTCTGTACCAGAAAGGCGATGCGATCGGCAAGCTCCAGGTGTGGAAGGGCAAGAGGCGCGAGCTGAAAGCGGGTGCCGCCGCGGACCTGTACGTAACGGTGCCCAAGGGCACGGCCGACGCGCTGCGCGCGGAGCTCCTGAGCCAGCAGCCGCTCATCGCGCCCCTGGAAGCGGGGCAGCGCGTCGCGACGCTGCGGGTGTCGCACGACGGCAAACCCCTCGCAGAGTATCCGGTGATCGCGGTGGAGAGCGTCGCGGTCGCCGGATTTTTGGCGAGGACCTGGGATTCGGTTCGGCTGTGGTTCAGGTGAGGAAAAGAGAATGATTCATCTCAACGGGGAGGTCATGCCGGTCGAGCAGGCAAGGATCTCGGTGCTCGACCGCGGCTTCATTTTCGGGGACGGTGTATACGAAGTGATCCCCGTGTATTCCCGGCGGCCGTTCCGCCTCGAGGAGCATCTGGCCCGGCTTCAGGCGAGCCTGGACGCGATTCGACTCGCCAACCCGCATCCGCTCCCGAAGTGGACCGAGCTCGTCGAAAAAATCATCTCCGGAAACCCTTGGGAAGACCAGACCGTCTACCTCCAGGTCACCCGCGGCGCGGCGAAGCGCGACCACGCTTTCCCCAAGGGCCTCAGACCCACGGTTTTCCTCATGTCGAGCGAGCTCGCGCCGCCCTCGCCCGAGCTCGTGAGGGACGGAGCCAAGGCGATCGTGCTGCCCGATTTCCGCTGGCTGCACTGTGACATCAAGTCGACTTCACTGTTGGGCAACTGCATGCTGCGCACCCTCGCCGCGGATCAGGGCTGCGTGGAGGCGATCCTGGTGCGCGACGGCCAGCTCACCGAAGCCTCGGCCAGCAATGTCTTCATCGTCAAGAACGGAACCGTGCTCGCCCCTCCCAAGTCTCACCTGATATTGCCCGGAATCACCTATGACGTGGTGCTCGAGATCCTGCGCGCCCACTCGTTCCCTCACGAGGTCCGCCCCATCGCCGAGAGCGAGCTGCGCTCGGCGGATGAGATCTGGGTGACTTCGTCCTCGAGGGAGGTGCTCGCCATCACGGCGCTCGACGGAAAGCCGGTCGGCAGCGGGAAAAACGCGGGAAAGCGGGGGGCCGTCTGCGAGCGCGTCTACGCGCTGTACCAGGAATACAAGGCCAGGGTGATGCGCGCCCCCGCCCATGCCTGAAAACGATTCGCCCGTTCTCGCATTCCCCTGCGATTTCCCCATCAAGGTCATGGGAAAGACGCAGGCCGGGTTTGCTCAGGCGGTGATCGAAGTCGTGAGGCGCCACGCTCCCGATTTCGACCCGGCGACCCTCGGAATGCGCCCCAGCCGGGAGGGGAAGTACCTTTCGCTCACCTGCAACGTGCGCGCGGTCTCGCGCGAGCAGCTCGACGAGCTGTACCGGGAATTGTGCGATCATCCGATGGTGACGATGGTGTTGTAAGCCGCCCCATGCAAAGCGCCGCGAGATCAGCTTCCGCCCTCGTTCCCGCAAGAGCGAGAATCCAGGTCGACAAAACGACCATCCTCAGGCGCCTAGGCCTCGCCGAGTACGCGTCGACCTACCAGGCGATGCGCCGGTTTACCGATTCGCGCGGAACGAAAACGCCCGACGAGCTCTGGGTGCTCGAGCATCCGCCCGTTTATACGGTCGGGATCGCCGGTCGCGCCGAGCATTTCCCGCGCAGCGGGAAAGTGCCCGTCGAAAGGGTCGACCGCGGCGGGCAGATCACCTACCACGGCCCCGGGCAGGCGATCGTGTACGCGCTCATCGATCTCGCCCGGCGCGGCCTCACCGTGCGGGCGATGGTGACGCTGCTCGAGCGGGCCGTGATCGATACTCTGCGCGGGCACGACGTGGTGGCCGAGACAGAGGACCGGGCGCCGGGCGTATACGTCGACGGAGCAAAGATCGCGGCTCTCGGGCTCCGGGTCCGGCGCGGCTGCTGCTATCACGGCGTCGCGCTCAACGTGGACATGGACCTCGCGCCCTTCTCGGCGATCGACCCCTGCGGCTATCCCGGCCTCGCGGTCACGCAGACCCGCGCGCACGGAGTGCGCGGAGATGCAGAGGAACTGGGCGACGAGCTCGCCCGGCGCATCGCCGGGCTCATCGAGGACAAATGACGGCGGTCGTCGAAAAAAAGAAGGGCCTCGCGAAGACGCGCATTCCGATCGCGCTCGCGCCGGCCGAGCGCCTCGCCAAGCCCGAGTGGATCCGCGTGCGCGCCGCATCGCCCGGCTCGCGCTACCACGACATCAAGCGCATCCTGCGCGAGAGCAATCTGCACACCGTCTGCGAGGAAGCCTCCTGCCCCAACATCGGCGAGTGCTTCGGAAAAGGCACTGCGACCTTCATGATCCTGGGGGATCTGTGCACGCGGCGTTGCCCTTTCTGCGACGTCGCCCACGGACGGCCGCTCGCCCCCGATCCGCAAGAGCCGGAGCACCTCGCGCAGGCGATCGCCGCGCTCGGCCTCGCCTACGCCGTCATCACGAGCGTGGACCGCGACGACCTGAAGGACGGCGGCGCAGGCCACTTCGTCGACTGCATCCGCGCGGTGCGCCAAAGCTCGCCCGCGACGAAAATCGAGATCCTCGTGCCGGATTTCAGGGGGCGCCTGGAGCGAGCGCTCGAGACCCTGGCTGCAGCGCTCCCGGACGTGATGAACCACAACCTCGAGACCGTGCCCAGGCTCTACCGGCGGGCGCGGCCGGGCGGAAACTACCCGCACTCGCTCAAGCTCCTCGCGGATTTCAAGGCGCGCCATCCGCAACTCCCCACGAAATCGGGCCTGATGGTCGGGCTGGGCGAGACCGACGAGGAAATCATCCAGGTGATGCGCGACCTGCGCGCGCACGACGTCGACATGCTCACCATCGGCCAGTACTTGCAGCCTTCGGCGCATCATCTTCCGGTCGCGCGCTACGTGCACCCGGACACCTTCACGGTGCTCGAGCGCGAAGCGCAGGCGCTGGCCTTCACTCACGCCGCGGTGGGCCCCTTGGTGCGCTCTTCCTATCATGCCGACCGGCAGGCGCGCGCGGCCGGCGTAAGCTAGGAGGCGCTCCTGTTTCGCGTTCGCGGATATTTCGCCGCGTTCCTTGCTCCGGCCGCCGTGTGGGCCGCGGGCCTCGCAGACATTTCCAGCCGCGACGCCGTCAACGGGCTCAAGGAGGCGCTGACCAGGGGCTCCCATTCCGCCGTGGCGCGCCTGGGCGTCGAGAACGGGTTTTTCGGGAACAATCGAGTCAAGATCCCTCTGCCGCCTTCCCTGCGAAGGCTCGAAGCGGTGATGCGCTCGATCGGCATGGACAAGCATGCCGACGAGCTGGTGCTGCGGATGAACCGCGCGGCCGAAGCCGCGGTGCCGGAGGCGAGGACCCTGCTCGTCGATGCGGTGAAGAAAATGAGCGTGCAGGACGCCAAAGGCATCCTCACGGGCGGCGAGGACGCGGCGACCCGGTATTTCAAGCGCACGAGCTCCGAGCCGCTGGTCAAGCGATTCCAGCCGATCGTCAAGAAAGCGATGCAAAAAGTGAAGCTCGCCGAGAAGTACGACGAGATCGCCGCGAGCGGCGCGAAGCTCGGACTGGTCAAGGAAGAAGACGCGCAGCTGGAGGACTACGTCACGCGCAAGGCGCTCGACGGCTTGTTCCTCACCATCGCCGAGGAAGAGAAAAAGATCCGCCGGGATCCCGCCGGCGCGGCCTCGGCGATACTCAGGAAGGTGTTCGGAGCCGCGCGGAGCTAGAAATACACCCGCGTTCGCCCGGGATTGCGCGAAATGTCGTAGAGCGCCGAGCGGGCCACGTTCGCCACCTTGCGCACGCCCGCGTGCGACAGCAGCGTCTCGCTCGCGTAGTCGCCGTCCTCGTCGCATATCAGGCGCAGCTCCACGATCGAGAGCCGCGCGGCAATAGTGCGCCGCAGGATGCGGTCGTTGAAGATCGCGAGCGCCGCGGCCGCCACGCGCTCCTGCGAGGGCTCGTTATATCGCGCCGGGACGAGCGTGCATACGATCGTCGGCACAGCGGCCTCCGTGGCAGCGGCGATCAGGCGGGCGAACACGCTCTCGAATTCGTCGGCGGCCGACGCCAGAACGTCGAGGGCTTCTCTGATCGTCTGCGCGCCGCCCTGCAGCAGTCCGCTCGTCGCGATCGCCCAGCCGCCGTCGACGCAGATCCCGATGTGAGTGACCCCCCCAGGAATCGCCCGCACCCGGCCCTGCCGCAGCACCTCGGGCGGCTGGAGCACGGTGAGCTTCCAAGGATTACGGGGCCGCGGGACGAGTGTGCTCTCCGCCTGCCCTTTTCCGAGATCTATGTTTTGCAACGCGTCTCCGAGCAGCACGAGGTGCCGGATGACATCGGGCGAGCTCTGTTCTTCCTCACGGGAATTCGGTATCACGTAGTCCTCCTCTGTAACGACCGGATCGGTTTTCTTGTAGGCGCTCAGTGCGCCTTGTCCCAATTCTGTCCCGATCCGACGTCCACGACAAGAGGGACTTTGAGCTTCGCCACGCCGCTCATGAGCTCCGGGATCTCGGCCCTCACCCGGGCAAGTTCGTCCTCGGGCGCCTCGAGCACGAGCTCGTCGTGCACCTGCATGATGAGCTTGGTGGAAAGCCTTTCGCGGTCCAGCCACCCCCGCACGGCGATCATGGCGACCTTGATCAGGT
>CAYQVE010000024.1:15863-21214 GCA_964420785.1 uncultured Enterobacteriaceae bacterium | reverse complement strand
TGGTGTGCACGGACGCCGAGACTGAACTTACGCGCGGCAGTCCGGTTGAGGGCCCTGGCTAGGCCAAGAAATGCACAGTTGGGGCCCGAAAGCTCGTTGATATTCTGCGTGCTCTCCCGGAAGGATCGCAGGTGACGCTCGCATTGCAGGACAAAAGACTTCAGATAAAGTCAGGGAAAAGCCGTTTCAACTTGCAGATTCTCCCTGCAGAGGACTTTCCGAGGTTGGTACTGGTCGAAGCCTCGGCGACGAGCCTGTCCGTTCCACAAAAGTTGCTGAAGTCACTTTTGGGGCTGGTTCAGTACGCCATGGCTCAGCAGGATATCCGGTACTATCTCAACGGCCTGCTCATGGTTGTCGAGGACGGGCAGCTGAAGTTGGTGGCGACTGACGGGCACCGGTTGGCTTATGCAAGCCGCGAAGTCGGGGGAAAGACTCTCCCAAGGCAGGAAGTGATACTTCCCCGCAAGACGATTATCGAGCTCTCCAAGCTCCTCGAGGAAAGCGATGATCCGGTCGCGATCGAATTGTCGTCGGCTCAGGCTAAGTTCAAGTTTGGCAACGTAGTGCTCGTGTCAAAGTTGGTAGACGGAAAGTTTCCCGACTATGGTCGGGTGATCCCGCAGAACCATCCGAAAAAGCTGAAGCTCGAGCGGATTGCTCTCTTGCAGGCGTTGCAGCGGGCTGCGATTCTCACCAGCGACAAATTCCGCGGCGTGCGCTGGGTTCTCGGCGACGGGAGTCTCAAGATCAGTTGCAGCAATACCGAGCAGGAGGAAGCTCAGGAAGAGCTCGATGTGCCGTACAAGGGGGAGACGCTCGACATCGGGTTCAACGTCGGCTATCTCGTGGACGTGCTCAACAATCTTGACGTTGCCGAGGTTGAGTGCGGATTGGGTGATTCCAATTCGAGCGTGCTGTTTACGTTGCCCGGGCGCAACGATTTCAAATACGTCGTGATGCCAATGCGGATCTGAGTGAAGAGAAAATAAATGTCTGAAGCAGAAAAGAACGATCAGGCGCGAGACCAATACGATTCCGATAGCATCAAGGTACTAAAGGGTCTGGATGCTGTACGCAAGCGCCCGGGCATGTACATCGGCGACACCTCCGATGGGACCGGTCTACACCACATGGTGTTCGAGGTCGTGGATAACGCTATCGACGAGGCGCTCGGGGGCTTCTGTAATGAGATCACGGTTACGATCCACACGGACAACTCGATCAGCGTGATCGATAACGGGCGCGGCATTCCCACAGAAATCCACAAAGACGACGAACAGAAGCGCTCGGCCGCGGAGATCGTGATGACCGAGCTTCACGCGGGTGGAAAGTTCGACAACAATTCCTATAAGATCGCAGGTGGCCTGCATGGCGTGGGCGTGTCCGTGGTCAATGCGCTCTCTGATTGGCTTCGCCTTAGCATTCGACGTGACGGGAAAAGCCATTTCATGGAATTCCGGCGCGGTGTGCCTGTAGCACCGCTCAAGGTAACGGGCAAGACGGAGAGACGCGGCACCGAGGTGCATTTTCTGGCTAGCGCGGAAACCTTTGGAGTGGTCGAGTACCACTTCGACATCCTGGCCCGGCGGCTGCGTGAGCTTTCGTTTCTTAACAACGGGGTCAAGATCCAGTTGCTCGACCAACGCACTGGGAAGGAGGAAAATTTCGCGCACACAGGGGGTGTGAAAGGGTTCGTCGAGTACATCAACAAGAGCAAGAACGTACTCCACGGGACGCCTTTCCACGCGATCGCGCAAAAGGAAGGCATCACCGTGGAAGTCGCGATGCAGTGGAACGATTCCTACCAGGAGCAGGTGCTCTGCTTCACCAACAATATTCCGCAGCGTGACGGCGGCACTCACCTCTCGGGCCTGCGGGCCGCGATGACGCGGAGCCTGAATCAGTACATCGAGTCGAACGAAATCGCCAAGAAGGCCAAGGTCGAGACGACCGGCGACGACATGCGCGAAGGCCTGTCATGCGTGCTCTCGATTAAAGTGCCCGAGCCGAAGTTCTCCTCGCAAACAAAGGACAAGCTCGTTTCCTCTGAAGTGGGACCAGTGGTCCAGGAGCTCGTGGGCGAAAAGCTGAAGAATTTTCTCCTAGAGCGGCCCAACGATGCCCGTATTATCTGCGGCAAGATCGTGGATGCGGCACGTGCGCGCGAAGCGGCCCGCAAAGCCCGGGAGATGACGCGCCGCAAAGGCGTGCTCGACTCTTTCGGGTTGTCCGCGAAGCTCGCCGACTGCCAAGAGAAAGACCCAGCCCTTTGCGAGCTCTACATCGTCGAGGGCGACTCAGCCGGAGGTTCAGCTAAACAGGGCCGCGACCGCAAATTCCAGGCGATTCTGCCGCTGAAGGGCAAGATACTGAACGTTGAAAAGGCGCGCTTTGAAAAGCTGATTTCCTCGCAAGAGATCGTAACGCTGATCCAGACGCTTGGTACCGGTATAGGTACGGAAGAATTCGACGTGGCGAAGCTAAGATACCACCGCATAATCATCATGACGGACGCCGACGTAGACGGAGCCCATATCCGGACTCTTCTATTGACCTTTTTCTACCGGCAGATGCGAGACCTGCTTGAGAAGGGATATGTTTATATCGCACAGCCGCCGTTGTACAAGGTAAAGCTCGGAAAGCAGGAGCGCTACTTTAAGGATGACAACGAGCGCGCTCAATACATGGTAACGCAGGCACTGGTAGGTGCTTCGCTTGTGCCTAAGACTAGTGCGGAGCGAATTGAAGGAAAATCGCTCCAGCAGCTGGCAATATGGTACCTGTCCTGCGAAGCCATTGTCGCCCGCCTTTCCAAGACCATCGATGAGGAAGCCCTCGCCGCACTCAGGCGCGGAGTGAAGCTGGACCTGTCGAGCGCACAATCAGCGGGCGCGAGCGCGCTTCGGCTCAAGCAAGCGATGGCGGTAAACGGCAACGGAGTCAACGTTCGAGCTCGCTATGACGAGAAACACGAGCAACATCAGCTTGTCATCGAGCGCAATCACCACGGCAACACTCGGACGAGCGCGCTCGATGAGGATTTTCTTCAGTCCGGCGACTACCAGAATCTTGATCGCCTATCCCGGGAGCTTCGCGGAGCAGTTGGACCCGGGGCGATCGCGATGCGTGATGACAAGCAGCAGCCAGTCGCCAATTTTGCGGAGGCGATGCAGTGGCTGATGGGAGAAGTCGATCATAGCGCGGCGACCCAACGCTACAAAGGGTTGGGCGAGATGAATCCAGACCAGCTATGGGAGACCACCATGGATCCAAAGTCGCGGCGTTTGCTGAAGGTGCAGATCGAGGACGGCATCGCAGCCGACGAGATCTTTACCAAGCTGATGGGCGACGACGTCGAGCCCCGGCGGGTGTTCATCGAGCAGAACGCACTGGTCGCGCGGCTCGACGTTTAGCAGGACTGAGTTCTACGCCGCGTGCTTGTTTCGAGGCGCCCGAGCACGATTGGCAAGCCCTTTCGCCCGTGTTCTCGGTTTCCTTTCCGTTTTCGCCTTCGTCGAGGTCCCTTCAGCTTCGGCTTTCCTCGCGGGTGAGCGCTGTGGGGGTTTTGCCGCGCGAGGCGCGAACTCGAACCCCACTTTGCCATCGGCAGCACGCACAAGAAACGCGGAAAACGGCCTACCTTTACGAGAAATGAACCGATGCAAAAGATCGGTCCTTCCCGTGGCGAGTAGTTTCCTTATTTCGTCGGGCTCGACGGGTCGCTGCAGAATCACGCGTCCAGAGCGAAAGTCGCAGCGCCGGCCGGAATTGACGCTATTCTCACAGATGTATGCCATCGGCTGTTCGAACACGCGGCCGCCGCACTTCGGACAAGGACCGAGTGGGGTGAGACCTGAAAAATCCACCTTTTCCCCCGCGTCGTCACCTGCTTGGCGCCCGAAGTCGAACTCCGCACGGAACTCGGGGGTGAGCCGCACCATCGCAGCGAACGGTTTTCCGACTCGGCTGCGGAAACCGGTCAGAGGGCCCACCGAGCGATTTGCGATCAGGGTTTCAATCTCCTCGGGGGAAAACTCGCGGCTAGACACGACTTTCCAGATAGAAAAATCACATTTCTGGCACTTGAACTTGCGATAGTTCTCCTGCACCGTGCCCCCGCACTTCGGGCACGGAGTCTTCAGTGTACGAAACACGGTATCGGGTATGTCCCCGCGCTTAATGCGGGAAACCATCTCGCGGGTGAGATCGACGATGTGATCCATGAACTCGCTGCGCGGCAGAGTTCCGTGTTCCATCTGTTTCAGCTTGAATTCCCAGTTGCCGGTGAGCTCCGGGGAACACAACTCGTTGACGCCGAAATGGTGCAGAGCGAAAAGCAGCGAGGAAGCCTTGGGCGTCGGCTGCAGTTCACGACCGGAGCGGTGGACATAGTCCTCGTAGATCAGGCCCTCGATGATCTGCGCGCGGGTTGCCGGGGTACCCAGTCCCTTCTCACTCATCGCTTCGCGCAGCTCCTCGTCCTCAACCAGTTTTCCGGCGCTTTCCATCGCCGAGAGAAGCGTTGCCTCCGTAAAGCGCGCCGGCGGTTTCGTCTGGTTAGCCCGGACATCCACTTCTCGCGCGCGTACCTTCTCTCCATTCTCGATTGCAACAAGGTTTGAAGACTCGCCCGTTTCCGATTCCTTGCCGTAGACCTCGAGCCAACCGGGTTGGGTCATCACTCGGCCCTCGGTCTTGAAAGCCTCGCCCTCGATGCGCGTGAGTCGTGTCGTAACGAGATACTCGGCTGCCGGGAAAAAAACCGCGAGAAAGCGCTTGACGACCAAATCGTAGAGCTTTCTTTCCGGGTCGGACAGATGTCGTGGCGGCTGCATCGTGGGGATGATCGCGAAGTGGTCTGAAATTTTCTTGTTGTCGAATACACGCCTATTTGGCTTGACCCAGCCCTTCTTGAGAATCTGAGCCCCGTGCCGTGCGTATCCCAAGGCCTTCTGCGCGGCAAAGGTGTCCAGCGTCCTCTTCACCGTGCCGAGGTAATCCTCGGGCAGTGCGCGGGAATCCGTGCCCGGATAGGTGAGAGCCTTGTGCCTTTCGTAACACGCTTGTGCGAGCACTATGGTGTCCTTCGCAGCAAAGCCCAACCGGCCTTTCCCTTCGCCGGACAGGCCGGGTCGGGAGTGGGATTGGCGGATTTCATGTTGGGAATACCGTCGGCATTCCGGACGGGCAATCAAACGGTCGGCAACGGACGCCACAACTATATCGGACGGTACCTGCAAGACGCGTGGAAGGCGAATTCCAAATTGACCGTGAACTATGGCGTGCGCTGGGAACCGTTCCTGCCGGCGCACGAAGCGAACAACCAATCTGCTGCTTTTAGCCGGGCG
>CAYQVE010000024.1:0-15853 GCA_964420785.1 uncultured Enterobacteriaceae bacterium | reverse complement strand
GGGGTTTTTGGCCTTTGTTAAAATGTTGGTGCGGGCCCGGGCGTGGCTTTTCCCGAAAAGCGAAAGGGGCCGTTGGCTTCGGGCGGTAAGCTTGTAAGGTCGTAGAGCAAAGGGGAAAGCTGTGATATCGGTTTGGCCTCCTCGGTGGCAACGCCCGACTTTCCAAGGCATTTCTCGCGGATAGTCGTGGCCTGCCTCACGTTCCAGAGCCTTTCAGGCTTTGCTTCCCCGTCTTCCTTTGCTTTCTGGAAGCCTACGTCGAACCAGCGGCCAGGGTACTCGCCCTGCGCAGCGGCAAACGTGGCGTGAATTTCCCAATAGTCGCGCGCCTTGAAGCTGCGTATTCGATCCTCGCGCTCGACGAGAATTGCGAGCGTCGGTGTCTGCACGCGGCCGACCGTGGTCTTGTAAAAACCGCCTTCCTTCGAGTTGAAGGCTGTCATGGCGCGTGTGCCGTTGATGCCGATGAGCCAATCCGACTCGGAGCGGCATAGCGCCGCGTCAGCGAGAGGGCGCAACTCGCGGTCTTTGCGCAGCTGCTCGAAGCCTTCCTCAATGGAACTTTGCGTCATCGACTGCAGCCACAAACGCTCGATTGGTTTTGTGTTGCTGGCATGCCGAACGATATACCGGAAGATCAACTCGCCCTCCCGGCCTGCGTCACAGGCGTTTATCACGCCAGTCAAGTCCCTGCGCCGGAGTAATTTCACCAACAGTTTGAGGCGTTCCTCGGTGCGCTCGATCGGCTTCAGATCGAAGTGCGGCGGAATGACCGGCAGGTGGGCAAAAGACCATTTGCCTCGCTTGACCTCGACGCCTTCTGGCGGAACGAGCTCCAGCAAATGGCCGATCGCAGATGAAAGCACGTAGTCCCGGCTCTCGTAGTAATCGCCGTGGCGTGTAAACCCGCCCAACGTGCGCGCGATGTCATTCGCCACTGAGGGTTTTTCGGCGATGATAAGTTTTTTGGCCACTGAAGAAGAGATTGCAAAAAAACCGACGACAGGATTCGAGGCCGTCTCTACGCGAAGCGCAGAATGATAAGTGTTATCGGAACGTGAAGCAAGAAACGGTCGCCCGCGAAGGCCGAGTCCATCTCGAGACTTCGGCTCGGTACTAGTGCGTCTGGCGTTTCTCGCCGTCGGGTATTAACTCGTCGAGGATCAGCGCGTCTACATTTCCTCGGCGCGTCCAAAGCACCATCAGGACGATCACCTTGAGTTTGTCCAAGCCCACGACTTCGTTGGGCAAGGCCATTCCGCGCTCGATGATAAGTTCTCGCAGCAACGGCGTGAGGATTTTTGCACTCTCAAGAAAGGCAATGAAGCCGCGGCTCTCCAGCGACAACTTGTTTGCTTCGTCCGTAGAATACCCGCGGAAGGACTGTCGTGTGTCGAGGGACTCCGGAAGAGCCTCCTTGGGGAGATCGGTGAGGGTATTCAGCCAATCCAATGCGTCCTGGATGTCGTCGTTCTCGAAGCCCGCAGCATGTAGTTTGCGCTCAAGCGTATCCTGATCGGGATAGGTTTCGGTCTGGTAGTAGTTCTCGAAAAGGTATACGAGTACGTCGAACATTCGCTATGAATCCTCAGCGGACACGTTGGTATAGACCTCCGGGGAGGCCGGCTACTTTTCCTTCTAGCTCTAACTGCAGCAGAATGGCCGATGCGGTTTCGGCCGTCAAGCCGCTGCGCTCGATCAAGCCGTAAATATCGCACGGATCGAAGCCCATCTTGTCGAGCAAATCATGACCCGCGCCGGGCTCCGGCAATCTCGTTTCGGGTACCCCTGCTGCGCCGAGTTCTTCGAGAACGTCCTGCGCACTCTCCACCAGCTTCGCGCCCTGCTTGATCAGCGAATGACAGCCTCTCGAGAGCGGTGAGTGGATCGACCCTGGGATGGCGAGCACCTCGCGACCCTGCTCTGCGGCAAGGCGTGCAGTGATGAGCGAGCCGGAATCTAGGGTAGCCTCGACCACTAGACAACCCCGGGCGAGACCCGAAATCAGGCGATTGCGCCGGGGAAAGTTTCCCGCATTGGGCGGTGTGCCGAGCGGGAACTCGGACACAAGCGCACCCCGCAACACGATTTCTTCCGCGAGCGGCTCGTTGCGACGCGGATAAACCATGTCGATGCCTGTCCCCAGAACCGCGATGGTGGATCCTCGTCCCTCCAGACCGCCGGAGTGTGCAGCGCTGTCAACACCGATAGCCAGGCCGCTCACGATGACCAGGCCAGCGTCGCTGAACGCCCGCGCGAAGCTCTGCGCGTTCTTCAGTCCCTGAGGCGTCGCGTTTCGGCTGCCGACCACGGCAAGCGCTGGGGAAGAAAGGAGCTTCGTGTTGCCGGCAACATAAAGCAGAGCCGGCGGATCGGCGATTTCCAGGAGTTGCTTGGGGTATTCGGTGTCGGCAAGGCTCAGAATCCTGTGCTCGGGCTGGGCAGCCCACTGGAGCGCTTTCTCGACTTCCGAGCCCTTGTTTCGCTCGAGGATCCCCGCCGCAAGCGCTTCGGGCACGACGCGACAGAGTTGCGATCGCGTCGCGTTCAACACGTTGGTGGGGAGACCGAAGGTGGAAAGCAGGGATCGGAACCTCTGGCCGCCGAGCCCGGGGACCAGACTGAGTTCGATCCAGGCGGCGAGGTCGCCTGAATCGTTCATACGTGAAGCCGCGCCGATCTGGATCTTGATCAGGGGTTCTGCACGATATCTCCCCCTTGCACCGGCCGTGAACTTTCCATTACCAGCGCGTAGGAGACGGAATCGAAGGTACGGAAGACGAAGGCCAAGCCGTAGCGCTCCGGAGGCAGCTGAATCACTGGGGAACGGTCACGCGATTTCAGGTAGTCGGTCTGATCGTAGACCACGACGTTACGGTATACAGCAAGCACGTGTCCGACCTCCAAACCGTCGCGCCTGCCTCTGTTGATGGAGATGATCGAATCGCGCCCGCCCACGCTGGTAGCCAAAGCATCGTAAAGTCCTATGATTCGGCCGCTTACCGCAGAGCTCGGCGCATGAGGCGCATATTGGAGGATGGTCGGCGGGGGCGCCGGAATGAGTCGTTCTCCTGCAGAAATCTCCTTCTTGGAATTCACGATTCGTACTGTGGCGGGTTCGCCGCTTCGGGTCACCTGGGCCGTACCCAGGAACACGGCTTCGAAACCCAGAGTCCTCTGACTGTCTGGGTCGACCAGCGGTCGCCCAGCGCGATAGATCTGCCAGACGGGCGCGTCAGTACCACCAAAACCACTGACGTAGGCCACATTGCCGGCGCCCAAGTTGACCCGATTCTCCTCGGTAGCGATAATCCGCGGCGCCCTGTCGAGGCCGCCCTCCTCGATGATCAAGGGCTGCGTCAGAAACGGCTCGATCGACCTGGGCGAAATGGCGGGGATCACCTCTGCCGTCAAGGGCTGAGTGTAGATGCGCGGGAGAAGCTTTACTCCTTCTGCACCCGCGACCCCGGGGCCGCCGCCGGAATCCGCAATTCTCAATTGCGGGGGCGACACGCTGCGATCGAGCACGAGGACATCACCCGGAGAAATGTTGTGCGGGTTTCGGATCTGCTCCTGGTTCATTCGCCAGATTTCCGGCCAACGCCACTGATCATTGAGGAATTTGGTGGCGATGCTCCAAAGTGTATCGCCCCTCTGGACGACGTACCGGTCCGGCGCGGTATCCTTCACCTGTAAATCGCCCTGTGCACGCGCCAACAAGCCTGCGCCGGCTAGGGCGAGTGCCAGGAGAGCTGTGATAGACTTTTGCATGACCGCCTCGTCTGGATTTAGCTGCCGCAGTCCCTATATTAGCTTTTGCGGCTTGCTTTTTACAGTCTGCATTAAATTCTGCATCTAATACTTTCAATTTGCAAGTATTTATGGCGCTGCTAGATATCCTTCGCTACCCCGATCCGAAGCTTCATCGGAGGGCCGCGCCTGTACAGGAGGTCGACGAATCGGTTCGCGCCTTGGTCCGGAATATGGCCGAAACCATGTACGCCGCGCCGGGGGTGGGACTCGCGGCGACGCAGGTTGACGTGAACCAAAGGGTGATCGTCATCGACGCCTCCGAGACCCGAAACGAGCTGCTGGTTTTGATCAACCCGGAGATCGTCAGCAGCGAGGGTGTTCAGTATCGCGAGGAGGGTTGCCTGTCGGTTCCGGGAATCTACGAGCCGGTTGAGCGTGCCGAGCGCGTGACGGTGCGCGCGCTTGGGCTGGACGGAAGACCCTTTACCTTCGTCGCAGAGAAACTCCTCGCGGTCTGCATCCAGCACGAAATGGATCACCTCGAGGGCAAGGTTTTCGTCGACTATCTGTCGCGCCTCAAGCAGCAGCGCATCAAGGCAAAACTTCAAAAACAATTCCGCAAAACGGCCTGAGGCGGGGTTGGGACCCCGCCGACTCGTTATTCGACGACGGTCGAGCGCTGCCTTTCGCGCAAGCCCTGAGCGGATGCCGCTTTCGTGAATGTCCTCTTCGCCGGCACTCCTGAATTTGCCGCACGCTGCCTTGAGACTCTGTTCAGGTCCCGTCATCGCGTGGTCGGTGTGATAACTCAGCCGGATCGACCTGCAGGGCGTGGTTTTGCGCTGGCGCCATCACCCGTGAAGAAGCTGGCCGCAGCGCGAGGCATTGAGGTGGCCCAGCCCGTGAGCCTGCGAGACGCGCAGGTGCAAGCGGAGCTCAAACATTTCCAAGCTGACGTTATCGTGGTTGCCGCTTATGGCTTGATTCTGCCGCAGCCGGTGCTCGAGCTTCCTCGGTACGGGGCAATCAATATTCACGCATCCCTGTTGCCGCGATGGCGCGGCGCAACGCCTATTCAGCGGGCACTGCTTGCCGGTGATCGGGCCACCGGCGTGTCGATCATGCAGATGGACGCTGGGCTCGACACCGGCCCCGTGCTGATGCAGGAAAAGGTTCCAATCCTCGAAGACGACACCATGGGAACGCTGCACGATCGGCTCGCGGAACTTGGCGCGAAACTGTTAGCACGAGCTCTCGATGGGTTGGAAGCCGGTGTGGTCAAGGCGATACCCCAATCAACCGAGGGAGTGACGTACGCGGCCAAGCTCGACCGATGTGAGGCTCGTGTGAACTGGCGAGAGGGTGCGGTGGCCGTGAATCGCCAGGTGCGCGCGCTCAATCCGTCACCGGGCGCGGATGCACAAGTTCGCGGGGTGGAGCTCAAGATTTGGCGCTGCGCTACCGCAACCGGGCGGGGGTATCCGGGCGAGATACTCAACGTAGGTTCGCGCGGATTGTGCGTAGCCTGCGGGGACGGCGCTCTGGTCATAACCGAGTTGCAGCGGTCGGGGGGAAAACGACTAGCCGCCGCCGAATTTCTCAGAGGATTTCCGCTTTCCGCTGGCGAGCGGTTTACCCAGTAGCAAGGGCGGTCAAGCGCGCGGCGCCTATAATGCAAATGACGCCCGTGACCTTGCGCAGTGCATCCGTGTCCACCGTTTCCGCAAGCCCTTCCCTCGCACAGGCCTTTGTTGCGGCCGCCGAAGCCATCGGGCGCGTATCCGAAGGGGAGAGCTTGAACGCTGCGCTCGCCGACCTGAAACACCGTGCATCGGCTCAAACACTCGCTGCCGCAGCACAGGATCTTTGCTATAACGCGCTGCGGAACTACGGGGTGGTCGACGTAGCCCTAGAGCGACTCCTGCAGAAACCTGTCACGGATTCCCCAGTGCGCGGGTTGCTGCTGACCGCGCTCGCGGAGCTCGCTGCGCGCCCGAAGTCCGCGCACGCGGTCGTCCATCAGGCAGTGGAGGCGGCTGCTTTGCTCGGGTATTCGCGTGCGAAGGGGCTGGTCAACGCAGTGATGCGCAACTTTCAGCGCCGCATGCCCGAACTGCTCTCGGAGATCGAGGCTACTGAATCTGGCCGCTACCGCCATCCACAATGGTGGATCGACGCAGTGCGCCTTGCCTATCCGTACGATTGGGAGTCCGTTCTTTTGGAGTCGAACCGACATCCGCCAATGGTTTTGAGGGTAAACCGGCGGCGACTCTCTGCAAAGGCATACCTGGAGAAGCTGGACCGGGCTGACATTCCCGCGCGCGGGCTCGGACAAGATGCGGTGCTGCTCGAAAAACCTTGCCGCGTCGAGCGCCTCCCGGGTTTTGCTGCAGGCGAGGTCTCGGTGCAGGACGCGGGCGCTCAGCGGGCCGGCCCGCTTCTGGATGTTCGCGACGGAATGCGAGTGCTGGATGCCTGCGCGGCGCCAGGTGGCAAGACCGGACACCTGCTTGAGCTTGCCGAGTGCGAACTTCTCGCAGTGGACGCGGACGGCGTGCGGGCGCAGCGTATCGCTGAAAATCTCTCCAGACTGAAGCTCTCGGCGAAAATCGTGGTCGGCGATTGTCGCAAGCCGGAGGTTTTCTCGGAGAGGAAATCTTTCGACCGCATTCTGTTGGATGCGCCTTGCTCGGGATCGGGCGTAGTGCGGCGCCATCCCGACATCAAATGGCTGCGTCGGAAGACCGATGCACCCGAGTTCGGCCGCCTGCAGGCAGAGCTGCTGGAGGCCTTATGGCAGGTACTCGCCCCCGATGGTAAATTGTTGTACGCCACGTGCTCGGTGTTTCCCGAAGAGAACGGCGCTCAGGTGGACAATTTTCTTCTGCGGCACCCGGAGGCTGAAATGCTTCCCCTCCCAGGGCTCGCCGAGAATAATGACAGGCGAGTCCCGCGACCCTTGGGGAGCCAGATCCTGCCGAGCGCCCATAGCGACGGGTTCTTCTACGCCTTGCTACGAAAAACCACTGCTTAAGCTGAGCAATGAAGACAAGCTTGCGTCGATTCATTGCCGCGCTCGCGGGGAGCTTCATTGCGTCGGCTATAGCCCAACCGATCCAGGTTAACAACGTAGGCCTTGAGATCGTAGAGACGCGCTATTTCCTGAACGCAGATTTTCATCTTGATCTGACGGCGCCGCTCCTGGAGGCCCTGAACAATGGCGTATCGCTCGGCTTCCTCGTGGAGTTCCAGCTGACGCGGCCGCGATGGTACTGGTTCGACGAGAAGACCGCCTCCGAAAAGCTGGAGCTACGGCTTTCCTATCTCCCACTTGCGCAACAGTACCGGCTATCGAGTGGGACGCTGTATCAGAACTTCCCCACGCTTGCCGAGGCGCTGGAGGCACTCGGCAGGGTTCACGGCTGGCCGGTGCTGGGACAGGATCAGGTCGACAACGGCCGAGCCTATACGGCGGCAGTGCGCCTGCGCCTTGATCCGGCTCGGCTGCCAACACCATTCCGCGTGAGTGCAGTTGCCAACCGCGAGTGGACACTGGCGTCTGATTGGAAGCGATTTCCGTTCACCCCGCTTGCGCCGGTGCAGGAGGCCCGATGACCTACGTGCTCATCGCCAGCGCCGCGCTCGGCGGTATTTTGCTGTTCCTGCTTGCTGTGGCGACCGCCAACTCGCCGCTCTTCGCCGAGCACTACCCCCTCCTGCTCGGCTTGAACGCGGCGATTGCCCTGGCCCTCCTCGGGCTCGTCGTGTACCAGCTGGCGGTCCTCGCGCGGCAGCGCCGCGCCAAGGTGTTTGGGTCGCTGCTGACGTTTCGGGTGCTGGTCATGTTTGCCCTGGTGGGAGTGGTCCCCGGGCTCCTTGTCTATACCGTGTCGCTGCAGTTCCTCGCGAAGAGCATTGAATCTTGGTTCGACGTGCGCGTCGAGCGCGCGCTTGAAGGGGGGCTTAATCTCGGCCGGGCGGCGCTCGACGTCATGTTGAACGAACTACTTCTCAAGGCCCATGTAATGGCGCTCGATCTTGCCGAGACCCCGAGGCGCGAGCAACCCACCGCGCTTGCTCGCTTGCGCGAGCAGGCCTACGTGGAGGAAGCGTGGCTCATGACCGAAGGTGGACAGGTGCTCGCGAGGGCTAGCCGGGAACCCGGAAAGCTTGTGCCGCCTGGTCCAAGCGCACAGGCACTGCGCGATGCACGGCAGGTGCGCGGTTATGGCGTGGTCGAGCCGGTGGGCGACAAGGGACTCTTGCTGCGAGTGATCGTGTCTCTGGAGAGTCCGAGGCGCGCCGACGAGCCACGCTTGCTGCAACTCACGCGCTGGGTGCCACAGACGCTCGCCGAGCAAGGCGAATCAGTGCAAAGCGTGTATCGTGCATACAAAGAGCTGTCGCTGTCTCGCCAGGGGCTGAAGGAGATCTACATTCTCACGCTGACCTTGACGCTGTTGCTCGCTTTGTTTTCGGCGATCGCACTCGCATTCCTGCTGTCGCGGCGCCTGTCGAAACCGCTCGCGGTGCTCGCCGAGAGCACCCAGGCGGTGGCGCGCGGCGATTTCTCGCGCCGCGCTCGGGTCACGAGTCGTGATGAGCTGGGCATCCTTACGCAGTCGTTCAACAGCATGACTCAACAGCTGGGCGAGGCGCAGAGCGTCGTACTGCTTAATCAGGCGCAGCTCGAAACCGCCAAGGCGTACCTGGAGAGCATTCTCGCCAATCTGTCCGCAGGCGTACTCGTTTTTGATCATGGACTTATCCTCCGGATCGCAAATAGCGGGGCGGGCAGCATCTTGCACGAGGACGTTGCTGCTCTGATCGGACTGAAGCTCGAGAATTGGCACACGCTCGCCGAGTTTGCTCGCATGTTGCGAGGAGAGTTCGAACAACACAGAGGAACCGCGTGGCAGCAGCAGATCGAGATGCGTGAGCGTGGGGCAGTGATTCTCGTACGCGGTTCGCCGCTGCCCGAAACAGGTGGAGGTGGCTACGTCGTGGTATTCGACGACGTCACGCAATTGATCGCGGCGCAGCGCGCGACCGCTTGGGGCGAGGTCGCGCGCAGGCTCGCTCACGAGATCAAGAATCCGCTCACGCCGATTCAGCTCGCCGCGGAGCGACTGCAGGCGAAACTCGGCGACAAACTTTCCCTTGAGGCGGCGCGCGCGCTCGACCACGCTACGGAGACCATCGTCGCGCAGGTCACCGCCATGAAGAACATGGTGGACGATTTCCGCGACTACGCCCGCACACCGCCGCCGCAACTGGGTGGACTGGATTTAAACCGGCTCGTTGCAGAGGTAATTGCTTTGTACGAACAGTCCGGAACTCGGATTCAGGCGAACCTCCAGACGAACGTTCCGCTGGTGCGCGGTGACCCCGACCGTCTGCGACAGGTAATCCACAATCTGCTGCAAAACGCCCAGGACGCCCTTTTCGGAAGCAGCGACCCAAAAATCGAAGTGTCCACCGAGCTTTCGGGCGGCCAAGTGTGGCTGCGGATCAGCGACAACGGTTGCGGCTTCCCCGAGGCCATCATAAACGGGGCGTTCGAGCCCTATGTCACCACGAAGCCCAAAGGGACGGGACTGGGGCTGGCGATCGTAAAGCGGATCATCGACGAGCATCACGGAACCGTTCGGATAGAAAACCGCATGGGGAAAGAAGGGGGTCGCGGCGCGGCGGTGCGGATTTCGCTTCCGCTTGCTGCTTGATCGACCATGGCGCAGATACTGGTCGTTGACGACGAAGTCGGGATCCGGGAGCTGTTATCGGAAATCCTCTCCGACGAGGGACACTCGGTGCAGCTTGCCGAGAATGCCACCGCAGCGCGCTCGTTGCGCGCGCAGAGACGACCGGACCTCGTGCTGCTCGATATTTGGATGCCCGACGCGGACGGTATTACGCTCCTGAAAGAATGGGCCACCGGAGGCCAGCTCACGATGCCAGTGATCATGATGTCGGGTCACGGCACTATCGACACGGCAGTAGAGGCAACACGCATCGGCGCAATGGATTTCCTGGAAAAACCGATCGCGCTGCAGAAGCTGCTCGCGACCGTGAAGCGCGCACTGCGCGCGGGGGAAGCGCGTGCGGTGATGCCGCTCAGCATCGCGAATTTCGGCCGCTCGACAATCATTACCGAGTTGAAGAAGCGCTTGGCGAGGATCTCTTCCGCGGGCACAGCGGTGCTGCTGCGCGGCGAAAGGGGTGTGATGCCGGAGCTCTACGCACGCTATCTGCAGCAGCCCAACGCGCCCTGGTTCGATGCGGCGCACGCCCTCAACGACGCGTCTCAGGATCTGCTGCAACAGGTTTCCAGCGGCGTACTGTTCGTCGGCGAACTCGCGCTGCTGTCCAGGAACCAGCAGAAACACCTGGCGTTTCTCGCAGCCCGCGCAGAAAAAAGCAACGTGCAACTGGTGTCTTTCACCGCGGAGGAGCCGAAACACCTGATGGAATCGCTGGGTTTCGACGCGGCCTTGATGCAGGCGCTCGCGGGAATCGTCATCGCGCTTCCGCCTCTGCGTGAGCATCCGGAGGATATTCCCGAGATCGCAACCCTCATGCTTGCCCAGTTGGTGGAAACACGCTTTTGCCCGCCGCGAAACTTTTCTACCGGTGCCCTTAACGTCCTGCGCTATTTCACCTGGCCGGGTAACCTCGAGGATCTCGCCGCAGCAGTGCGTAACCTAGCGCTCACCAGCCTGGAGGAGGAAATAGGTGTCGCGGACGCGGAACGGGTGCTGCCCCAGTTCGCACGCCGCTCCGCGGAGACCGACCTGTCGCTCGATCTTCCCTTGCGCGAGGCCCGCGAGGCCTTCGAGCGGACCTACTTCGAGCATCATCTCGCACAGGTGAACGGCTCCATAGCGCGCGTCGCCGAACGGAGCGGTCTCGAGCGCACGCACTTGTACCGCAAGCTGAAAGCGCTCGGCATTCTCGCCGGGCGAAAAGAAGACTGACTCGGGACACGAGTCGGCATAGAATGCGTGCTTTTTCGCGCGGATTTCCGCCTTGAAAATTGTAATTCTCGGCGCGGGCCAAGTCGGTTCATCGGTCGCCGAAAGCCTGGTGTCCGAAGCCAACGACCTTACGGTCGTGGATATCGACGGCACGAGACTGAGCGACCTCCAAGATCGCCTGGATTTACGCACCGTGCTCGGCAGCGCCGCGCACCCCTCGGTGCTCGTGGAGGCGGGTATCGAAGACTGCGACATGATGATTGCGGTAACACAAAGCGACGAGACCAACTTGGTCGCATGCAAGCTGGCACAGCAGTTGTTCAACGTCCCGACCCGGATCGTCCGCCTGCGTGCCACCGACTATCTTTCCAACGAGCGGGTGCTCGGCCCGGACTGCTTTGACGTGGATCTGGCAATCTGCCCGGAGCAGATTCTTACCGACTACATCGTCAAGCTGATCGAGTTTCCGGAAGCACTGCAGGTGCTCGAGTTCGCACGCGGCAAGGTAAGCTTGGTCGCAGTGCGTGCATTCCAAGGGGGTCCCCTGGTCGGTCATCCCCTGAAGGATCTGAGGAAGCATATTCCGTCCGTGGACACGCGCATCGCCGCCATATTCCGCGGAGACAGCCCGATTCTGCCCGAGGGCGATACGGCGGTGCAGGCCGGAGACGAGGTATTTTGTCTCGCCGCCGCCGAAGACATCCGCCAGGTCATGCACGAGCTGAGGCGCATGGACCAAGCGGTGAGAAGAGTCATGATCGCGGGGGGCGGCAACATCGGATTACGCCTCGCGCGTGCGCTCGAGCGCGACTACGCGATCAAGATCATCGAGTACGACAAGAGGCGCTGCGAGGTCCTATCGACCCGCCTCGAACGTGCCCTCGTGTTGCAGGGACACGTCCCGGACGAAGTGCTCCTGGAGGCCCAAAACTTTTCCGATATGGACCTCTTCGTTGCGGTAACCAATGACGACGAAAATAACATCATGTCCTGCCTGCTTGCGAAGCGCATGGGCGCACGCCGTGTGGTCGCGCTCATCAACCGGCGCTCCTACGTCGATCTGCTCCAAGCCGGTCAGATCGACATAGCGATTTCACCGGCGCAGGCGACGATCGGCACGCTGCTCGCCCATGTGCGCCGCGGCCATGTTACCCGGGTACACAGCTTGCGCCGCGGTGTGGCCGAGGCGCTCGAGGCCGTGGTGCACGGGGACCGAGATTCCTGCCGCTGCGTCGGCCGGAGGATCGAGGAAATCGACTTGCCCAAGGGCGCTGCAATCGCCGCAATCGTGCGCGGCGACAAGGTGATCATGGCCCATCACGACACCGTGGTGCTCGCAGAGGACCACTTGATCGTCTTCGTCACCGACAAGAAACTCCTGCCCAAGGTGGAGAAACTCTTCGAGGTCAGCGCCGGCTTCGTCTAAGCCGGACGCCAGCACCGTGGTCAGGCTGCTTCCGGTTCTCAATGTGCTGAGCGTCCTGATCGTCGTCTTTTCGCTCGCAATGCTTCTGCCGCTCGGCGCATCGCTCATATACGGCGATGCGGCGCGGCGCGCCTATTACGAGGCCGTGCTGATTACCTTGGTGAGCGGAGCAACATTGTGGGTGGTCACCCGCTCCCGCCAGGCCGAGCTGCAGACCCGCGACGGGTTTCTTCTGGTGGCGCTGGTTTGGACCGTCCTGCCCGCGTTCGCCACGCTGCCCCTTTTGATCTACATGCCCGAGCTCAGTTTCACAGACGGGTACTTCGAGACCGTGGCAGCACTCACCACTACCGGTTCGACCGTGCTATCGGGGCTGGACAAATTGCCGCCGTCGATCAACTTGTGGCGCTGCGAGCTGCAGTGGCTGGGTGGAATGGGAATCATCGTCCTCGCGGTAGCGATCCTGCCGCTGCTCGGAATCGGCGGCAGCCAGATCATGAGGACCGAGACCCCAGGGCCGATGAAGGAAACCAAGCTCACTCCACGCATCACCGAAACTGCCAAAGGCCTGTGGCTGGTTTACGCGGTCATGACTCTCGCGTGCGCTTTGGTTTTCAAGGCGGTCGGAATGGAGTGGTTCGATGCCGTTGTCCATGCGTTCTCGACCCTAAGCCTGGGGGGATTCTCGTCTCACGACGCGAGCTTCGGCTACTTCAATTCTCCGGCAATCGAGGCCGCGGCGATTTTCTTCATGCTTATCGGAGGCATCAATTTCGGAACTCACTTCCTCGCGTTCCGCAAGCTGAGCTTGGCACCCTACCGGAGCGACCCCGAGGCGGGGACGTATGTCGCAGTGGTCGGGATGTCGGTGCTTGGAATCGCCTGTTTCTTGTTCGCCAACCAGGTTTATCCGTCCTTCTGGACGGCGCTACGCCACAGCGCGTTCAACGTCGTCTCGGTCGCGACGACAGCGGGTTTTGCCAGCACCGATTTCAATCAGTGGCCAATCTTCGCGCCCGTATGGATGCTGTTCCTGTGCTGCTTCGCTACTTGTTCCGGTTCCACCGGCGGCGGCATCAAGATGATTCGTGCCGAGCTGATGGTTCGCCAGGCGCTGCGAGAGCTCATGTCCATCATTCATCCGCGCGCCTATCTGCCCGTCAAGCTTGCCGGCCAAAGAGTGGAAAACAACATCATCTTCGCAGTGCTGGCGTTCATGTTGATCTGGGGCGGGTCAGTCGTAGCCATGACCATGCTCCTGCTGGTTTCCGGCCTGGACATCGTCACCGCTTTTTCAGCGGTGATCGTCTGCATCTGCAATACCGGGCCGGGGCTGAACCTGGTGGGGCCGGCGACGACCTATGCGGTGCTCAGCGATTTTCAAACCTGGGTATGCACGGTCGCCATGCTGATCGGGCGCTTGGAGCTCTTTACGCTGTTTATCGTGATCACGCCGGCGTTCTGGAGAAATTAGCCGCTTACGGACCCCGCTCACCTGGCGTAGGTCACCATGATCTCGACCAACATGCGCGGGTCCGCCAGCTTCGCCTCTACTGTAGCTCGCGCCGGCAGGTTGGCAGGATCGGCCCACGCCGTCCACGCGGCGTTCATCTCGTCGCGGTTGCGGATGTCGGTAACCCACACGTTGGCGGAAAGAATCTTCGACTTGCTGGTGCCCGAGGCGGCGAGAATTGCGTCGATCTTCTTCAGCACCTGCTCGGTCTGGCCTCTGATGCCTTGGGTGAGATCGTCCGCTACCTGGCCTGCGACATAGACGAGGCCGCCGTGTTCGACCGCCGCGCTGAAGAGTTTACCCGACGGATGGCGTTTAATGCTCATGCGGAACCTCCCGCTACCGCGGCGGCAGGATTTTCACCCTCAGCTCACCGAGGCCTTCTATTCCTGCGAGTAGCTCATCTCCCTGCTTTGCGGCTCCCACACCAGCCGGCGTGCCCGTCATGATGAGATCGCCTGCTTCCAGGGTGTAATACTGCGTAAGAAATGCGATCTGTTCCGGCACGCTCCAGATCATCTGGTCGATGTCCGAGTTCTGGCGAAGCTCGCCGTTTACCTTGAGCCAGAGCTTGCCTTTTCTTGGGTGGCCTCTCTTCGAGGCGGGGGTGATCGGGCCGACCGGAGCGGACTGGTCGAAATCCTTGCCGAAGGTCCAGGGTCTGCCTTTGTCTTTTCCGACCTGCTGCAAATCACGCCGCGTCATGTCCAGGCCCACCGCGTAACCCCAGATATGCTCGTTGGCCTTGGCCGCCGGGATCTGGTGGCCGCCCGTGCCGATTACCGCGACCATCTCGGTCTCCCAGTGGTAGTTGCTCGTCATCGGCGGAAAGTGCACGGCACCACCCTCAGGGACCAGATCGTGAGCCGATTTGGTGAAGAAGAACGGCTGCTCGCGGCCGTCGCCTCCCATTTCCTTCTGGTGCTCCACATAGTTGCGGCCGACACAGAAGATGCGCCGCACGGGAAAGCGTGCGTTCGAGCCTACGATAGGAAGCGAGGAAATGTCCCAGCTGCTGATAACGTATTCCATTTTCATGATGAGGTCCTCAAGACACTTAGAAAATTGCAAAAACGCCCGCCGTACACACGGAGTAATCAGCGGCCCAGCAAAAAAGGCGGTATTTTCGCATGAACAGATAATACTAGGCGCGCGGCTCAGCAGACTCTGTTCGGCCTTCTAGGAAAAAAAAGGGCACCGGAAGGTGCCCGTCCAAGATAGCCCTCTCGGGCTTCTCCCTGCTGGTACTAGGTGTTCCCAATCTGGGGATAGGGGTCTTCCTGCTCCCTCACGCAACTTGCTCGCCGTGCAAGTTGACGTCCAGACCCTCACGCTCCTCTTCCTCGGTGACGCGCAAGCCGATGACCAAGTCGATCACTTTGAGGATGATGAAGCTGCCAATGCCGCTGACGAGCAACGTGGTAACCACGCCGTAGAGCTGGGTCAGGAGGCTGGCGTCGGCGCCACTGATATCCTTCACATTAAACACGCCCGTGAGGAGCGCACCGACGATGCCGCCGATACAGTGCACGCCGAACGCGTCCAGCGAGTCGTCGTAGCCGAACATCTTTTTCACTGATGTCGCTGCAAGGAAGCAGAGTACGCCGGCCGCAATGCCGATGACAAAAGCGCCCGTGACGCCGACAAAGCCTGAGGCTGGAGTGATGGCAACCAGACCCGCGACTGCGCCCGAGGCGATGCCGAGCACCGAGGGTTTGCCCTTGACCAGCCATTCGGTGAACATCCATGACAGGGCGGCTACGGCAGTGGCGAGCTGGGTTACGACCATTGCCATCCCCGCGCGGCCGTCGGCGGCGACTGCGGAACCCGCGTTAAAGCCAAACCAGCCCACCCAGAGCAGCGCCGCGCCCGTTACCGTGAGCGTCAAGTTATGCGGCGGCATCGGTTCCTTGCCGTAGCCGACGCGCTTACCGAGCACGAGTGCGCACATCAGGCCGGCGATACCGGCATTGATGTGCACCACGGTTCCGCCGGCGAAGTCTAGGATCCCCGCCGTGGCCCACTTGCCGCTTGTCCCTTCCCACATCATGTGCGCAATCGGCGAGTAGATCAGCACGGACCACAGGCCCATGAACCAGAGCATCGCAGAGAATTTCATGCGGTCGGCGAAGGCGCCCGCGATCAAGGCGGGCGTGATAATCGCGAAGGTCATCTGGAACGTCATGT
>CAYQVE010000023.1:0-21771 GCA_964420785.1 uncultured Enterobacteriaceae bacterium | reverse complement strand
CCTCCTTGGTCTTGTAGGTGCCCGCGACCTTCGCCGGCACGATCCAGAGGAGCGCGGTGCACCAGGAGCTCTCGCATGGGTCGACGGTGTAGGTGTCGTCGGCCTGCCACTCGCCAATGGTGAAGGTGTTGGAGACGACGCGCGTGCCGGGCTTGAGTTTGAGGATCGTCAGCCGGAGCTTCCGGTTGATCCCCGGCAAGAGGAACATCGGTAACACGGGGCGCCGGCGAAAGTCGGGGCAAACCGCGGGGGAGGCGCCGAAGGGATAAAGCAGCAGCCAGGCGGGCCGCCGGAAATTTCGGATGAGCGCGAAGTAGCCCTCGCTCGCGCCGGGGAGGCCCGCGAGCGGCCATGCGGAGTCGGGGAGCGAGAAGTTGTAGTGCAGGCCCGCGATCATCTGCATGCGCCTGCCGTAACGGTGCGAGAGCCCGATGCGGTAGACGGTCTTCGCGCGGCCGATATTCGACGCTCCGTAGCGCGCGATCGGGATCGCGTTCTCGTCGGGCAGGGTGCAGGGCATGCTCGCGCCCCACAGCACTTCGTCGCCGATGCGGCCGTAGACGAACTGGTGGATGCGCTTCATCTCCTCCGGGCAAGCCTGGACGTCGGTGTGCACGCCGGTGATCAGCTCGATCAGTGCTTCGCTGAAGTCGGTGGTGATATGCGGGTGCTTGAGCGCCGAGCCGAGCGCGCGCGGATGCGGCGTCAAGGCGAGCGCGCCGTCGGGCCGCACGCGCAGGCTCTCCTTCTCGATCCCGCGCTTCAGCCCCTTCAGGAGGGCGGGCGAAAGCGCGGAGAGGCGCGCATCGAAGAAAGCGGCGCTCGTCACGGGCGCGGCTGCCTCGCGGAACGAGCGAGATCGCGCCGGCTGAGGATGCCGGCAATGACGACCGCGAAGAGCGCGGTGACGAATATCCCGTCGAAGGTCCCCGCGCCGCCGATCGACATGACCGGCGTGCCCAGGCCGCGGATGTTGTCGAGGTTCATCAGGTCCGCGCCTATCAGGGTGCCGAGGCTTCCGCAGACGTAAGCGAGAGGCGCGGCGAAGCGGCGCGAGAGAAGCAGCGCGACGATCGCAGCGATTGCGGGCGGGTAGAAGACGGGAATCGCGATGCCCAGGCCCGGCACGGGCTCGGCCAGCAGGTAGCAGGCGAGGGCGACGACCGCGATGCCCCAGGCCGCGTTCCGGTAGAGATTGTTCTTCACGATCAGGACGAGGGACAAGAGGACCGGGATGATCGCTCCGCCGACGTTGATCGCGAGAATCGTCCCCGGCCAGGTTTCCACGGTGGGGATCACGTACGGAACGCCGTAGAACGGTATTTCCTCGAGGCGCGTCATCTGCTCCGGGGGGAAGCGCATGATGGGCAGGTTGACGTAGCTCCCGGCGAGCGAAAGAAAAAGCCAGGTGAAGAAATATCCCGGCGCGATGCCGAGCTGCGAGTAGGCGAACTGCAGCACCCTCAAGAGGGCGAGGAAGCTCAGGGCGACGAGCCCGCCCAGCAGGACGAGCAGGAACGGAAGCGTGAGCGGATAGTAGTGAATCCCGAGCGAATGCATTGGCGGCTCCGGTGAATCGGGGACAGCGGGGGCGAAGCGGTTGGGAAGAGTCCGGGCGGGATTATCGCCCGGAAGCCGCGCGCCCGCTACAATGCTGCGTTGTCGAATTCGGCGCGGACTTGCCCGGAAAGGCTGCACTCTTGAAACGCTCTCGGATCCGTCGTGCAGCCCGTGCGCTGCTCTTCGCATCGCTCGCGCTCGCGGTTTCGCTCGCCGCAGCGCAGGGCTATCCGTCGAAGCCCATTCGCCTGCTCCTGCCGTTCGCGGGCGGCACCGACGCGGTGGCGCGCCTGCTCGCGTTCAAGATGTCTCCGGCGCTCGGCGAGCGGGTGCTGCCCGAGCAGCGACTCGGCGCGGGCGGCAACATCGCGCACCGCGCGGCGGCCGAAGCCGCGCCCGACGGCTACACGCTGCTCATGGGCGCGCCGCCGCTCGTGATCAATCCGCATCTGAATCCCACCGCCGGCTACGACGCGCTGCGCGCCTTTGCACCCGTCGCGCCGCTCACCTCGATCCCCAACGTGCTCGTGGTGCACCCGAACGTGAAGGCGGCGAGCCTGGCGGACCTCATGCGGCTCGCGCGCGAGTCGCCCGGCAAGCTCACCTACGGTTCCGGGGGCGTGGGCTCGGTGAACCAGCTCGCTGCGGAGCTGCTCAAGTCACGGGCGAAGATCGACATCCTGCACGTGCCTTACAAGAGCGCGACCACCGCGCTGACCGGCCTCATCGCCGGCGAGATCGACGTGGTGATCGTCGCCGCCTCGAGCGCCGCGTCGTACGTGAAGGAGGGACGCCTGCGCGCGCTCGCGGTGCTCGATTCGAAGCGCTCGAGCGCCATGCCCGAGGTGCCGACCGCGGCCGAAGCCGGGACCCCGCTCGTCGCGGTCAACTGGTACATGCTGCTCGCGCCCGCGGGCACGCCGCGCGCAATCGTCGAGCGCCTGAACGCCGAGTCGGTAAAGGCGATGAACGCCGCGGACATCCGCGATCGCCTGTCGGGGCTGGGCGGGGAGCCTGCGTCGGGATCGCCCGAGGACGCGCAAGCGTTCCTCTCCAGGGAATACGAGCAGTGGGGCGAGGTGATCCGCGAAGCGGGGATCAAGGCAGAGTAGCATCCGGGCGCCGAAGAAAAGGAAGGCAGCGATGAAAAATCCGGCTCGTGTCCTGTTGATAGCTTTGCTTCCCGGCCTTGCGATCGCGGCGGAGAATCCCGATTGGGCCTACCCGGCGACGCCCAAGCCCGCGCCGCAGGACAGCGTCGTGCAGAAGCAGGTGCCCGGGAGCGCGAAGAAATACACGCAGGCGCAGATCGACGACGGCTTCAATCCGCCCGACTGGTTTCCCGAGGAGCATCCGCCGATGCCGGAGATCGTCGCGACCGGCAGGAAGCCGGCCCGCGCCTGCGCGCTCTGCCATCTTCCGACCGGAAACGGCCACCCCGAATCCTCCAGCCTCGCGGGCCTGCCCGTTCCCTACCTCGTGCGCCAGATGGCCGAGTTCAAGAACGGAGGAAGGAAGGGCGTCAGGGCGAACGCGATGATCGAGATTGCAAAGGCGATGTCGGACGCCGACGTGCGCGCCGCGAGCGAATATTTCGCGGGCTTGAAGCCGGGCGTGTGGACGAAGGTGGTCGAGACCGCCAGCGTGCCGAAAACCTACGTCGGCCCGGGAGCCATGCGCTTCGCCGTGCCCGACGGGGGCACCGAGCCGCTCGGCAACCGCATCATCGTGCTGCCGCAGGACGCGGCAAGAGCGCACAGCCGCGACCCCCATTCGGGCTTCATCGACTACGTGCCGGTCGGCAGCATCGCCAAGGGCAAGGCGCTGGTGACGGGCGGAGGCTCGGGGCAGACCATTCCCTGCGCCATCTGCCACGGCGCGGCGCTCAAAGGGCTGGGCGAAGTGCCGGGCATCACCGGGCGCCCGCCGATCTACGTCGTCCGCCAGCTGAACGACATGCACAGCGGCAACCGCACCGGCTCCTGGGCCGAGCTCATGAAAGCGGTGGTCGCGAAGCTCAGCATCGAAGACATCGTGGCGATCGCCGCCTACCTGGGCTCGCTCGAGCCCTAGTATGGATAAATACACGAAACCCGTGTATTATGTCCTACCGCGGGAAATCGAAGCCGGCCGATGAAGAACGTCACCATCACCCTCGACAGGGAAACCGCCGCGTGGACGCGCGTGCACGCCGCGCAGCGCAACCTGAGCATGTCGCGCTTCGTCGGCGAGGTGCTGCGCGAGCACATGCGCGAGGCGCGCGAGTACGACGTGGCGATGAAGCGCTACCTGACCAAGGGTCCCTTCAAGCTGTCGGGGCCGCCCCAGCCCTATCCCAGACGGGAGGAGCTGCATGACCGGCCCCTGCTTCGTCGACGTTGACGTCTTCGTCTACGCGCGCGATCCGCGGGACGCGGCGAAGCAGGCGCGCGCGCTGCAGTGGATCGCGCATCTGTGGCAGGAGCGCCTCGGACGCACCAGCGTCCAGGTCCTCTCCGAGTACTACGTCTTCGCGACGCGCACCCTCAAGCCCCACGTCGCCCCCGGGGCGGCGTGGGACGATGTCCGGGAGCTGATGGCCTGGCGCCCTTTGCCCGTCGACGAGGCGCTGCTTCGGCGGGCGCGCGAGATCGAGCAGCGCTGGGATCTTTCCTGGCGGGACAGCCTGGTGGTCGGCGCGGCGCAGCTGCAGGACTGCGTGCTGCTCCTCACCGAGTATCTCCCCGACGGCGCGGCGTTCGGCAGCGTGACGGCGCGCAGCCAGTTTTCGCTTTCGGCGGAGGAGCCTTCGGCGATCTATGCGGTCACACCGCCTGCGCGAACCCGCCACCGCCCGCGCGGCCGGCCGAGGCAGCTCGCCCAGGGCGCCGGCGCATAAGCCGGGCGCAGCGGAATTCGCTGCGTCGAGGAAGTACCTTCAGGATTTGCCGAAGCCGCCGGGCACTCAAGGACGGAGAGGGGAGGAAGGTGAACCCTTGCGGCCCTGCGTGCCGGCGCCTCGGTTCTTGACTATCCCTTCCGGTCGATCGCCTGCGCGAGCGGCGCATTGGCATGGTCGTACAGCTTCTTGCCGACTTGCCAGACGCCGAAGACGAAAAGCAGCACCAGGAGGGCGAGGACGAGCTTGCCCAGAACGCCGCTCTTCACCTTGGGCGGCTGCGCCGACTCCGACGAGGGAACGGGGACCCAGGGCAGCGCGCTCTCCACGCCCATCGGGACCCGGTCGGACTCTCTCCTGTTTGCAGTTTGCGTTGCCATACTCCACTCTCTACCCGGAACCCCGCAAGAAGCATGCCCTGGGCCGGAAAACCCGAAACCAGGCGTGTTTACAGCTAGTTGCCGTCTTGCATCAAGCAAGCTCATGTCTCCGGAAAATCGACGCCGGCGTCGGGCGATTGCCAGGGTCCCGCGCATGAAAACCAGCGCTCCTTCCACGGACTAACGTCTGTGCATCGTTCCAGGCTAGGGGCAAATCGCGTCTAGTCGATTTTTTCCGGCTCGAGCCTCGGCGCGGGCGCGAGAGCCGCGCGCGCCGGCGCGCCTCGATCGGGGTCCACCGAGCGCGCGGGCGTGCGCTCGATGGCGATGAGACCCGCGTACTTGGTGACGAGGTGATGCGTGAGCGCGAGCTCGATCGCCTTCGCGCGCATCTCCCCGGCGCTCGCTCCCTCGCGCACGGGGTCCATCTTCACGGGCGAGCGTTCGCCCGGCTCCGCGCCGCGCACCTCGCCCGCCATGAGCACCACGCATACGCCGAGAACCACGGCCGCGGCCACGCCGATGCAGAACGTGATGAACAGCGTGGCGAGAAAATCGACGACGATCGGGCGAACCCTGGACCTGCCGCTCGAAACTTCCATCCTCAAATCCCCTTGTCCGGTTGCGCGACCCGCTTTCCGGGCCCTGGCAGGTATTGAAGCCCCCGAAAAGGGCTCGGCCGGGGGAAGAGAATGGAAAGCTGCCGAAGAATTGTGGCAGGAAGATGGCAATGCTCAGGCCTGCGGCCGGCGCAGAGGGAATGCGCTATATTCAGTGCGGATTTGTTTCCCCTCCTCGAGGAGGAGGGGATGAAACAATCACCATGCCCCGCCGCATCGCCATCGTCGAAGACGACGCCGCAATCCGCGCCAACTACGCGGACGCGCTCAGGAAGCACGGCTACGAGGTGAGCGCGCACGCGGCGCGCGGCGAGGCGATGGGCGCCTTCCGGACGCGGCTCCCCGATCTCGCCGTGATCGACATCGGCCTGGGCGAGGAGCCCGACGGGGGCTTCACCCTGTGCCGCGAGCTGCGCGCCCTCGCTCCCAGCCTGCCCATCCTCTTTCTCACTGCGCGCGACTCCGACTTCGACGCGGTCTCGGGCCTGCGCCTGGGCGCGGACGACTATCTCACCAAGGACGTGAGCCTGCCGCACCTGCTCGCGCGCATCTCGGCGCTGTTTCGCAGGATCGATGCGCTGCGCGAGCCCAAGGCGGCCGAGGAAGTGCTCGAGCGCGGGGCGCTCAAGCTCGACGCGAAGCGCTTCACCGCGTCGTGGAAAGGCAGGCCCGTGGCGCTGACGCTCACCGAGTTCTGGATGGTGCACACGCTCGCGAAATTCCCCGGCCACGTGAAGGACCGCGAGGGCCTGATGCGCGAGGCGAACCTGGTGGTGGACGAGGGCACGATCACCTCGCACGTGAAGCGAATCCGCAGGAAATTCGCCGCGGTCGATCCCGCGTTCGAGCAGATCGATACGGTGTACGGCATGGGATACCGCTGGAAGGCATGAAGCCCCCGGCCCTGAGCCTTCGCACCAAGCTCGCCCTGGTGGCGCTCGTGCTCCTCGCGCTGCCCTGGGCGGGGTACGAGTACGTGCGCGAGATGGAGCGCTTTCTCCTGGAAGGCGAGGAGCAGGCGCTGCTCGCCACCGCGCGCGCGTTGGCGACCGCCCTGCACGACCGCCCGGGGCTGTTGCGCGCGCGCCCGCCCCGCGACAACGACCTGCTGCGCGAGGCGGAGGAGGAGCTGAGGCGGCTCGCCGCGGAGCGCGGCGACCCGCAGCCCGAGCAGGGCGCGGAGACCACGCTCATCATCGATCGCGAGGAAGCCGCAGCGAAAAACGAGACCGTGGAGATCGGCGAGATCCTGAGGGCGGTCGAGCGCAGCACGGCGCGCATCTGGGTGGTGACGCGCGAGCTGCGCGTGCTCGCGCTCGCAGGCAGCCTGCGGCGCGAGGAGGGCGAGGCTGCGGAGACTCTCACGCAGCGCGTGCTCGGGCTCCTGATCCCGCGCCCGAGCGAGGATTTCGACGACGCCATCGCCGACGACGCGCTCGCCACGGGACGCGAGATCGCCGGCGCCCTGCAGGGCCGGCCGGGGTTCCGCCTGCGCAACACGCCCGACGGCAAGGCCGTGGTGATCTCGGCCGCGCACCCGATCTGGAACGGCGACGAGGTCGCGGGCGCGGTCGTCGTCGAGGAGAGCACCAACCCCATCCTCTCGGTGCGTAGCCAGGCGCTCGAGCGGCTGCTGGTGCTCACGCTCGCGGCGTTCGCGGTGGCCGCGGCCGTGCTCATCTGGTTCGCCACGCGCATCTCCACGCGCATCCGGCGGCTGCGCGACGAGGCCGAAACGGCGATCGACGCGCACGGGCGGCTCGCGCACCTCGTTACCGCGCAGAACGCGGGCGACGAGATCGGCGACCTCTCGCGCAGCTTCTCGGCGATGCTCGCCAAGCTCTCGCAGCACCACGCCTACCTGGAGAGCATGGCGAGCCGCCTCTCGCACGAGCTGCGCACCCCGATCGCGGTGGTGCGCTCCTCGCTGGAGAACCTGAAGCTCGCGCCGGCGGATGCGCGCGTCTACATCGAGCGCGCGGAGGAAGGCCTGCGCCGCCTGGGGACGATACTCACGAAGATGAGCGAGGCGACGCGCCTGGAGCAAGGCCTCGCTTCGTTCGAGCGCGAGCGCTTCGACCTCGCCAATGTCGTCTCGGGTTGCGTGGAGGGCTACCGCCTCGCCTACCCGGCTCAGGCCTTCGTGCTGGAGCTGCCCGAGGGGAAGCCGCTCGCGCAAGGCTCGCCCGAGCTCGCCGCTCAGCTGCTCGACAAGCTCGTCGCGAACGCAGTCGATTTCTCGCGAGCGGGAGAGCCCGTGCGCGTCGCGCTCCGCGTCGCGGACGGCCTCGCCGAGCTCGGCGTCGAGAACCGGGGGCCGCCGCTGCCCGAAGCGATGCGCGGCAAGCTCTTCGAATCGATGGTCTCGGTGCGCGGGGAGCGCTCGCGCGACGGAAAAAGCGCCGAGCCGCATCTCGGGCTCGGGCTGTACGTGGCGCGGCTCATCGCCGAGTTCCACGGCGGTTCGATCAGCGCGCACAACCTCGCCTCGGGCGGCGTCGCGGTCACCGCCACCTTCCGACTCGCGTAGAATTCCCCTCTGCGTGGACTCCGAGCACTACGACCTCCTGATCATCGGCGGCGGCATCAACGGCGCGGGAATCGCGCGCGATGCCGCCGGGCGCGGCCTGAAGGTCCTGCTGGTCGAGCAAAACGACCTCGCATCGGCGACCTCGTCGGCGTCGACCAAGCTCATCCACGGCGGGCTTCGCTACCTCGAGTATTTCGAGTTCCGCCTCGTCGCCGAGGCGCTCGCCGAGCGCGAGACGCTGCTCAGGATCGCCCCGCACATCGTCTGGCCGCTCGAATTCGTGCTGCCGCACGAATCGCACCTGCGGCCCGCGTGGATGATACGCGCCGGTCTCTTCCTCTACGATCATCTCGGCCACCGCATGCTCGGCCTCGGAGGCAAGAGCTCGCTGCCGGCGTCGAAGGGCGTGCGCCTCGCCGGCGACGGATACGGCGCGGGCTTGAAGCCCGAGTTCGAGCGCGGCTTCGTGTACTACGACTGCTGGGTGGACGATGCGCGCCTGGTGGTTCTCAACGCTCGCTCGGCGGCCGCGCACGGCGCGACCATCCTGACCCATACCCGGTTCGTGTCGGCGCGGCGCGAGGGCGGGGAGTGGGCGGCGACCCTGAACGGCGAGCGGGGCAGCCGCAAGGTGCGCGCGAACGCGATCGTGAACGCGGCCGGGCCCTGGGTGAGGCAGGTGCTCGACGAGGCGCTCAAGATCAGGCTTCCCGCGACGGTGCGCCTGGTGAAGGGCAGCCACATCGTCGTGCCGCGCATCCACGAGGAGCGCCACGCCTTCATTTTGCAGAACCCTGATAGACGGGTGATATTCATGATTCCCTACGAGCGGCAGTTCACGCTCGTCGGCACGACCGACGTGCCGGTCACGCGCGACGACTACCGGGCCAAGATCTCGCGCAAGGAGATCGAATACCTCTGCGCGGCGGCGAGCCGCTACGCGAGCAAGCCCATCACGCCCGGAATGGTGGCGTGGAGCTATTCGGGCGTGCGCCCGCTCTACGATGACGGGAGCGAAAATCCATCGGCGGTGACGCGCGATTACCACCTGCTGCTCGATAAGGGAGCGGAGCCCGGCGCCGCGCCGCTGCTTTCGGTGTTCGGCGGCAAGATCACCACCTACCGCAAGCTCGCCGAGCAGACGATGGAAAAGCTCTCCGGGCGTTTCCCCGGCAAGCCCGCCTGGACGCACGCCGAGCCCCTCCCGGGCGGAAATCTGAACGGGCGGAGCTTTCGCGGGCTGCTCCTCGATTACCGCAGGCGCCATCCGCGCCTTCCGAAGGTCTGGCTCACGCGCGTGCTCCGCAGGCACGGGGCGCTCGCCGAGGAAATCATCGGTGACGCGCGCGAGGAGCGCGGGCTCGGCCGGAACTTCGGCGGCGGCCTCTACGAGCGCGAGCTCGAATACCTGGTGAGGAACGAATGGGCGCGCGAGGCCGAGGACGTGCTGTGGCGGCGCACCAAGTGCGGGCTGCACATGACCACGGCCGAGAAGACGCGAGTGCGCGCCTGGCTCGCGGAAAATCCGTGACGGCGGGCAGGAGCCTTCCCTCTTCGGCCGAGCAGGGTGAGAGCGCGCCGCCCTACGGCCGCAGGAACACGACGAAGTAGTTCTCACGCATCAGCTTCTTCTCCTCGACGAAGCGGAAGCCCGCAGCCTCGATCTCGCGGATCGCGGTCTGCTTGTCCGCGCGGGTGTGGTCGATGCGCTGTTGGTGCGTCTCGCCCGGAATCTTCTCGAAGTCGATCACCACCATGCGCCCGCCGGGCTTGAGCGCCCTCTTGATCGATTGCAGGGTCTCTCCCGGGTGCTCGAAATGGTGGTAGGTGTCGCAGGTGTACACGAGGTCGACCGAGGCCTCGGGCAGCTCGGTCTCGGTGCCCTTCGTGAGGATGGTGGTGACGTTGTCCAGCCCTTCGGCCCTGGCGCGCTCGCCGATGTGCTCGATGAAGGCCTTTGAGATGTCCACGGCGTAGACGCGCCCGCTAGGGCTTACCGTCCGCGCGAAGAGCATGGTGAAGAGCCCGGTCCCGGCGCCGACGTCGGCGACCGCCATCCCCGGCTTCACGCCGGTCGCGGCGACTATCTCGCTGCGCTTCCGGTAGACCTCGCGGTCCTCGTTCTCGAAACCCTTCCTCCAGCGCGCGACGTCGGGGTCGACGAGGAAAGGCGAGTTGATCTCCGGTTTCGCGCCGTGCTGCGCGGCGGGCAGCGCCGGCCACAGGGCGGCGAGCGAGGCGAGGAGGATCGCGGCGAATCGTCTCATGCGATGTACCAGAAGTAATAGGTGAGAAATCCGAGCAGCGCGGTCAGCCAGTACCCGGCGAACGCGGCGCGCATCAGGTTCTTCCACGCGGCGACGTGCAGGCCGCGCGGCAGGACATTGTTCATCTGCAGCACGATCCACGTACCGGCGAGCGCGGTGAGCGTTCCGCACGCCGCGTGCAGCCAGGTCACGGCGATGCGCCAGTCGGCAAGGGCCGCGGCCTTTGCGACCTTCACGTCCTGCAGCGAGCCCGCCATGACGAGCACGATCAGGCCGATGTTGAGCACGACCCAGGTGGTCTGGTTGATCTGGTGCGCCTGGATGTTGCCGCGGCGCGCGAGCAGGAACCCGTAGGTGATCCCCGCGACGAGGAAAATTTCGAGAATCAGGTTGGCGTCGGCGATCAGCGGTCCCGCGCCGAAAAACCCTCGCGAGCCCGCGAGCCCCGACAGCGAGATCCCGGCGATCCAGGCGAGCGATCCCGCGATCATGACGGCCGCCGTGACGATCGCAGAACGCATGTTGCCGGGTGCGGCCATGACTCCCCCTTCGCGCGCCTAGATTACGCCATCGGCGCGCAGCCTGGCGATCTCGCCATCGCTCAAGCGCAGCACCTCGCGCAGCACCTCATCGGTGTGCTGCCCCAGGGTGGGCGGGGCGAGACTGTGCTCGAGAGGTGTCCCCGAGAAGCGCATCGGGCTCGCCACCAGCGGGAGCTTCCCCGCGAGCGGATGCTCGAGCTCGATTTTCACGCCGCGCGCCTTGACCTGCGGCTCCTCGAAGACCTGCGCGACGTCGTTGATCGGCCCGTTCGCGACGCCCGCCGCGTCGAGCAGCTCGACCCATTCGCGCGTCGTGCGCCGCGCGAACACCTGCGCGAGCAGCCGCGTCATCTCGGCGCGGTTCTCCACGCGAGCGCCGTTGGTGGCGAAGCGCGGGTCGTCCGCGAGTTCGGGCCGGCCCGCTGCCTCGCAGAATTTGCGGTAGAGATTGTCGTTGCCACAGGCGAGGATGACGCTGCCGTCCTTCGTTCGGAACGGCTGGTAGGGCACGATGTTCGGATGCAGGTTGCCGATGCGCTTGGGCGGCGAGCCGGTGGAGAAGTAGTTCGTGTTCTGGTAGGCGAGAAGCGCGATCTGCGAGTCGAGGAGCGCGAGGTCGAGATGCTGCCCGACCCCGCTCTCCGCGCGGTGCGCGAGCGCCGCGCAGATCGCGATCGAGGCGTACATGCCCGTGATGATGTCGGCGACGGGGACGCCGGCGCGCTGCGGCCCGCCGCCCGGCGCGTCGTCGGGTTCGCCGGTGACGCTCATCATTCCGCCCATGCCCTGGATCATGAAGTCGTAGCCGGGGCGCTCGCGGTACGGGCCGGTCTGGCCGAAGCCCGTAACCGAGCAGTAGACGAGGCGCGGGTTGATCTTTCTCAGCTCGTCGTAGGAGAGGCCGTAGCGCGCGAGATCGCCGAACTTGTAGTTCTCGATGAGCACGTCGCAAATCCGGGCGAGCTCGCGCACGAGCTTCTGGCCTTCGGGCTTCGCGATGTTGAGCGTCATCGATTTCTTGCCGCGGTTGGCCGAGGTGTAATAGGCTGAGTCCTTGGTGTCGCGCCCGTCCTTGTCCTTCACCCAGGGCGGACCGAAGGCGCGCGAGTCGTCGCCCGAGCCCGGGCGCTCGACCTTGATCACTTCGGCGCCGAGATCGGCGAGGTTCTGCCCCGCCCAGGGGCCGGCGAGCACGCGCGAAAGATCGAGGACGCGGATGTGCGAAAGCGGTCCCGCCATGAGTTTTCGGCCGTTGGAGACGCGGTATTTTATCCGAAAGACCCGTGCGGGCGACGCGGAACGCTACAATAACGGGGGATTTCACGGAGCTCGGGATGCGATTTCCTCGGTGGAAGACGATCTGCGCCGCCGCGATGTGCGCGCCGCTCCTCGCTGTCGCGCAGCAGCAGCCCTCCGATTACGCGCGCGAGAAGCGCTGGGCCGACGAGATCGTCCCGCAGCTCGTCTCGGGCGAGGCGGTATGGCTCGAAGCGCCGCGGACCGAGAAATTCCTCGGCATCTACACCGAGGTGAAGAACGCGAAGGGCGCGATCATCCTCGCGCACGGCCTGGGGGTGCATCCCGACTACGGCCTGATCGGCGAGCTGCGCACGCGGCTCGCCGACTCGGGCTACACCACGCTTTCGATCCAGATGCCGATCCTCTCCGCGGACGCGCCGCCGGCGCGCTATCCGGTGCTCTTCTGGGAAGCCGACGCGCGCTTCGCGGCGGCGATGACCTACCTGAAGCGCAAGCGTTACGAGAGAGTCGTGCTGCTCTCGCACAGCATGGGCTCGCGCATGGCGAACCACTACGTCGGCGCGCATCCCCTCGTTCCGCTCGCGGGATGGATCTCGCTCTCCATCTCGAGCGGGGAGTTCGCGTCGATCAAGCGCGTCAAGTTCCCGGTCTTCGACGTCTACGCGGAGAACGACACGGACGCCGTGCTGCAGGGCGCGCAGAAGCGCGCCGCAGCGCTCAAGCGCATGCGCGGCTCGAACCAGATCATGGTGTTCGCGACCGATCACTTTTTCGCCAAGAAGGAAAAAGACCTCGTGTCCCTGATCGGGCTGCTGCTCGAAGGCGGGAAGAAATAAAAAGCCCCGCTCGCGCGGGGCTTTTGTGCAGGACGGGCAGCGCCTAGAGGTCGATCTTGATCCCGGCGTCCTTCACCACCTTGCCCCATTTTGGAGGGTGCCCATGCCGTCGAACGCGAGATCGACCTCGCCCCCGAGGAGCGCCGGCATCAGCGGTCCCGCGCCCTTGTACGGGACGTGCGTGAGGTTACGCACGGGCTTCGTCGGCCAGCTCTGCACAAGCGCTGCGCCGGACGGCAGCCCAAACAGGACGAGCAGAATCGCTGGAACGGCAAGGCGGAACTTCATGACGTCTAGTCTCCTTCCGTGTGGAACTGCCCGTGCATTGCGGGCGTTCCGTTTTTCGGGCGCCTCAGTGTGCCATAAACTCCACGGAATCAGGGGCGGAGGCGGACGCCCCGGATGTTGCGTCGCATCCAAGCTGCCGCGCGGACGAGGGAACTGACCTAGGTCAATTGCGGCTCCCCAGGGGGAGCGTCTACACTGTCAGGCTCGAAACCGGGAGGCAAGGGGGGTTTTATGCCGTTGGTCGCCATGACGCGGGAAATGGGGTCCCTGGGGATGGATGTCGCCCGCATCCTCGAATCCGAGCTCCGGGTGCCGCTGGTCTACCACGAGATGATCAACAACCTCGCCGACAAAATGCGCTTGAGAAAGAGCCACGTCATCCGCCTGCTGGGCGGGAAGGCCAACCTCTTCGAGCGGCTCACCGCCGACAAGACCAGCCTTTCCATCTATACCGCCGACGAGATGCTGCAGGTCGCGAGCAAGGGCGCCGTGATGCGCGGCTGGGGCGCCGCCCACCTGCTGCGGCCGGTGAAGCACGCGATCCGCGTGCGCATATGCGCGCCGTTCGAGCTGCGCGTGAAACGCATGATGGAGCGGCTCGATACGAGCGACCGCGACGCGGTCGCCACCGAGATCCGCAACAGCGACGAGGCGCAGGGCGCGATCGCCAAGCGCCACTTCGACGTCGACTGGCAGCATCCCGAAGGCTACGACCTGTCGCTAAACACCGAGCGCATGAGCGTCGAGCAGTGCGCTGAAGAGATCATCCAGCTCTGCAGGAAGCCCGACTTCCTCGAGACCGAAGAGTCCCAGCGCGCGCTTTCAGATCTCGCCCTGCAGGCGAGCATCAAGGCGGCGCTGCGCGCCGATCCGTCCACGCGGGGCCTCACCTTCGGCGTCGATTCGGAGGGCGGAAAGGTGCGCCTGCGCGGGATCGTTCATACGCGCGAGGAGTGGAAAAACGCCACCCGCGTCGTGACCTCGGTTCACGGCGTTACGGGCGTGAAAAGCGAACTGAGAGTCACCGCGGAAATCCGCTCGCCGATGGGCGAGTGATCGGCGGGGCCCGGGCGGTTTCGGCTTTCTTGATCGACCAATCTGGAGGAGAGTCCATGACGAATTTCAGGCGTGGTGGTGTTGCCTTGGCGCTTGCGGGCGCTTTGATCTCCAGCTTGGCCTTCGCAGCGCCGACGGTCCTGCGCGCCTCGCACCAGTTTCCCGGCGGCAAGGGAGACGTGCGCGACGAGATGGTGCAGATCATCGCGCGCGATGCCAAGGCCGCGGGCGTCGATCTCGAAGTGCAGGTTTACCCGGGCGCGTCGCTATTCAAACCGAACGAACAGTGGAACGCGCTGGTGAACGGGCAACTGGACATTTCGTCCTTCCCGCTCGACTACGCGAGCGGCAAGGTGCGGGCTTTCGGGGCGACCTTGATGCCGGCGCTCGTGCGCAATCACGAGCGCGCAGCGCGGGTCAACGAATCCCAGTTCATGAAGGACATCAAGGCGAAGATCGATCAAGCGGGCGTGATCGTGCTCGCCGACGCCTGGCTCGCGGGCGCGATCGCTTCGAAAAAAGCCTGCATCCGCACGCCCGACGACATCAGGGGCCTGAAAGTGCGCTCGGCCGGTCCGACCTTTGCCGCGATGTGGCAGGCGGCTGGCGCCTCCATCGTTTCCGTGCCGTCGAACGAGGTCTACAACGCCCTGCAGACCGGCGTCGCCGACGCGACCGACACGAGCTCGGGAAGCTTTGTTTCCTTCCGCATCTACGAGCAGGTGAAATGCCTTACCGCGCCCGGCAGCAACGCGCTGTGGTTCATGTACGAACCGGTGCTCATGTCGAAGAAGAGCTTCAGCCGGCTCGACAAGAAGCAGCAGGGGGCGCTGATCGCCGCGGGCAAGAAATCGCAGGCGTACTTCGCGAGGGAGGCCAAGGGCCTGGACGACGAGATGGTCAAGGTCTTCAAGGAGCACAAGGTCGAGGTGATCACGCTGACGCCGGCCGAGTACGACCAGTGGGTCAAGGTGGCACAGCAAAGCTCCTACGCCGAGTTCGCCAAGGAAGTCCCGGACGGAAAGAAACTGATCGACGAGGCGATGGGCGTCAAATAGCGCAGGACATTGCACAGCGAAGGGCGGCGCGAGCCGCCCTTTGTTTGTCGCCCCGGCCTCACGATGCGCGCTCATCCCATGGATAGCTTCGTCCGCGCCGTAAGGCGGGTCTCGCAGCTGTGCGGCATCGCTGCCGCCGCCTTGATCGCGCTCGGCGTGCTCGTGGTGTGCCACATGGTGTTCGTGCGCTACGCGCTCGGCCAGAACACCATCTGGCAGACCGACTTCACCACCTATTGCCTGATTGCGGCGACCTTCGTCGGCAGCCCGTTCGTGCTGATGACGCGCGGCCATGTCAACGTCGACGTACTGCCCCATTACCTCCGGCCGCGTGCGCGCTTCTGGCTCGCGCTGTTTGCCGCGTCGCTCTCGCTCGCTTTTGCCGTGGTGCTCGCCGTTCTCACCTTCAATTTCTGGAAGGAGGCATGGGACCACAGCTGGGTCCCCGACCCCATGTGTCGCGCGCGCCTGTGGATCCCGTATTCCTCGATGCCGATCGGCCTCGGCCTCCTGTCCCTCCAATACGTCGCCGACATCTACAACCTCGTCACCGGGCGCGAGCCGCCCTTCGGAATCGCTAGGGAGCGCGAAGCGTGAGCCCCACCACCCAGGGCCTGATGGTGCTGGTCGTCACGCTCGCGATGCTCCTTTCGGGCACGCCGGTCGCGTTCGGCCTCGGCGCGATCTCGATCGTCTTCATCCTGGTGTTCCAGGGATTCGACGCACTGCACGTCGTCGCGGAGACCTTCTACGCAGGCCTGAACGACTTCACGCTCGTGTCGATCCCGATGTTCGTGATGATGGGCGCGGCCATCGGCTCGTCGCCCGCGGGCAAGGACCTCTACGAGGCGCTCGACCGCTGGCTCTATCGGCTGCCGGGCGGGCTGGTGATCTCCAATCTGGGCGCGTGCGCGATCTTCGCGGCGCTCACCGGCTCGTCGCCCGCATGCTGCGCGGCCATCGGCTAGATTGGCATTCCGGAAATGCGAAGCCGCGGCTACACCGACGACGTAGCCACCGGCTCCATCGCCGCCGCCTGGCCGCCCGGAATCCTGATCCCGCCGTCGATCACCTTCATCCTCTACGGCATCGCGACCGAGACCTCGATCGGGCGCCTGTTCCTCGCCGGGGTCCTGCCCGGCGTCATGCTGACCGGCCTTTTCATGCTGTGGACGCTGTTCATCATCTGGAAGCGCGGATTCCGCTCGCACGCGGTCGATTTCCGCTACAGCTGGAAGGAAAAGTTCGAGTCGATTCCGAAGATCGCGCCTTTTCTCGCGATCATCGCCGGCGTCATGTACGTGCTCTACGGCGGCGTGGCGACGCCCTCGGAGGCGGCCGGGGTGGGCGCGGCGCTGTGCGTGGTGATGGCCGTGATCATCTACCGGATGTGGAGCGCGAGGAGCTGGTGGGCGATCCTGCGCGACACGACGCGCGAGTCGGTGATGATCCTGACGATCATCGCGGCGGCGGTGCTCTTCGGCTACATGCTCACTTCGCTCTATCTCACCCAGACGCTCGCGCAGGCGATCGCCGACGCGCATTTCAACCGCTGGGCGCTGATGGCGATGATCAACCTGTTCCTGCTGGTGTGCGGCTTTTTCATTCCGCCGGCGGCGATCATCCTGATGACCGCGCCCATCCTCTACCCCATCATCACCGCGGCAGGCTTCGACCCGGTGTGGTTCGGCGTGATCCTCACGATCAACATGGAGATCGGCCTGATCCACCCGCCGGTGGGCCTCAACATCTACATCGTCAGCTCGATCGCGCCCGACGTTCCGGTGACGCGCGTGATGTGGGGGACGATCCCCTACGTGATCTGCATGTTCCTCGCAATCGTGATCCTGTGCGTCTTCCCGGAGATCGCGACCTGGCTGCCCGACTACCTGATGGGTATCGCGACGCGGCGCTGAGCAAGGATTCCTAGTCCGGCTTGATTCCAGCCGCCTTGACTATCGGCTGCCACGTTTCAACTTCAGCTCTGTGGAAGGCACCGAGCGCTTCCGGGGTCTGCTGCTCGCGCGGCGGAATTTCCTGACCGAGTTCGGCTACGCGTTTACGTAGGCTTGCATCGGCCAATGCGTCAACGACCGCAGAGTTGAGCTTGGCTATGACATCCTTCGAGGTTCCCTTAGGAGCCCACAGTCCATTCCAGAAGGAGATATGAAGTCCCGGCACGCCGATTTCGTCCAGCGTCGGGACGTCGGGGGCAGGCGACCAGCGCGTGCCGCCTAGCACCGCGTAGGCCCTGATCTGTCCGCTGCGGACGTAGGTCAAGCTAGTCGGTGCGTCCCCGCATACTAGGTCGAGGTTCCCAGCTATCAAGTCTTGATAGGCCGGGGCGGCTCCTCGGTAAGGGACAAATTGAATCTGAGCGCCGGCCTTGATTTGAAGGTAGATGCCGCACACGTGCGCTGCACTGCCGATACCCACAATTCCCATCGAGGCCTTGTTGGGGTTCGCTCTTAGCCATGCGACTAGCTCTGATGCGTTCTTCGCTGGCAGCGCAAGCTTCCCGATCAACCAAAGGCGAGAAAGCGGGAGGAGCGATATCGGCTCGAAGTCGCTCAGGACATCGTACGGGATCGGATACATCGCGGGCGAGCCAACGTGGCTACTCCAATTGCCAACGATAAGCGTATAGCCGTCAGGTGCTGCTCGGGCGGCGCGGCCGATCGCGATGCTGCCACCGGCTCCGGTGACATTTTCGATCACTAGCGCTTGGCCCAGGAATTTTCTCATCGGATCGGCCACAATTCGTGCGACGGTATCTGTGGGCCCTCCAGCCGCGAACGGTACGAGAATCGTAATTGCGCGTGTCGGAAAAGTCTGCCCAACGGCGGTCGTCGCACTCCCCAAGAGACCCGTGAGCGCCAGCATGCTATAGAGCATCTTCATGCAACCCTCCCTTGCTGTTGGTGAAGATGGCTTCAATGATAGCTTTCTATAAAGCTATTGTCAATGCTTTATTTATAGTGTATTGTGACGCGTCTTCGGAAAGTACTAATTCGAAGATTTTGCTGGAGAAATGCGTGTACCAGATCGATCGCGTAGACGTGACGGTGAATTTCGAGCAGCGGGAGTTCCCTAAGCTTGACCTGTCAGCGAAACAGATCGTCGGGCGCATCGTCTGCCTGGATAACGTGTTTCAGAGAGATTTCGAACGGCTGCTTGAGGGGTCCGGTATCGGACGGTCAGAATTCGGCATACTGACCGTGCTTCGCTCACAGGGCCCCCCCTATGCTCTCGCACCCAATGTGATAAACCAGCTGCGCTTTAACCCGGTTACTTCCGGGGGAATGACCAATATCCTTCACGCGTTGCAGAGTCGCGGGCTCGTGGAGCGGTTACCGGACCCAACTGACGGGCGCGGCGTCATGATCCGGCTCACACCAAAGGCGCTGGATATCATCGATCGAGCATTCGAGGCGCGTGTTGCACTCGAGCAGCGCTGGCTCGTTGGCCTGAGCGCGAAGGAACGGAGCACCCTCGAAGGCCTCTTGAGAAAGCTCTTGGTCTCCCTCGAGCCCTACGCCACGCCGGTCACGCCAAAATCTCATGTGAGAGGCCGGGCGCGCACCAAGAACGGTTAGTCGGCCTGCAGCCTGGCCGCCTTGATCACCTTGAGCGTGTTCGCCTGGTCCTGCGCGAGAAACTTCGTGAAGTCCTCGGGCGAGCCCGCGAACACCTCCGCGCCCTGCTTGGCGAGTCCCTCGGTCACTTCCGCGATCTCCAACGTCTTCGCCAGCGCCGCGTTGAGCTTGTCGATCACCGCGGCCGGCGTCCCTTTCGGCGCGACGAAGCCCGCCCAGCCGCTGTAGTCGTAGCCCGGGACGGTGTCGGCGACCGGCGGAATATCGCCCAGCGTCGCCGAGCGCCGCGGGAGGCTCTGCCCGATCGCGCGCAGCCGCCCGTTCTTGACGAGCGACATCACCGCAGGGGCGGGCGTGATGCTCCACTGGGTCTGCCCGGCGACGACCGAGTTCACCGACGGCCCGCCGCCCTTGTGCGGGACGTTCAGCGACTCGAAGCCCGCCAGGGTCATGAGGAGCACTCCCGAGAGGTGGCTCTGCGAGCCGATTCCGGCAGTAGACATGTTGATCGTCTTGGCGTTGGCCTTCGCGTAGTCGATGAGCTCCTTCACGTTCCTCACCGGCAGGTCCGGGTTGACGATCAGCACGTTGGGCGTGACCGCGAAGCTGCCGACCGCGGCGAAATCAGCGACCGCGTCGTAGGGGGGCGATTTCTTCAGCAGCGGCGCGATGATCATCGAGCCGTTCGAGGCGCAGATCAGGGAATAGCCGTCGGGCTTGGCGTTCTTGCCGGCTTCCACGCCGATCAGGCCGCCGGCGCCGTCGCGGTTCTCGACGAACACCGGCTGCCCGAGCGCGTCGCCGAGCTTCGCGGCGACGATGCGGCTCATGGTGTCGATCGAGCTGCCGGGCGCGTTCGGCACGAGCAATCGCACTGCGCGGCTGGGGAATTCCTGGGCCAGCGCGGACACGGACGCGAGCGCGCACGCGGCGAGCAGCAGCTTCTTCGTCATCAGTAGGACCTCGGCAGTTGCAGCACGTGCTCGGCGAGGTAGCAGAGGACGAGGTTGGTCGAGATCGGCGCGATCTGGTACAGCCGAGTCTCGCGGAACTTGCGCTCGACGTCGTACTCCTCGGCGAAGCCGAAGCCGCCGTGCGTCTGCACGGCGACGTTCGCCGCCTCCCACGACGCGTCCGCGGCCAGGAGCTTGGCCATGTTCGCCTCGGCGCCGCACGGCTCGCCGCGATCGAACAACCTCGCCGCCTTCCACCGCATCAGGTCGGCGGCTTCCACCGCCACGTGGGCCTTCGCGATCGGAAACTGCACGCCCTGGTTCGTCCCGATGGCGCGGCCGAAGACCACACGCTCCGTCGCATACCGGGTCGACCGCTCCACGAACCACCGGCCATCGCCTATGCATTCAGCCGCGATGAGAATGCGCTCGGCATTGAGCCCGTCGATCAGGTAGCGGAAGCCCTTGCCCTCCTCGCCGATGAGGTTGGCCGCCGGCACCTCGAAGTCGTCGAAAAACACCTCCGTGGTCGAGTGGTTCATCATCGTGCGGATCGGACGGATATCGAGCCCTCGACCTTCGGCCCCGCGCAAGTCCACGAGGAGCACCGACAGCCCGTCTGTTCGCTTCTCCACCTTGTCGGCGGGAGTTGTCCGCGCGATGAGGAGCATGAGGTCGGAGTGCTCGGCGCGGGAGATCCACACCTTCTGGCCGTTCACGACGTAGCGATCGCCCTTGCGAACGGCGGTGGTCTTCATCTGGGTGGTATCGCTCCCGGTCGTCGGCTCACTCACGCCAAAGGCCTGCAGTCGCAGCTCGCCGGCCGCGATCTTCGGGAGGTACGCGCGCTTCTGTTCCGCCGACCCGTGACGGAGGAGCGTTCCCATGATGTACATCTGCGCGTGGCAAGCGGCCGCGTTGCCGCCGGCGCGGTTGATCTCCTCGAGGATCACCGACGCTTCCGCGAGCGAAAGGCCCGAGCCACCGAACTCCTCCGGAATCAAGGCCGCGAGGTAGCCAGCCTCCGTGAGCGCGGCGACGAACGCGTCCGGATACGCGCGTCGAACGTCGAGCTCGCGCCAGTACGCGCCGGGGAACTGCGAGCACAGCTCGCGGACAGCGCTTCGCAGGGCGGCGTGTGCATCACGGTCGGTCAAGGCGATTCTCCAATCGGTCAGCCGCGCAGCGCGCGCAGCGTCTCAGGATAGCTGGCGGGATCGATCACTGCCTCGATGAGCGCTGGGCCGTCGGCCTTGACGGCGCGTGCGAGGCACTCCGCGAGCTCGTCATCGCTTCGCGCCCGCGCGGCCTGCACGCCGAACGCCGCCGCGGCGGCCACCCAGTCGACGCCGTCGAGCGACATCCCCCCAGGCGGATAGCCGAGCCGTTCCTGCTTGATGCGAATGAGCGAGAGCGAACGATCGTTGAAGACGACGACGATCACGTCCAGGCGTTCGCGCGCCGCGGTCGCAAGCTCGGCGAGGCACATCAGGAGGCCGCCGTCGCCGGTGAGCGCGACTACGCGCCGCTCGCGATCGAGGAGCGCCGCCCCGATCGCCGAAGGGAGCGCAAAGCCCATCGTCGAGTGCCCGTTGGAGATGAGGACCTGACGCGGGCGGCACGCCGGCCAACGCCCCATAATGGGGAACATGTGGGCGCCGGCGTCGACGGTGACCTGCACGTCGGGCCCGAGCACCTTCGCTGCCACGTCCATGACAGCAGGGTGGACAGAGGCGTGTTTGGCCAGGATCGACAGATCGCTCACGCTTCCGGCGAGCCAACCGGACTCCGGCAACCGAGAGTAAGCAGACGGGCTGCGGCCGGTGTACAGCGCCATCTCGAATCGGCTGTTCTTGCGAATCGCTTCCTCGAGCGCCGGCCCTTGATGCCGCCGCAGCGCCGCGGGCTCACCGTTGACAAAGCGAACGACGGTGGCACGGAACATCG